>CALHOU010000018.1 GCA_938035945.1 uncultured Granulosicoccaceae bacterium
AATGACATTTCCAGCATTTTTCTCACACCAGGGTCGTCATCGATCAAAAAAACGGTCGATAAATTTTTCATGTTAGTTGTTCCCTTACATAACGTAGCAACGCTGAGCGTGTGAATGGCTTAGCCAAATGCGGGTAGCTCGTCTCAGAGCCCTTCACCCGACTGGTATCGGCAGACATGAAGGCAACCGGAACCCCCGGCAAGATCGACACGATTGATTCATAAGCAAGGTAGCCGTTCATTTTCGGCATGGCTACATCAAAGAGCATCAAATCAATTGATTTCTGATGTTGTTGCGCCAGCTCCTGCGCTTGGTACCCATCGTGCGCCTCATAAACGGTATAACCTGCTTTGGTCAGCAACTCAACCACTAAGTTGCGCACTGAACTATCATCTTCAGCAATTAGGATATGTTCGCTCCCACCTAGCACGGCCAGACCATCATGCTGATCTTGTAGATTCACTTTGGTTGTGGCCGCAAGAAAATTCACGCTGATAGTCGTTCCAGCGTTTAAGCGGCTGTTGATATCAATGGTGCCGCTGTGTTTTTTCACCACGCCATAAACGGTGGAAAGTCCAAGACCTGTTCCTTCACCGACAGGCTTTGTCGTATAAAAAGGTTCGAATGCTCGTTGCATAGTCCCTTGGGTCATGCCGGCACCGGAATCAGAAATACTCAGTTGCACAGTTTCTTCGTCAATCTTGTCGCGCGTGATGAACCTGATCGTGCCACCATCTGGCATCGCATCTCGGGCGTTAACCACCAGATTCACTATCACCTGTTCTAATTCGGTGGTTTCAAACTTTATAGTGGGCGAACTCGCATCCAGATGAAACTTCAATTGATAAGTTGGGCCGAGTAGCTGTGACAGCATTGGCGTTAGATCAGTAACAACATCGTTCAAATTAACACTTACGTCTTTTTCAACGGTATCGCGCCGACTGAATGCCAATAATTGGTTAACCAATGCTACCGAGCGATCAACCGTATCCGATATTTCACTTATACATTCTTCCACCTTCTCGGGTTGGTCGCGCTGAATTTGCGCAAGTTCAGCGTAGCCACGAATGACTTGTAAATGATTTTTAAAATCGTGCGATACACCGGCCGAGAGTTGCCCGATTAATTCCAGGCGTTCGGTTTGTTTGATTTCAGCTTGTAGCTGTTCGTGTTGATCGCGCTGTTCACGCCAGTATACAAACCCAAATATAGGCGTTGCCCACAGTTCCAAGTTATTTCTTAGCGGTAGAAAAACCATTTCCCACAGCTGGCCGGTATGCAGGTTAAATAACATCAATACGTGATTGGCAAAATACATGGTAAACGTAATCGCCACGATTATTCGGATCCGGCTGCGCTGCTGTAAAACCAGAATAATAGATACAAGAATAAACGAAGCACCAAAATAATGAATAAACCACACAGCCCAATGTTGTTCAAATTGCATCGCCGAATCAGCACGAACGGCATTCCACCATCCATGTGCAATGACAAAATACATCACCGCACACACACCTAAGGTAAGGATAAAGAAGTTTCTGGAGATATAACTGGGTCTTACAAAGTAATGCAAAAACGCAGCAGCGATTACCGCGCGCGTTACCAGCATGAGCATGTTGTCGATGGGTGGTAGGAATAAAGCAAGAATGTCGGCTGAGACAATATTGTTAAGGCCCAGTACGGTTACAACAAGCATGAAAAAATCGCGAGCGAATCCAACTACAAAGCCGGCTATCAAAAGCGTATCGCGTAATAGTGCAGTGCGGCGCCTGGCATTCAAGGCACCGGTGAGCATTACACCCCAAATGATGAGTCCAAGCGTGTAGCGCGGCAGGTCGTTTACTGAGCCACCACGCCCGCCAGCAACTTCACCAAGTATGTCGAGCGCAAATGTCGCTAAGGCTTCCATAACCAGCTCAGCGACAACTAAAATTTAGAGAACAACACGCATAGTGCATTTCATTTTATTTCCATCTTCCAAACGTATGACCTCCGTGCCGGCTTCAAGAATTTGTGCGTCCTTTTCAGACGCATTCTCAACGGTTGCTGTTAAGTGGTCCATACAAGCTGTACCTAGCTCTTGTTCGGTGGAGTCAGCATCAAAGCTAAGCGTGTGCGTGTACACACGTTCTTCAGTACCGTTATTTTTCCGCTTAATGGTAGTGTATAAATCTTTACCGGCAGATACGGTGTCACTGACTACATCTTTGGGCTTGACTTGAATTTTTATACATCCCGTTACCAGTACCATGGAGCAAGCCAACAGTAAACCTTTGCCTGACTTGGTGATCATAGCCATCTCCTATGTTTGCATATAACCGTTATAAAGCGATGCCCAACAGTCGTCATTATAGAAAGCAGGTCCGCTACTATCGATCTTATTCAACGAACGTTTCAAGCGACTAAGATTTTTGTCGAATCGATCTTGACGAGATGTGGATCTGATCACAGCACGATCAAAATCGATCAGGAATACATTGTCCCCATCGAGCAAAATATTGTGCGCGTTCAGGTCAGCATGATCGACGCCAAGCGCGTGAAACTGCCTGATACTAGCCCCAATCGCATGCCAAGAGCTGTAACCGAGTGTAGTTGTGCACATACTTTCGGCTAAGGTCATACCAGGAAGGTAATAAGTGATAAGTGACGCGCTGTAGCGCATACCACGACGCTCAACCTGGCACGCATAGGGTTTGGGAGCGGGTAAATTTTGCGATTCTAGCTGGACGAGTACCGCAAACTCACGCCATGCGCGCGTGCGCTGCAAACCTTGCCAGAGATAATATTTTTCGCTGAACGAACGAACCATGCCACCGCGGCGGTAATGCCTTAAAACCAATTCCGTGTTGTCGATGTTGAGGAACATTGATGCTCCTCTACCAGCGCTTGCACTGTTGACAATATAGCCCTGTTGATCAAGCCATTGATCGTCGAACATCCGTTCATCAAATGTCGGCACCGCATGGTCACGGTGCTGCCAATGCACGTTTTTAGTTCGAGCTTGCTGAGCCATCTTTGTGATCAACCAGTTTATAAACGGTGCCACAATATGAACATGATGCTTCTGGTGTATCGTCAAGTGGGATAAAAACGCGAGGATGCGAATCCCACAGGGCCGACCCCGGTGCCGGACAATGCATCGGCAATTGATCTTTAGTCACTTCAATGACTGCTTGTTGTTTGGTTTGTTTCATAGTTGAAAAAGCCGATTCCAGATCTGGGTAATTTGATTCTTTATAGTCGCTAACTCATCTGAGAGAGCTACTATCGATGGTTCTTGTTGTAATGACTGGCGATGAATATAACTGCGTAACGACAGATAATGTTGCTTTAACAGCTCACATTCATCACCATCAATTAGCCCGCAGTTTGCTGCCACTTCCAGCACGCGAATATTATCAGGGTATTCGAGCAGTTCGTGGTGCACGGCCGCATAACTGAGGACGAGATATTGAACCATAAACTCGACATCGGCGACACCACCTGCGTCATTCTTCAAGTGAATCTTGCCTTCCCCGCCCTGTTCCAAATTACTGCGCATCCGCGCACGCATATCCAGAACGTCTTTAGCCAATTGCTGGCGGTCTCGGGTTTGCCCTAAAACGTCAGCGCGAATCTGAGTAAATCGTGCCGCGACAGGTGGCCCACCGAAAATCAATCTGGCACGAACCAGTGCCTGGTGCTCCCAAGTCCATGCTTGTTTTAGCTGATACTGCGCGAAGGCATCAAAGCCTGTTACCAATACACCTGACTGACCATTGGGACGCAGGCGTAAGTCGATATCGTAAAGAATACCAGCCGGCGTATGTGTAGACATAAAGTGCACCACTTTCTGTGCTAAGCGTGCGTAGAACAATCCGTTTTCAATGGGTTTTTCTCCATCTGTCTCTTGCTGCTTACCCGCGCTGTTGTGTAAAAAAACCACATCAAGATCAGACCCGTAGCCAAGCTCTATCCCACCAAGTTTGCCGTAGGCGACAACACCAAGTTCTGGATATTGGACATGATCATCGACAACACATTTTGGTCTGCCGTGGCGCACGGTTAGTGTTTGCTCTACTAGAAACACCACAGCTGCGATCACGGCTTCTGCCAACCAAGTCAGTTGGTCGCTGACCCGCATAAGCGGTAGGTCTTCTGTTAACTCGGCGGCAGCGACACGAAGCTCACGGGTGTGCTGGAATTGCCGCATGGCATCCATTTGCTCATCCAGCTCTTGATCTTTTAATCGATTCGCTTCATGCATTGCATCAGCCAACAGCGCCGCTCGATCGGGCAGTGAGCTACTGTCGTTGTCACGCAATAGTTCATCAATAACAATCGGGTGGCGGGTAACGAAGGTTGACACCCAGGCGCTCTTAGCGAACAAGCTAACCAATCGATGCAATGCCGGTGGCCGCTCTATCAGTATTTGTAAATACCCGCTGCGCCCAGCGACGGCGCGCACTAAATGCAAACACCGCATCAGCGCATCCGATGGGTTACTTTGCCCCATGGTTGCATCGATTAGCAGCGGCAATATGCGATCAACACGCTCTTGCGCACGTGAGGTTAAACGTTGATAGAAACCACCACGGGTTAAACTGGCCAAACTCTCCATTAACTCATCGCTCGGCTCTATACCTAAAGAACTGATGGCCTCTTCAGCAGCACCGCTTTGCGCTTCAGGTGAACTTAATACAGCCCAGACAATGCTCGCTGTTTCATCAGCTGTGTCATCTTCAGCATTGGTGTCCCAATCGGAAAACAACGCATTAAAGCGATCAGATACAGCGTCGCGATGCTGATCTAAGGTGGATTCGAAACTGTCCCAATCATTAAAACCTAGCATGCATTGCAAACGTAATTTGTCGGTACTGTCTGTGGGCAAACTGTGGACTTGTTGGTCACGCATACATTGCAGCGCGTTTTCAACTCGGCGTAGGAAATCATAGGCCCTACATAGCGTGCTAACGTCATCGGCGGACATTAGCTGCAATTGCTGCAAACACTGCAATACTTTTTTAATCGGGCGCACATGCAATTGCTCTTCACGGCCACCGCGCACAAGTTGAAAAGCTTGTCCGATAAATTCTATTTCGCGTATACCACCTAAACCGAGCTTCACGTTGTTATGCAAGCTCTTTTGTTTAACGGACAAGGCGATTTTACGTTTTAAATCACGCAGAGCATCAATGGCGCTGTAGTCCAGGTACCGACGAAAAACAAAGGGCTTGAGCAAGTCGTTAAGTTGCTCAATGGCATCAGCATCCCCGACAATAGGTCGCGCCTTGATCATTGCGTAACGCTCCCAATCTCTACCTTGGGTTAAATAATACTGCTCTAGAGCATTAAGATTCATCACCAACGGGCCACTTTCACCAAAGGGCCTTAAACGCGTATCAACACGAAAAACAAAACCATCACTGGTAACGTTACCAAGCAGCTGCGACAAGTATTGAGCGACGCGACGAAAGTAAGCTTCATTGTCGATAGAGGTCTCACCATCGCTGTGGCCGGCACGTGGGTAAATATAGATAAGATCGATATCGGAACTGACGTTCAGTTCTTGCCCACCGAGTTTGCCCATGCCTAACACCATCATGCGCATCGCTTGGCCGTCTGCATCGACCGCTGTGCCGTAGCGTTCAGACACAGATTCATGCGCCCATTGCGAAGCCAGTTCGATACACGCATCCGCCATCGTCGACAGGCCCATCAGCGTCTCATCAACCGAGGCCACACCGACAAGATCTCGCCAGATAATGCGCAACATCTCTTCATGACGAAATCGCCTTAACTGCTCGAGCTGTTGCTCAAACCTCTCGGTAGCTGAGCTCGCGACTGATTCGATTCTGCGCACGTGATCGGCCTTGCTTGGCAAGCTTGCCTGCGCCAGCAACGCACCCGAGCGATGCAACCGTGGCAACTGATCAGGATAGCGCTGACAGGTTTGCATAAGATAGGGACTGTAGGCGAAGGCGGCCGCCACATGCGCCATACCCAGCTCACCATCGCCTAGCTGCTGCAACACGGTAGTTGCGGTCTCTTTCACTGTTTCAGTGATCAGTTCTGGGGAACACAAATGCATGAATACAGTGTAGTCGGGTATCATTCAGGAATGACACATCAGCTCGAAATTGACCGGATCAATGTGCATCTGGGAGATCAGCACATCGTCAAGGACATGTCCTTCTCATTGGCAGAGGGTGAAATTGGCTGTTTGCTGGGTCCCAGTGGCTGCGGCAAGACAACCATGCTGCGCACCATTGCAGGCTTTCAGGCCCCCACCAGCGGCCGTGTGCTGATTGCCGGAAAAGAGATTTGTGGGAAGAACTGCGAAGCCAAGCCCGAGGAGCGGCATATTGGCATGGTATTCCAGGATTTAGCCCTGTTTCCGCACATGACCGTGCGCAAGAATATTGGCTTCGGGATGCGCAATGCCACGAGAAAAGAGATCAATCACCGCGTGGATGAGCTACTCGAGCTGGTCGCCATGCGCGACTATGCCAACAGTTACCCACACGAATTATCTGGCGGTCAGCAACAACGCATTGCGTTGATCAGAGCAATGGCACCACGCCCACCCGTGTTACTACTCGATGAACCGTTCAGCTCTCAGGACACCGAGCGTCGGGTGCAGCTTGCACATGAAGTGCGTGAAATTCTTAAGCGTGATGGCATCACCGCCATACTCGTCACCCACGATCAATATGAGGCATTTGCAATTGCTGACCACATAGGTGTTATAAACGAAGGCAGCTTACGTCAATGGGATAATGCGTTTGATTTATATCACACACCTGCTGATCGGTTTGTTGCAGACTTTATCGGCGAAGGGGTTTTTGTTTGCGGTAATACGCTAGAGAACAATCAAATCCAAACCGAGCTTGGCATTATTCAGGGCGAACTATCAGAGCAATTCAGTGCCGGCACGCAAATCGAATTGCTGGTGCGGCCAGACGACATCATTCACGACGACAACTCGCGCACTAAAGCCACGGTTATTGCAAAAGACTTTAGGGGCGCGGGGCATTTGTACACCCTGCGCATGCCAGGCAGCACTCGCCTGCTTTGCTTGGCACCATCACATCATAACCACAACATAGGTGAGGAATTCGGTGTGCGCTTAAACCTTGATCATTTGGTGATTTTCAGTCGCGAAGTATTCTAATGAGCAACGATACAAGGTTCAAACAAACTGAACACATCAACCAAGCATTGCTTGACCTGGAACTGCGCGACAACGAATCCATTCTAGACAGCTTATCTGCAAGCCAGACCCAGGCTGCAGCGGCTGCAAAAGCGGCCATTCCGGTTTTAAGCCTGGCGGTGGATGCGGCCGCTGAGCGCTTACGCAATGAAGCTGGTCGACTGATCATGCTTGGCGCTGGCGCATCGGGCCGACTGGCAGTGCAAGATGGCGCTGAGCTGTGGCCTACTTATGGTTGGCCAGCTGAACGATTGGTTTTAAGTATCGCCGGTGGCGAACAAGCCCTACTCAGTAGCATTGAAGGCGTTGAAGACGATTCTGCGAATGCTGAACGAGAAGTTAGCGCAAATAAAATTGGTAAGCACGACGTTATACTGGGCATTGCTGCCAGTGGCAGCTCTGCATGGACACTCGCATGGGTTAAGAGCGCGCGCAAACAAGGCGCCTTAACCATTGGTATGGCCAACAATGCTGATACCCCGTTACTACAGGCAAGCGATCACCCCATATTGTTAAACAGCGGCGAAGAAATTCTTGCAGGCTCCACCCGCATGGCAGCCGGCACCGCACAAAAAATTGCCTTGAATATGTTCAGCACCTTACTGATGATTCGGCTCAACCGAACCTACGGTAACTTGATGGTAGACATGGCCGCAAGCAACACAAAGCTTGATCAGCGTCGTTTACGCATGCTACAAACAGTTGTGCCAGATGTCGATGACAGCATTGCCAAAGAGGCATTGGTACAAGCGAAAGGTTGGGTCAAGTTAGCGGCTTTAATTTGCAAGGACTTAAGTCACGACGATGCTTTGCGTTTACTTGACGACTGCGACGGTAATTTGCGAAAAGCGCTTGGCGTTGTTCATAAATCATCGATTTGAATATCACCGCGTGTTACTTGGGTGTAGCGCGATTCCAAACCGTGCGGACTGGTTTTAAAGATACGCAACTTCCAAGTGAACTGCGCAGGTTGTAAGCGAATAGTACTAGCAATCGCCTCGTTCATGGTTGTGGCATCCGTTACAGCATCACCCGTGGGGTAGTTCTGCAAAGCTTCGAACAAATGTACATCAACACCATCATCATCGGAGTCATGGTGTGCAATCATAGGCACAACCAAGGCATTAGTTTTAGAAACCAAACGCGGTAACATGGCTAAGGTCGCTTTTTGATGGGAGAAAAACGGCGCAAAGACAGAGCCATCAGCACCATAATCTTCATCGCACAAGTAGCACATCAACTGACCTTCATGTAATCCCTTAATGAGTTGCCGAAATCCACTGCCCCGGGAAAGTGGTTTCGCGCCAAATCGATTACGACCACGCAGCACCAGGTAATCAAGTACGGGGTTTTTAATTGGGTTGTAGATACCTTGTAGCGGGTAGTTTGGGGATAAAGCCAACAAGCCAGCATCCAGCCCCGCGGAGTGTGTAACCAATAAAACCACCGGGCGCTTGGTGGCGAGCGCAGTATCAAGATAATGTTTGTTATGTAGGCGAGCTGTATCGATGATGGTTTTATCGCTGCCCCACCAGTTGCGTGGCAACAACATATATGATTGTAAGTGCAGTGCAATGTAGCGCTCTAATATGGCCTGCCTTATAGACTCGTCGAATTGAGGAAAGCAGGCCTCAAGGTTAATGCGCACCGCCCGATTAGTTGAGGTATCGCGTTTCGCGGAAACCCGTGCAATCCCATTAGCTAAGCCATTGCGCACTGGACGTGGCAACCAGCGTAACAGGGTAAGCAAGCCAACTGTCATCCAACTTGGCCACGTGCTTGGAGAAAGGGGAATGGCCACCTTAACGTCCGTTAGCGTCCATTTGTTTTACCGCGCGTTTGCGAAACACCGTAATTTCTTTTTCGACTTGCTTATCACCATTAGCTTTCGCTGCACCCAAGCCTGCGTCAAATGCCTGCAACGCAGAATCAAATTGGCCAGCGTCGGCTAACACACGACCAAGCACTTTCCATGCTGTTGAATAATCAGGCTTCATTTCCACGGCCTTTTTCAGGTGTTCAGCGGCCTCGGTGTAGCGTTTCTCTTTGTAATAGGCATTGCCCAGGGTATAGCGCAACATTTCGCTGTCTTGCCCCCGGCTTAACATGGCTTCAAACGTTTCTATCTGACTCATAAAACTTCCTTACGACCAATAAACTGCGCTTGGGCAAAACCCTTCTCATTAACGGCCGATTCATCACAATAGCAAGGCGTAAGCGATGCAAACAGATCAGGTAATTCATTTGGCTTTAACATGTAGTCCGGGTTCGATAAGCCAGCAGTAAAGGTTTGATAAAACAAAATCCCGTTGGGACGAAGTGCATCGCTTAAGTGAGCACACAAGCCGCGATCAAGAAACCGGCTCACTACAATGAGATCGGCGCTTTGCGGCAATGGTGGCTGAACCGTGACATCCCTAACGTCAGCAAGCACGGCGCTCTTGCGCTTATTAATGGAATCTATGGCCGTTTCACTGATATCCCAAGCGAAAACTGTTAGTCCACGGTTTAACAAATAAAATGCGTTACCACCCAAACCACAGGCGATATCGATGGCGATGCCGCGGGACGGAATGAACTGACTACCCCGCACCAACACTTGCGCAGGTTCTGGCAACTGCTTACTTGCGTAAGCATAGCGCGCATTCCATTTTGAATTTATTTCTTCCAAAACGCCGGCGTGAAAAGCAGAAGCAAAGTAAAGATTTCCAAACGCCCAAACAACATGGCAAAGCTAAGTACTACGAGCGAAAAGTCCTCTAAGCCTGCGTAGTTTGCGGCAACCTCGCCAAGCCCTGGACCTAAATTATTCAAACAGGCAATAACCGCGGAGAACGCGGTCTCCTGATCATGGCCTGCGGCCATAAGCAGCAATAGCATAACAACACACAGAAATAAGTATGCCGCGAAAAACCCCCAAACAACATCAATGACCTTATTCGGCACAGGGCGTCCACCCACCTTTACTTTAATGGTTGCGTTAGGGTGCAGTAACAAACGAAGTTCGCGTTGACCTTGCTTTACCAGTAACAACACGCGTATAACTTTCATACCACCGCCAGTCGAACCAGCGCAACCACCCACAAAACTGGCAAACAAAAGTAACACCGGTAAGAAACCAGGCCATTTAAAATACTCTTCCGAGGTAAAGCCTGTGGTAGTGCCAATCGACACCACGTGGAACAGCGCATCTAAGAAAGAGTCGGTTGCGTTGGATGTATTGGTAAAATAGAGATAGAAACTGGCGATAAGCGTAAGCACCGCAGCCATGCCAATAAATGCCCGAAATTCTTCATCGGCCAAATACCCTTTTATGCTGGATGATCTTACCGCAGCAAAGTGCAGAGCAAAGTTTACTCCCGAGATAAGCATGAACAACACCGCAATCATTTCTATCGCCACACTATTAAAGTGACCAATGCTGGCATCGTGTGTGGAGAAACCACCGATGGCTACTGTCGAAAAACTATGCCCTATGGCATCAAACGGTGACATGCCGGCCCATAGATACGCTAATGCACAAAGAATGGTTAGACCTAAATAGATATACCACAACGCCTTTGCAGTACCCGCTATTCGTGGGGTCAATTTGTCTTTGTTGGGCCCCGACGATTCAGCCCTGTAAAGCTGCATGCCACCAATGCCGAGCATCGGTAAAATGGCAACCGCAAGTACGATGATTCCCATGCCACCTAGCCACTGCATTTGCTGGCGATAAAACAAAATGGAATGCGGCAGATTATCCAAACCAACAATCAGTGTCGCACCTGTTGTGGTCAAACCCGACATGGATTCAAAAATAGCAGCGGCGATGGATAAATTAAGTTCAGAATACAAAATAAACGGCAAGGACCCGAACACACCCAACACACCCCAAAACATAACCACCACGACAAAACCATCGCGTAATCGCAGTTGCGTTTCCTGTTTACGCACCGGTGCGAACAAAACAACACCGGTTATGAAGGTTGTAAAAAAACCAAGAATGAACGGCCATATAGCACCATCGCCATAGATAAGTGCCACAACAACTGGGGTTAACATAGTCGCACTAAAGAGCGCGAGGAGAATACCAAGAACCCGCTGAACTGCTTTTACTTGAATGGTCATAAGCAGTGGCGCTTAAACAAACGTGAATCCGACTTGGAATAACTTTTCTACGTCTGCTATTTCGCTTTTATCTGTGATAAGAACAATCAGATGGTCTTCAGCTTCAATGACGGTGTCGTGATGGGCTATGATTACTTCATTGCCACGCGCTATCACACCGATATTCGCGCTTTTGGGCAACTTAACTTCGCTGATCTCGCGGCCAACCAACACGGAGGTTTCTTTATCACCATGGGCTATACCCTCGAGTGCCTCAGCCGAGCCTTTTCGCAATGAGTGCACCGCAACCACGTCACCACGACGAATATGGGTCAGCAAAGAACCAATGGTTATTTGTTGTGGTGAGATTGCAACATCAATAATGCCACGCTCAACCAAATCGACGTAGGCGGGTCGATTAATAAGTGACATGATTTTCTTTGCGCCCATGCGTTTGGCTAGCATGGCGGACAGGATGTTTGCCTCATCATCGTTAGTCAATGCACAAAACACATCCATGTCCTGAATGTTTTCATCAATCAACATGTCTTGATCAGCGGCGTCGCCATGGAAGACCAAGGCTTCGTGTAAGGTTTCTGCTAGGTAATCGGCACGCGCTTCCTGGGTTTCGATAATTTTAACGTCGTAGTGCTTTTCCAGCTTTCTGGCTAATTGCAATCCGATGTTACCGCCGCCAGCAATCATGACCCGCTTACACGTACCAGCCTGATCGTGAAACTGCGACATCACCTTTGCGGTGTGCTCGCGTTGCGATAAGAAAAACACAATGTCTTCCGCTTTTATTACAGACCGACCTTCAGGGGTGATGGCATTATCACCCCGATAAACGGCAACCACGCGCATATCAATATCATCAAGTAGCTCAGGCAAGTGTGCAAGCGACTTGTTATCCATATTTGAATCTTTTTGTACTTCGACACCCACTAAGCGAACTCGCCCACCGGCAAAGTCAACAACCTGCAGCGCCCCAGGGTGTTCGATCACACGTTGGATATGATCGGTTACCAATTGTTCTGGGCTAACCAGAACATTGATGGGTATATGATTATTGCTGAACAGATTTTTTTCACGTAAGTAGTCGGTGGAGCGTATGCGCGCGATTTTGTTCGGGGTTTTAAATAAGGTGTAAGCGATTTGAATCGCGACTATATTGGTTTCATCAGAGTCGGTTGCGGCGATGATCATGTCCGCATCTTCAGCGCCTGCACGGCGCAGCACTTCAGGGTATGACGCGTAGCCAACCACGGTGTTCAAATCCAGCCGTGAGCCTAACTCCGCGAGTACTGACTTATTAGTATCGACAACGGTAACTTCGTTGTTCTGCTCGGAAGCAAGATTTTGTGCCACAGTCGATCCAACCTGTCCGGCACCCAATACGATTATTTTCATTCTAGGAGAAACCTACTCGCGTACTTTGTCGAGATCGATGTTCAGACTACGCAGCTTGCGATACAAATGTGTGCGTTCCATGCCCACATGTTTGGCAAGATCGCCAATATTTCCCTGTGCTTCGGTTAAACACCGAATCAAGTACTGCCGTTCGAAATCTGCTCTTGCTTCACGCAAGGGTAGATCATAGCGCAACAATGTCATGGTATCGCTATTAGCCACAATGCCCAACGCATTGCCCACTTCTGCAGCTTCTATTGATACCGAACCACCTAATAATAGGATACGCTGCACCAGATTTTTAAGTTCGAGCAGGTTCCCTGGCCAGTCCAGGTTACGCAGTTTGTTTTGCGCGCCGACACTAAAATGACGGTAGGTCAAACCTTCCTCTTCAACGTGCCAATCGACGAAACCTTCCAGTAACGCGGGTATGTCTTCAAGGTGTTCACGCAGTGGTTTAATTTGAATCGACTCGGCACTGATTAATCGAGTCAGTGCTGGGTCGAGTACGCCTTGTTTAACTTGGGTTGAAAGCTCACCACGCGAAGATGCAATAAGCCGCGCACGAAACGGCACTCGAACATCTCCCCCGACTCGCACAAAGCCTTGTTGTTCAATAGCCTGACGCAAGCATTGTTGGGCACTGGTGGGCAACATTTCGATGTCGGACAAAAATAAAACTCCGTCTGCCGCCGATTCCAAGTAACCCATACTGACAGAGCCACTGGTTTCTTCACCGAGCAATTCACGATGCGAATTAGCCGACGATAAGGTATCGCAACGTAGTTGAATAAACGGCCCATCGCTTTGCGTATTTTTATCGTGAACATGTTGTGCGAACAACACACGCCCGCTACCGGGTTCACCAATTAATAACAATGAGTTTGTTTTATTTGCCTGCGCTTCAAGTTGTTCTTGGAGTTGCTTAACATAATCGCTATCACCTAGTAACAGTGGCAAACGTCGTTCAGGCGTTGCGGTTTTACCTTGCGTGCTACCTTCAAATCCATCAGCCAATGCTTTTTCAACGTTAAGTAAGAGCTTGGCAAGCGATACGGGTTTTTCGATGAAGTCGACGGCACCATGACGCGTGGCTTCAACCGCAGTTTCCACTGTCCCGTGACCCGAGATCATGATGACCGGAAATTTTAGGTCACCACTTTGCCGCCACGACTTTAGTAAACTGATGCCATCGGTATCCGGCATCCAGATATCGAGCAAGACCAGATCCGGTGTTTGCTCTTCTATGCATTGCTGCGCAGCACTGGCCGAGTCGGCGGCAGACACAGCATAACCTTCATCTTCAAGAATCTCTTGCAACAAATTCCTGATATCAGGCTCATCATCTACGACTAAAACAGTACGGCTACTCATGCCGCATCACCACGCAGTTGTAATGCCGTTGGAAAAGGCAGTTGAACACTCACCATCGCACCCCCTTCTGGGCGATTCTCAGCCTTTATTGTACCGTCATGCTCCTCAACAATCTTCTTTACTATGGCTAATCCGAGTCCAGTTCCGCGAGGCTTAGAGGTCACATAAGGCTCAAACACCCTACTTAGCGACTCTACAGGGAATCCGGGCCCATCATCTTTGATGATAATTTCGAGCATAGGCTGCGAATTGGGCTGGCTCGACTGGGTAACAATTCGCACTTGTGGCACCGGATTCGCCTGCTGCGCTTCAAGCGCGTTTTTGATCAAGTTGTGCATCAGCTGACGCATGCGCGGTAGATCGACAGCAATCAGGGCAAGTGTGGTATCGAGCTCTAACGTAAATTGCGCTTCCTGCTCGCCCCCACGGTACATTTCAGTGACGTCTTGCAGCAATTGATTGATATCAGTTTCAATCAAACTCAGTTTTGGAGCGGATGCGTATTCAGCAAATGCATTAACCATTGATTTCATCACATCCACTTGGTTTTCAATGGTTTGCGTTAGTCGAGACAACACATCCACATCGTCTCCATCTAATTTTTTAGCAAACTTATGTCTTAAGCGCTCGGCGGAGAGTTGAATCGGTGTGAGCGGATTTTTTATTTCATGAGCTAGACGACGAGCCACTTCACTCCACGCCGCATCGCGTTGCGCGCCAATGATGGTAGTCATGTCGTCTATGACCACAACACGGCCTTCGGGTTCACCGACCACACTTTGTAAAGACGCAACGCGACAGAATAAAAACCGTCTTCCAGTTTGATCAAGCACTTCTAATTCAGCAGACCAATCGTTGTTATCTTTGTTATCCACCAGAAACAGGGCGATCTGATCGGCAAACTGAGAAGAGATGCTGTTATCTTGATTGTTTTGATTCAAAGGCCGACCTTCCAATTCCGTCAGTTCCGGACCAAGTATGTCGATAGCTGCCTGGTTAAAGGTTCGAACCAGGTTATGCTCATCAAGTGTGACTACACCTGATGAGATTTGACCAAGCACTGCTTGCAGGTAAGCCCGTTGGCTTTCAACCTGTTGCTGACTCTTCTCAGCACTATCGCGCGATTGTTCCAGTTGCAATGTCATGTAGTTAAATGACTGAACTAAAAAACCAAGCTCATCGTTTTTACTGCGTTTATAGATGCGCCGACTATAGTCGCCTTCGGCGACGGCTCTGGTACCTTGCACCAAATCATGCACCGGCATCATCATGCGACGTGCGGCATAGAAAGAAAACCAAACCGCCATCATGACCGATAAAAGCAGCGCTAAGGACAAACTGAGCATGGTGCTGATCATCAGCGGTTTTCTTAAAAACACCAACTGCCGATATTGTTGATAGCTCGATTGCACACTCTCAGCTAAGTCGGATGATCGTTCAGCGATTGGGTACAAGGCTTGTAGCACGGAATTTTCGAGTGTGGCATCTTCGGAAAAAACCGGTGCCACAACCCGAATATACAATTCACTCTCACCAACCGGATCTACACCCACATAAGGCAAACCCTGCCTTGCCCGCGCAACTAAATCATCATCGGGTCGGTTTGGTTGCACCGCAATATTGTCGAGTAAGCCCGTTGATGCAACGATTCGGTTATCTGGCCCAATCAAGGTCATCTCTGATGCATCGGTCTCAATCGTTAAATTATTCAACGCAATAACAGCAACTGATTCACTGACACCAACCAACTGTTGCGCTACATTTATAGTGTCGCGCTGTAGTGTGCGCATCTGCAAGCCTAAGGATTCTCGGCTGAGTTCGATCGCATCATCCAAGGCTTGCTCTATCTCTAAATCAAAATAACTGTTGATGTTTGCTCGCAGGAAGCGAATGGAAAAACTGTATACCAAGGTCACTGGCATGAGCGCCAACAACACCGATAAAATAACCAGCTTAACGGTTAGGCGCGAACCGGCTACGCGTTCACGAAATTCTCGGATTAGTCTCCATCCATTAAGACAAATAAGTACAGCGATAAACGATAAGGCAACGATATTACCTAGCAACAACCAGTAGTAATAACGACCAAACTGATCCAGACGCAAAGCCATTGTACCCAGCGCATATAATGATGCGATAAGCACAATGAATAACAAGCCCATAAGCACCGGGCTGGTTAAGGTTCTGCTGCCTAGTTTAGTGACCAAGCGAAATCCTTACTGGCTAATTTCCATGTTGACGATAACAAGGGCTGTAGTGGCAAAGGTAGCGCCTTATCATCCAATCGCATGCTGACATATGCCGATAACTCACCACTATCATCAAAGCCTTGCGGTCGCGGTACAGCCAGGCCTTGTAAGCTACCAAGCTCATCAAGTGCTGCAAGCAATGATCTAAAATTACCACTTTTGTTTGTGGTTAACGACTGCAATCGATAGTGCCTGGTAAGTTCATAATATATAAGGGTGTATCGATGCTGCTCTTCCACAAGCGTTTTGTCGATCCAGAACTCCCGCGTGCGCTTAATGCGAAAATCGACGATAAACTGCAATGGCACACCACTGTTAAGCCCTTGCCGCATTTCCGGTGACAGTTGAATATCAGCCGAGGCAATTAACTCCCATCCAGCAGGTGCTTCGCGCAAATACGCGCTTTGTACTTCAATTTGTCCGCGCTCTTGTGCTTGCAACACATTTGGCAAGCAAAGCAAGCTCAACAACATAACCGTACAAATAAGTCGACGGCCCACTTACGACTTCACCAAAGACGCAAAGAAAAAACCATCCATGCCCTGCTCGCCGGGCAATATTTGTTCAAGCTGACCGGCTTTTGCATCACTGCGTTGCTGTAAAAACCAATCTATCTGATGTTCGTTTTCGTCTTTTAAGATAGAGCATGTTGCATAGAGCAGATGGCCACCTGGTGCCAAGGTTTGCCACAAGTTCGTTAGCAAGCGCCTTTGCATTGCCACCAATTTTTCAATGTCGTTATCGCGTCTTAGCAGTTTTATATCCGGATGCCGGCGAATCACACCTGTTCCGCTGCACGGCGCGTCCAACAACACACTATCAAACAGTGTGCTATCCCACCAAGTATCAAGGTTCGACGCATCAGCGCAATGTAACTCGTAGTTACTGGTGAAATTTAAACGTTGCAAAGTTTCATCTACACGAGCGAGCCGGCCGGGGTCTTGGTCGAGCGCAACCACTTGTCTCCAATTACCTTGCTCCATCGCTTGTGCGGTTTTGCCGCCAGGTGCTGAACACGCATCAAGCAGTCGTTTACCCGCTCCATCACCCAATCGCATAGCGCACTTCTGCGCCGCCGCATCCTGCACACTCACCCAACCTTGTTCAAAGCCCGGCAAGCTCTGTACACTCACAGGTGATTCGAGCGTTATCGCGCTCGGCACAGCATCTACTCTTACACCGTCAATGTCTGCATCCTTTAGTTTTTCTAAATATGCATCGGTGGTTAATTGCTTCTGATTCACGCGCAAGGTCATTGGCGCTTGAAGATTGCCCTGTTCAACTATTTCTTGCCAACGCAGTGGCCAATCTTTTTTATAGCGAGCGAGTAGCCACGGCGGGTGGGACAGCGCTGCAGGTTCATCAAGCATGGAAACCAGTTCATCTTCGCGGCGTTGATAGTTGCGTAATACCGCGTTCACCAAACCCTTAGCCCATGGTTTTTTTAAATGCTTAACAGCCGCGACTGTGGTATCAACAGCAGCATGTGGTGCTACTCGCGTGTGGCTTAGTTGAAAGATACCTAATTGCAGTAATAGATAAACGTCGGTGTCTTTACGCTTGAGTGGTTTAGTTAATAAGGTATCGACAATGCCGCTTAGGCGACGCGACCAACGTGACATACCAAAACAAAATACTTGCAACAATGCGCGATCTTTCTCCGCCACCTGCGATTGCGCCTCGGGCAACAATCGCGTCAGTGAGCCACCATCGGATTGCATTTGCAGCATCACGTTAACCGCAGCAATTCGAACATCAAGTGCGGCCATTGCTACGCAAACACCTTGTCAGTTAAATCAGTGCCACGGCTAAAAACACCTGCATGCATTGGTTTTTTGCCAGGCTTTTGAATTTCTAATATATCCAACAGACCTTCAGACGTCGCAACCCGTACACCTTCGTCATTCGCGCTAAGCACCTGCCCAGGAACAGCGCCCACGGGCACATCGATATCTTTTACTAAGCGACTACGCCATATACGATAACGAATACCGTCTAACACGGCATCGCAAACCGGCCATGGATTAAACGCCTGGATTTTTCGATGTAGTGCCAATGCCGGTTCATTAAAATTAAGCGCCGCCTCGGCTTTGTTAAGTTTGGCAGCGTAGCTCACCCCTGCCTCCTCTTGCGCTTCGGCGGTTAACTCGCCGCGACAATATGGGCTTAAGGTCTCAACTAGGGTGCTTGCACCCAACTGGGCAAGTGCATCGTGCAGTTCACCACCCGTCATATTTTCGCTTAATGTAATTTTGGCTGTACTAATGACATCACCCGTGTCTAAACCTTCATCCATTTTCATAATACAAACACCCGACTCCGCATCACCTGCTAACAAGGCGCGTTGTATAGGTGCAGCCCCACGCCAACGAGGTAACAAAGAAGCATGGATGTTCAAACATCCAAGGCGCGGTACAGACAACACTTGCTCGGGCAAAATGATCCCATAGGCGGCAACCACCATCACATCACAACCGATTTCACGCAGGTCATTGACGCTTTGTGCATCTTTAAAGTTATGCGGTTGCTGAACGGGTACGTTATTTTCTTCGGCCAGCACCTTCACCGGACTGGCTTTAAGTGCACGGCCACGACCGGCCGGACGATCTGGTTGAGTTAACACACCAACCACTTGATGTTCTGATGCTAGCAACGCCTGCAACGCACTCGCGGCAAAATCCGGTGTGCCCGCAAATACAATGCGCAAACTTTCGCAATCACTGCTATTCGTCATCGTCCAGCTCGTCGTCTTCAAGCTCGCGAGCATACTTGATCATTTTCTTACGAATACGATTGCGCTTGAGCGGAGATAAATAGTCGACAAACAATTTGCCATCGAGATGATCAATTTCATGCTGAATACAGACCGCGAGCAAACCATCAGCCTCCAGCTCGAACGGATTGCCCTCGCGATCGAGCGCCGACACTTTTACGTCTGACGGGCGCTTTATGGTCTCGAATACTTCGGGAATGGACAGGCACCCTTCCTGCATCTCTGCTTGTCCATCGCTGAGCACGATTTCCGGGTTGATTAGGGTCAAAGGAGTGTCACCTTCCTCAGATACATCAATAACCATAATTCTTTCATGGATATTGATTTGGGTAGCTGCAAGCCCGATCCCAGGGGCGTGATACATGGTTTCGAGCATGTCGTCGACCAGTGCCGCTACGCGACCGTCAACATTGGCGACCGGAGCTGCGATCTTTCGCAGTTGTGGGTCCGGGAACAGCAAAATATCCAGCAATGACACAGCAATTTCGACCTTTTTGGTAATTGCCGCATTCTAACAGGCACAGAAGGCATCCCCCTTGCATATCAATCACTGAAAGGTCTACAGATCCGTGTTTGACCGAATAAATGAAATTGGAGATTTCTCACCGATGGCCAAAATAACTGCTATTCCGGCCGCCCGAGCCGCATTAGTACTGAGCTTGACTGCTGTTTTAACAGCCTGCTCACTAGGCAAGGACCCCGAACTGATCGCGATCGATGCAACTGCCAACGCCACAGCGGTAGATCGCTTCAGTGAAGACGGCGCTTACACAGTCGCCGTGCCTCGTGACCCGGTTCAAGGCGGCTCTATTAACCCAGACGCGCCCAAAAGCTACACCGTTGTCAAAGGCGACACCCTTTGGGACATCTCCGATAGGTTCCTCAAGCAAGCTTGGTTATGGCCACAACTTTGGGACTATAACCCTCAAATCAAGAATCCACACCTGATCTACCCTGGTGATTTAATTGGTCTGGAATACGTTGATGGTCGCCCACGTTTAGTTATCGAGCGTGACGGTAAGCGTATTTCTCAGTCGAGCATTGGCGGTAACAGCAATGGCTTAACCACAGAACGTCTTTCACCACGCATCCGCTCTCACTCATTAGACGATGCGATTCCAATGATTCCAGGCGATGCAATCGCCTCCTTTCTGGTTCACCCTCGCGTGGTCGCATTGGATGAGCTCAGAGGCGCACCTTATGTTGTTGGTAACTATGATGGTCGTTTAATTAGCGCTGTGGGTCATCAGATTTATGTACGCGGCAAGTTAAACCGAGATCAGCCACAGTATGCCGTTTTCAGAAAGAGCAAAAAATTAAGAGACCCCGCTTCGGGTAAAACACTGGGTTGGGAAGTCCAGCATGTGTCCGATGTGAAATTAATGCACTTAGGCGACCCATCAACCTTGATTGTTACTGCGAACAAAATGGAAACCATCGCGGGTGACCTATTACTACCGACTAACGATGCTGGCGTGATCGCCAACTACGAAACTCGCATGCCGTCATTGGGCAACGGCGAAGGTCGTGTCGTGTCGCTGGTTAACTCTATTAGCCAAAGTGGTCGTGACCAAGTTGTTGTATTGAATTTGGGTAAGAAAAACAAGATTAAGCCAGGCGATGTTTTAGCGATTGAGTCGCGCGGCGGTTCGTTTATTGATACCCGTGGTAAACGCGGTTATGAAGAAGTGAATATGCCTAATACAAGAACAGGCGTTGTCATGGTCTTCAAGACCTTCGATGAGGTAAGCTATGCCCTTGTCATGGAATCGACTCTTCCAGTTCGCGTAAACGATGGCGTAACTGGCATATAAACACCTGCGTCCATAGTGTGGTCGCGGGTTAACCGCGGCTACATTCATGGATGAATTTATTAAGTACTCCCTTACCCGTTCCATTAACGCTAAATTACGCAGGCAATTCCTGCAACATTTCCCTGAGCCTAAAAAACTACGCGCTCTGTTAGCTTCCTCAATACCCACTATTAACACCAACGATGCGTTGTTCAATCAATCAGCCTTGGCTGCGTTGCGCGAGCGCGAGTCTGTGATTGTTAAAGAGGCGTTTGAAAACGCTATTCGATGGCGACAATTGGGGCAACGACGACAAATACTTGGGCTTGATCACCCAAACTACCCTCGCCCATTACTAGAAACAACTAACCCGCCACCTGTACTCTATGTAAATGGTGATTTGTCGTGCCTTAATTCTCCTTGTGTGGCCATCGTTGGTGCGCGCAAAGCCAGTCACAATGCCTTGGAACAAGCACGGCAAATTGCCCATGAATTGGCAGAGAGTGGAATCACTATTGTCAGCGGTCTTGCACTTGGCATAGATGCAGCAGCGCATCAAGGTGCAATACACGGCGCGGGACAAACCATTGCCGTGGCTGCAACAGGCCCGGAGCGCGTGTATCCACGATCTCATCAACAACTGGCAGTCGATGTGCAAAATAATGGGGCCGTGATTACAGAATTTGCAGTGGGAAGTTCATTACAACCGCATTGCTTTCCAAGGCGCAATCGAATTATCAGCGGAATCAGTTTGGGCGTGCTAGTCGTGGAAGCCGCACTGCCCAGCGGCACCTTAACGACGGCACAACACGCTTTGCGCCAGGGTCGTGAAGTCATGGCCATGCCTGGCTCAGTGCATAACCCGTTAACGCGCGGATGCCACGAATTGATTAAAAGCGGTGCTGCACTGGTGGAAAACACCCAAGATGTTCTAGTCTGTTTACGTCGCGAGCTCGAACGGGAACTAGTGCCGGAAAAGTCTATTTCAGAGAATAAACTGAACAAGATGGAACCAGACACGCTAACCTTGTTGGACTGTCTGGGGTTTGATCCAGTGTCAATTGATACCCTAGTGCGGCGATCCGGGCTTGATGCGGCGCGGGTTTCAGGTGCATTGACGCATTTAGAGATTTCTGGTGTTATCGTGACCGATCACGGCGGACGGTATGTCCGTTGCAAGCAAACCGGCAAGAATGAGGTTGTCAGCTAGTTTATCTGGCTGTGCAGCTTTAACTATAAAATATATTAAAATCAGTAGTTTAGGGTTTCATGAGCAAAAATCTGATCATTGTGGAGTCGCCTGCTAAGGGCAAAACCATCGAAAAGTACCTTGGCAAAGATTACAAGGTACTGGCCTCCTATGGCCACGTGCGCGATCTGTTGCCTAAGGAAGGTGCGGTAGACCCAGATAACGACTTTGCCATGAAGTACCAAATGATCGAGCGTAATGAAAAGCGCGTCGACGCCATTATCAAAGCGCTGAAAAAAGCCGATGCCCTACTGCTCGCAACTGACCCCGATCGCGAGGGGGAGGCGATTAGCTGGCACTTAGTAGAACTGCTACGAGAAATGGGTCACTTGGAAGGCAAAGAAGTGAAGCGTGTTGTTTTCCACGAGATCACCAAATCTGCGGTCACTGAGGCGGTTGCCAATCCGCGCCAGCTAGGCACCGATATGATTAACGCCCAACAAGCCCGCCGCGCACTCGACTACTTAGTTGGCTTTAACTTATCGCCATTGTTATGGAAAAAGATCAGTCGTGGTTTGTCTGCCGGTCGTGTGCAATCCCCCGCTCTGCGCATGTTGTGCGAACGTGAGGATGAAATCGAAGCCTTTATTCCGGTTGAATATTGGAGCGTGCTAGCCGAACTTGAGAAAGATAAGCAAGCGTTCAATGCGCGGCTGTCTTTATTGCAAAACGAAAAAGTAAAACAGTTCACGGTCAACAATGGCGAGCAAGCCCACGCCACCAAAGATATGTTAATGGGGCATGCCAAAGGCAAGCTTACGGCCGTTAAAGTCGATAAGAAACAACGTAAGCGTAATCCAACCGCACCGTTTACAACGTCCACGTTGCAACAGGAAGCCTCGCGCAAGTTAGGCTTTGGCGCACAGCGCGGCATGCGTATAGCGCAAGGTTTGTATGAAGGGATCGATATTGGTGAAGGCCAGGTGGGTTTGATTACCTACATGCGTACTGACTCCATCACCCTATCGCAAGAATGCCTTGACGAACTGCGTGAGCTTATCCCGGAGCGCTATGGGAAAGATTACTTACCAGCCGAACTTAATACCTATAAAAATAAGTCTAAAAACGCACAGGAAGCGCACGAAGCGATTCGACCTACATCGGTAAAGCGCACACCAGAAGAGATGAAACCTTTTCTGAATGAAGATCAATACAAGCTATATAACTTGATCTGGAAACGCACAGTTGCCAGTCAAATGATTCACGCAACCATCGATGGCGTGGCTGTTGACTTCGCTTGTGGTGAAGGCAACCTGTTTCGTGCCAACGGCTCAACCGTTACCTTCCCAGGCTTTATGAAAGTTTATATCGAAGATGTGGACGATAAAAAGAATACCGATGATGACGACAAAATGTTGCCTGAATTAAAAGAAGGTGATCAAGTTCCATTGAACGACATCAAGCTCACACAACACTTTACGGAACCACCACCGCGCTTCAGTGAAGCGAGTCTGGTTAAAACATTAGAAGAATACGGCATTGGTCGACCATCAACTTATGCATCGATTATTCAAACGCTACAATCGCGTGAATACGCAGAAGTTGAATCGCGACGGTTCTTCCCAACCGACAAAGGTCGTGTAGTTAATAAATATTTGACCATGCACTTTGAAAAATACATCGACTACGACTTCACGGCCAACCTTGAAGATCAACTTGATGCTGTTTCTCGTGGTGAAAAACAATGGATTCCCGTGCTTGATGAGTTCTGGAAACCATTTAAGAAAACGGTTGACCTTAAAGAGACCGACACGGGTCGCGATGATTTATTCCGACAACTTGGCACCGATGAAGAATCGGGCAAGCCAATATCTGTGCGCGTTGGTCGCTACGGTGCGTTCGTACAAATCGGCACCAGAGACGATGAGGACAAGCCGAAATTTGCAGGGCTTCGACCTGGGCAAAAAATGAATTCCATTACGCTAGAACAAGCCTTGCAATTGTTCGATCTGCCACGCGAATTGGGTGAATCACCCGAGGGAGAGAAAATCTCGGCAAATATTGGTCGCTTTGGCCCTTACATTAAATACGATTCTAAGTTTGTATCGCTCAAAGATGAAGACCCGTACGAAGTAACTTTAGAGCGCGCACTGGAAATCGTTGCCGAGAAAAAGATTGCTGATGCCAACAAGTTGGTTAAACACTTTGAAGGCACAGATGTTCAAATACTCAATGGTCGTTGGGGTGCTTATATAACCGATGGCAATAAGAATGCGAAAATTCCAAAAGAGTTAAAAGAAAAGCCTGCAGAAATACCACTGGAAATGTGCTTGAAGTTGCTTGAAGAAGCACCTGAGCGTCGTGGCCGTGGTAAGAAGAAAGCGGCGGCTAAAAAAGAGGCAGTGGGTAAGAAAAAGGCGGCGGCTAAAAAGAAGACCAAGAAGAAAGCATCGGCGAAGAAAAAAGCCAAAGCCAAGAAGAAAGCGACGTCTAAAAAGAAAGCCACGTCGAAGAAAAAATCATCTGCCAAAAAAGTCTCTGCTGCAGCAAAAGAGTAACGAGGCGGCGCATCAATGCGAAATCAATGTTGTTAAGTTGCGATGCAGCAGCACTAGCGGTTAAGGAAGGCGACGTTATCGCCTATCCTACCGAAGCCATTTACGGCCTTGGTTGCGACCCGCTCAACCAATCAGCGATTGAAAAAATTCTGCAACTTAAAAGTCGCGCCAGTAACAAGGGATTGATTCTTATTGCCAGCCAATGGCAACAGCTCGAAGCCTTCGTAGAACTCTCAGACCCAAACATGCTTGAACGCGTGCGCAGTAGCTGGCCAGGCCCAGTCACTTGGATTATGCCGGCAAGCTCACTGTGCACTGAGTTACTCACCGGCAATCGTCCTACCATCGCTGTGCGCGTGAGTAGCCACTCGGTCGTACAAAAACTGTGCAACGCGTGTGGATGCGCGCTTGTGTCTACCAGCGCCAATATCAGTGGTGAAGCCCCACTGCCCACGGCCGAAGAGATTGCGCGAGTGTTTGCGTCCAATATTGCAGGCGTGGTTGCAGGTGAATTAGGCGGGCTTAAAAATGCCACGTCGATATTCGATGCATCGAGCGGTGTTCAGCTAAGATAGCGGCTATGAGTACTGATCAAAATATGATCGACAGCAATGCTGTACGACACTATTTAAGCGAGTTACAAGAAACTCTGTGTGCAGAGTTAGCGCAACTTGACGGCAAAGCCACATTCGCAGCCGATGCTTGGACACGCGAAGAAGGTGGTGGTGGCATCACCCGTACCCTCACCGATGGTGGAGTATTTGAAAAAGCAGGCGTTGGCTTTTCAGAAGTCTCGGGGACAAAACTTCCCCCATCTGCCTCAGCCGCAAGGCCTGAATTAGCCGGTCGTTCCTGGCATGCCATGGGTGTATCACTGGTGCTGCACCCCGATAACCCACACGTACCAACCAGTCATGCCAACGTGCGTTTTTTCCGCGCCGATAAACCAGGCGAGGAATCTGTCTGGTGGTTTGGTGGTGGCTTTGATTTAACGCCTTACTACGGGTATGCGGAAGATTGCCAACATTGGCACCGGGTCGCAGCAGATGCTTGTGCGCCGTTTGGCGATGAGCTTTATACAGAATATAAGGCCTGGTGCGATCGGTATTTTTTTATTAAGCACCGTAACGAAACTCGAGGTGTTGGCGGCCTGTTTTTTGATGATATGACGGCAGGCGGATTCGACAACGCATTTGCTTTTATGCGCAGTGTGGGTAGCAGCTTCTTACCAGCGTATGTGCCGATTGTTGAAAAGCGTAAAGACACCGTGTTCACACCGGCACAAAAACAATTTCAACATTACCGGCGTGGACGCTACGTTGAATTCAACTTGGTCTATGATCGCGGTACATTGTTTGGATTGCAGTCGGGTGGGCGAACCGAGTCTATATTAATGTCCATGCCCCCACAGGCAAATTGGGCATACCAATACAAATCTGAACCAGGTACACCCGAAGCACTACTGGCAGAGCAGTTTTTAACACCGCGCGACTGGCTAAACCACGCGGGTGCGCAAGCTTAAACACACAGCGTAGATAAAGCGGACAAAGCGAATCATCATGAGCACCCATAAAAAAGGCGTAAGCAGCCGCTCCACAAGTAATAAAGCACTACGACTTAATCTTGATGAGAACAAATACGGCACCATCGCAGAAATTGGTGCAGGGCAAGAGGTCGCCAGGCATTTCTTTTTAGCCGGTGCCGCAGCCGGTACTGTCGCCAAGACAATTTCCGCTTACGACATGCAATTCTCGGATGCCATCTATGGCGTTGAAGACGGAGGTCGCTATGTGTCGAAAAGTCGTGTTAACGCCATGTTGGAAAAAGAATTTCAATTGGTGATAAATCGCGTTAGCGAATCACGCTCAAAAGCCTCTCGCTTTTTCGCTTATGCCGCAACCGTTTCGGCAAAAAGCTATAACCGCGACAACGAGTGCCACGCTTGGTGTGGCGTACGAATTCAAACCTACCCCGGCGCGGAGCCCACCGATATTATCGTGCACGTACGCATGCACGACAAATCTGCTGAACAACAGCAAGAAACCTTAGGCGTACTTGGGGTTAATCTGATTTACGGTGCTTATTACTATTTTGAAGACGCGAAGAAAATCATCGATTCCTTAACCGATAACTTAGCCGATGACCGGATTGAAATTGATTCGATCGACTTCCAAGGCCCTTACTTTGAAGAAGTGGATAACCGCGCTATTAATCTACACCTTATCCGTAGCTGGAAAACGCGGGCAATTATTTTTCAACCAGACGGCTCTGTAGCCGTACCGGCCGATATTCTATACAAGAAAAATGTGCTCACCATTCGTGGCTCGTTCAAGCCTGTCACTAAGCTCAATGTGGATATGATTGAGCGCGGTGTCGATGCGTTCCATAAATCTCACGCAGTGTCGGAAGAAAACACGATTGTACTTGCCGAGATCACCCTTAACGACCCATCTGGCAATGACTTAGGCGTGCCCGAGGAAGATTTGATTGAACGCGTTCGATTACTTAATTCTTTAGGTTATAGCGTAATGATCTCTGACTACACGCGCTACTTTTCTTTGCGAGCCTATTTTCGTCAATACACCTCATTGCAAATTGGCATAGTGTTAGGCATGGTCAATGTTAGACAAATTTTTGATGAAGAAACGTATGTTGGTGTCGAAGGAGGCATTCTTGAAGGTTTTGGAAAACTCTTTCCTGACAATACTCGTTTATTTGTATACCCAGAGCTTGATGCAGAAGGAGAGCTTAGCGAATTTACTAACCTTAAGGTGCCTAATCACCTACGCTTTCTATATCGCCATTTGCTCGAACGTGAATTCGTGTTCGGTATAAGCTGTAGCGATAAAAAATTGTTGAGTATCTATTCCAGAGAAGTACTGGCGGCCTTGCCCAATGGACGCGGAGTCTGGGAAGAAAAAGTGCCACCGCTTATAGCTGAACAAATAATTGAGAACAAACTATTCGGCTTTAAGTAGCCTGCTTGCGCTTTTTCTTTTTATCGTCGAACAGGTCTTCTAGCCAAATGCCACAAATAGCCACACGAATCCAGCGTTATAGAGCGCGTGCAAAACAATACAGGGAATAACACTGTTATATCGGTCCCGCGCCCAGCCAAAAACCAAGGATGGAAAAAAGACCAAGGCCGCCCACAGCAGCGGTTGGGACAGAAGATGCATCGAGGCGAACACAACCGATGTGGCCAGGTTGGCCAAACTAATACCGTGGATTTGCTTGGCGAAGGTAGGTTTTGCATAGAGGTATGCCTGCAGACCACCTCGAAACACTATTTCCTCAAGCACAGGCATTAGCAACGAAAGTTTAAGCCACAACAACAGATCTGGGGGACCCACCATCGGCTGCCCGATCAGCACCAACACCAACCAACAAATGGGTCCGGCTAACAGCGCCACATAAAATGCGGCATCTTTAGTTGGTTTTTTCAAGGACCTCTATTCGGTTGTTTCCGTCTCTACCTGCGTCGCTGGCATTATCATATAAAGGCCGCGTGCCACCGAAAGAGCGCAATACCAATCGGTTTGATCGAACGCCTTTGCGTACCAAGTACGTGCCGATGGTTTTTAATCGGCCACGTGTCAATATGGCTTGATCGCGCACGGTACCAGCGTTGTCGGTGTGAGCGTGCAGCTCAATTCGCGCTTGCGGGTACTGCGCTAATACATCAGCAAGAAAGTCTAGCTGGGCGGTTGCACCTGGTAACAATTCGGGGGAACCTTGAGCAAACTTCACACCACTTAGAACACCATCAAACAAGGCACAACCATTGGCGCGCACAGGGAAGCCAACGCGCGACCCAGGACATTTATCCTGCGCATCGGCAACTCGGTCACCATCGAAATCATCTGCCACAGGCACGGCTGGAACAACCGGCGTTGGAACACTCGGGACTGGAACACTCGGTACAGCAACACTGGGTTCAGGAACGCTCGGCGCTGGTATCGTAGGTGCGGGGGTTACCGGTTCGGGAATGGGTGGAGCCGATACTACAGGCGGTCGTGCAGGTGCTCGACTTCGACCACCGAAACGGCCGACCAGTTGTAAGGATGCAGACGCCGCATCACGATCATGATACAAACCTTCAAGCCGTACGGAAAAATTATCTGTAAAAAACAACTCCGCACCACCACCTGCGCCAAAATAAACCGTTGCATCATTGCTTAGTTCTACATCTTTTTCGCGATCCATATAGCCCAAAGCAAAGCGACCATAAAGCGCAACATGAAAACCTTCGCGTCGTAAATTTGTATCTATCGAATCATAAAAACGATACAAAACAGAGCCATCGAACGCGTAGTAAGTGACAATCTCCTGGTTTTCCAGCTCAGAATCACCTAAACCATATAGCGTTAGTTGCGCACTGGAACGATCATCAACATCAAGACCAACAAACAGATGCCCACCCGTACCCAGGCGTCGTTCTATGCCTACGCCGGGCTCAACAGCATTAGGTTGTAACCACGATGAACCACCACCAATACCGATATACCATTGATCGCCGAGCGCGTGCGCTTGGCCACATGCAATGCATGCAGCACAGGCGAATACGAAGGAAACTAGCTGCTTCATTTTTTCATTGCCGTGTGTCAAGCTGATGACTTAATAAATAATAGTTGGCTTTGACAAAAAAGCGTCACCTAATCATTTAACCACTGAGCTATGTCATGCGCATAGTACGTCAGTACTCCGTCACAACCAGCTCGCCGAAACGCCATCATGGTTTCCATCACAACCTTTTTCTCCTCAAGCCAACCAGCCTGTGATGCCGCTTTAAGCATCGCGTATTCACCACTCACATGGTAAGCATAGGTCGGCACCGCAAATTGTTGCTTTGCGCGACGCACAATATCCAAGTACGGCAAACCGGGCTTAACCATGATCATGTCTGCCCCCTCTTGCAAATCCGCCGCAATTTCATGCATGGCTTCGTCACTGTTTGCAGGGTCAAGTTGATAAGTAAATTTATCTGCACCAGCCAATGTATCCGTTGCGCCCACGGCGTCGCGAAAGGGACCATAAAACGCTGACGCATATTTGGCTGAGTAACTCAATATGCGTGTATGAATGTGCCCTTCACTCTCAAGTGCGACGCGAATCCGGCCAACGCGCCCGTCCATCATGTCAGACGGACCGACGACATCTGCACCGGCTTTGGCATGTGATAACGCTTGCTTAACTAACACCTCGACCGTTTCATCATTAACAATGTAGCCCCCCTCATCCATCAATCCATCATGACCATGTGGAGAATAGGGATCGAGCGCAACGTCGGTCATCACACCCAATTCTGGAACGGCCTGTTTAACTGCATTGATCGCCCGCTGGGCCAGCCCGTTCGGATCATATGCGCCAGCGCAGTCATCCGTTTTGGCTGCATCATCGGTTACCGGGAACAAAACGATCATCGGCACGCCCAGTTCAAACACTTTTTTTGCCTTACTAACCAACGACTTGACCGTAACCCGATGCACACCTGGCATGGAAGGAACGGGCACATCAGGGCCCTCTCCTTCGATAACAAAATAGGGTTGAATTAGCAACTTGCTGCTGATTTCACACTCACGCATGAGATCGCGCGAAAACACGTCTCGCCGCATTCGACGTGGTCGACTAGCCGGAAACGGGCCACGGATACCAAATTGGGTGTTGTTTGTCACAGTAAAGCCCCCGATCATTGTTAAAATCACATTATGTATTACATCTCCCTATTTGTGTTTCTGACAGTTGGGACCATTTCCGGATGGTTCATCATCAACAAGCTTGTGTCCGAAACTGAGCACATACCAGCGAGCTTCGATATTCAGCAGCGCGCACAGGCAGATTCCAACAAGACCGAAGAAATTGTCGTAGAAGAGTTTGAACAGCCTGTAGACACGGTGGAATCGGTAGAGTCTCAGGTTGTAACAGATGTAGCACTAAACCCACAAACACTCGAAACCTTAACTGAGAGTGAGGCGGTAGAGCCTGAAATAGAATTGCTCGCTGAAGTGATTGCACAGGAAGACGAAGAACTAGAAGAACTAGAAGAACTAGAAGAACTAGAAGAACTAGAAGAACTAGAAGAACTAGAAGAATTAGAAGAATTAGAAGAAAACAAAAAATTGAGCGAGGAAGCTGGTAATAGCATCGCCAACCAAGAAGAAGAAGATGAATCGGCTCGAGCCGACAGTGCTGGTGTCGATGAGGAAGAATCCGATGACGACGCTACCGGCCCAAATGCTGTCATACCAAAGCTCAAATCACCTAAACCTAAAAAAGTGATTCCAAGCATAAGTTTACGGGATCAAAAAGAAACTAAAGATAAACAATCAGTCAGAGCAATGGATTTAGCTTATGCCGTGCCCGATGAATCGGTTTGCGTGATAAGAGGTGAAGGTTACCCAAGAGTTGGTGTGTTCTATCGCGCAACTTCTGCGTCCATTAAAGGCGCAAGCTTAACTAACATGGATAAGCTGATTAGCTTGTATGACAAATGCGGAGGTGGAAAACTAATCTTACTTAATATTCCGCTGAACGATGAGGCGGAATCAAACGAGCGCTTAAATCAACGTCGTCAAGATGAAATAAAATATTATCTTATTCAACGTCGCATCCCCAAAGAAGACATAATTTTTCCGGACAAACTGTGATTAATCGCTACACCATAATCGGCCAACCTGTTGCGCAAAGTGTTTCGCCCGCCATTCATCACATGTTTGGCGAACTGACTCACCGGCGATTACTCTATACCCGAACTGAAGCCACTGATGCAACGTTTTCCGACATCGTAAAGCAGTGGCAAGCCAGTGGTGGCAAAGGTTGTAACGTAACCGCACCGTTCAAAGAATTGGCAGCCACAGTATGCGATCGGCTGAACGACAGTGCCAAGCTTGCCGAAGCAGTAAACACCATCGAAATGCATCGGGACGGGTCACTGGTCGGGCACAACACTGATGGCGTTGGCTTAATAGCCGACATTGAAAAAAATAAGCGCGTCCCGTTAGTAAATAAAAGAGTGTTGATACTCGGTGCCGGCGGCGCAACTCGCGGTGCGATTGCACCACTACTCTCAGCAAACCCGAGTTGCTTGCATATCGCCAACAGAAGCGTTGACAAGGCCGAAATACTAGCCAACAAATTCAGCTCCTATGGGCCAACGGCCTATAGCAGTTACGACGACTTAAACAACACAGCAAGTTTCGACATTATAATAAATGCAACCAGTATGGGTTTTGATAACAGTGCGCCACCATTACCAGCCACCATCTTCAACACCGGCACTTTTGCCTACGACATGATGTACAAAGCACAACAAACACCTTTTCTGGCACTGTGCGAATCCTTTGGCGTGACTCAATACGCAGATGGTTTTGGCATGTTGGTTGAGCAAGCCGCTGATGCGTTTTTAATTTGGGAAGGTGTTCGTCCTAAAACGCGCAAAATTTACCTCGCCACCGACGAAATTATTAACAGTGCCAATGCTTAAATCTCTGCTGGTCGCTACCGCACTCTTCTGTTTTTGCTCAGTCGCTTATTCTCAAGCGCAGCCCAAGCTACGTGTGATAACGCTGGAAATGTCAGGTAAGACTCTACAAACAGAACTGGCTTATACGCCGCAGCAAAGGTTCATGGGTTTGAGTTTTAGAAAAGAGTTAGGGCAAGACGAAGCGATGCTATTTGTTTACCCAGTTGAACAACAACTTACCTTCACCATGCGCAATACCTTAATTCCACTTTCCATCGCATACATTTCGGATGATTGGGTTATCAACGAAATACACCACATGCCCGTTGGGCCAAACCAATTATTTCCATCCAGTTCACCAGCTAAATATGCCTTAGAGGTAAATGAGGGCTGGTTTAAAGAAAATGAAGTCCTGGTGGGAACCAAAATCACTTACACAAAGTAAACTGCGTAAAACATGCAATATAAAAAACTAGGCTCAACCGATATTGATATCAGCCTGCTCTGTCTGGGCAGCATGACATGGGGTACGCAAAACACATTTGAAGAAGCGTGCGAACAGATCGACTATTCACTCGATCACGGTGTGAACATCATCGACACGGCAGAATTGTATCCGGCCACACCACCTTCGGCCAAAACACAAGGCAGCACCGAAGAAATAATCGGTCGTTGGGTTGCACAATCGGGCAAGCGCGATAATGTCATACTGGCGAGCAAAGTCGCAGGCGCGGGGTTAAAGTGGATAGACGGTGGCGCACCCATTGATGGTCGCAAGATACGCAAATCTATTGAAGGCAGCCTAAAACGCCTACAAACCGACTACATCGATCTTTACCAACTGCACTGGCCAAATCGCGGCTCATATCATTTTCGCCAATCCTGGAGCTTCGACCCAACGCAACAAAAACGATCAGAGTTTATCGAGCACGTCGTTGATACTTTACAAACTCTGCAGGCGCTCGTCGACGAAGGCAAAGTGCGTTACATCGGTTTGTCTAATGAGTCATGCTGGGGTACGGCACAGTTTTTATCCATCGCCGAACAGCAAAACTTACCGCGGGTTGTAACCGTGCAAAACGAATACAGCCTGATGCAACGCTTATTCGATCTAGACTTTGCTGAGCTTGCGCACAATGAACAAGTTGGCCTGCTGGCTTTTTCACCGCTGGCGTGCGGCATGTTAACAGGCAAATATGAAGGCGATGCTGTCCCAGAAGGTTCGCGCCGCAGTATTGCGAAAGACCTAACTGGTCGCTATACAGATAAAAGTAAGCCGGCTTTGAATCGATACATCACCCTGGCCCGCGACCACGGTCTAGAACCTGCCCACATGGCTTTAGCGTTTTGTATGGCACGCCCGTTTATGAGTTCGGTGATTTTCGGTGCCACCAGTATGGATCAGTTAAAACTTAATTTAGGTGCAGCGGATGTAACGCTAAGTGAAGAGGTGATGGCAGGTATTGCCGAGATATACCGAGACTACCCAATCCCAATGTAACGCACAAGTTGCAATCCAATGGCAATTCAATGGCAAACCAGTGGCAAATAAACTAGTGGCGAAAGTGCCTTACACCGGTAAAAACCATCGCCATACCGTGTTCATTAGCAGCGGCAATGACTTCATCGTCGTTGCGTGAACCACCGGGTTGTATGACCGCTGCAATCCCTACTTCAGCCGCGTGATCAATTCCATCACGAAAGGGGAAAAATGCATCGGACGCCATCACCGCATTTGCCACTTCAAGCCCACCATCGGCCGCTTTAATGGCCGCGATTTTGGCTGAATAAACTCGACTCATTTGACCAGCGCCTACACCGATCGTTGCTTTGTCCTTGCAATAAACAATAGCGTTGGATTTAACAAATTTCGCCACATTCCAAGCAAACATGAGATCGTGCAATTGAGCATCAGTTGGCGCGCGCTTCGACACCACTTCTATATCTTTGCTTGTTAGCTGATGCTGATCATCGTCTTGCACCAGCAGGCCACCGGACACCGGTTTAATTTGCCAGTGATTCGCCACGGGCGGCAGAGCGATACAGTCAAGTAATCGCACATTGGGATAGGCGGACAACACATCTTCAACACCGGCATCTATTCCTGGCGCGATGATGACTTCTACAAATTGCCGATCAGTAATCGCTTTTGCCGTGACCACATCCAGTGGACGATTAAACGCGATGATGCCACCGAACGCAGATGTTTCATCTGTTTTATAGGCGCGATCATAGGCATCGAATACACTTCCAGCGATGCACACGCCACACGGATTAGCATGCTTCACAATGACGCAGGCTGTTTCATCGAATTGACGCACACAAGCCAAAGCCGCATCAGCGTCCATGACATTATTAAACGAGAGCGCTTTGCCTTGAATTAGCTTGGCCGCAGCGAGCGAACCTTCTGCTGGATTGTGCTCATGATAGAACGCCGCTTGCTGATGCGGGTTTTCGCCATATCGAAGTTGCGTGGAAAGCGTGTATTGCCGATTGAATGTGCGCGAAAACACATTCATGTTTTCAACGTCACCAGGCGTGTTAATGCGACCCAGATAATTGGCAATCATGCCATCGTAATGCGCTGTGTGTTCAAACGCTTTTACTGCCAAGTCAAAGCGCAACTGCGACTGCATTGCCTCGTCTTGATCTAACGACTTGATTACGCGAGGGTAATCGGCCGGGTCGGTAACCACTGCAACGGCTGCATGGTTCTTTGCCGCCGCACGCACCATCGCCGGGCCACCAATATCTATGTTCTCAACAGCATCATCAAAGCTAACATTCTCTTTTGCAACAGTTTGTGCAAATGGATATAGATTGACGATAACGAAATCGATAGGCGCAATATTCCGTTCGAGCATAAGCTCGTCGTCGACACCACGCCTGCCTAAGATTCCACCGTGCACAGTCGGGTGCAAAGTCTTCACTCGGCCAGCCATCATCTCAGCAGCACCAGTATGTTCGGCTACATCGGTGACAGGCAAGCCTTCATTGCGAAGCAATGATGCAGTGCCGCCTGTTGAAAGCAAGGTATACCCAGCGCTGTTAAGCGCTTGGGCAATACTTTTTATTTCGGTTTTATCTGAAACGCTGAGCAAGGCACAGCGTTGATTTGAAGTCGGTGTCAACTTTGTTGTTTGCTGTCCGCCAACTTGCCGCGCAATGTTCCGCGACTGATGCCTAGCCATTGAGCGGCTTTGCTTTGGTTGCCACGACACTCATCAAGCACATACGTGATAAGTGCGGATTCAACTTGACGCATGACCATGCGATGTAGATCGTGAGGAACCTCACCATCAAGCATTTCAAAATAGCGTTCAAGCTCGCTATTTACACAGCGTTGTAGCGCTGTTTCTTCCCTAGTGGTAGCAGTAGTGGATTGCATCGAAGTATCTTGTGTTGAAGTTTCTGAAACCATAATTGACTCAAGCAGCTGCCGCGAACGAATCCGGGCAGGTGAAAAACTCCTCGATTATTGCGAGCTGTTCGGTACTTGTTTCCATTGTATAAGCACGTGACCGAAATTCGGCCGCGTTACGTATACCTTTGCAGTACCAAGCAATGTGCTTGCGCGCAACTCTTACGCCCGTATATTCACCATACAATGAATACAAGCCGTTCAAGTGCATAATCAAGGTCTCGTAAATTTCTTCGTTAGTTGGCGGCAGCGGTGCACTGCGACCAGCAAGTTGTTCAGTTATAGACTTAAACAACCAAGGATTTCCTTGCGCCGCCCTGCCTATCATAACGCCATCCGCGTTAGTAAATGCAAGAACTCTTTTTGCATCTTCGGCCGATTCAATATCACCGTTTGCAATAACCGGTATGCTAACCGCTTTTTTTATTTCGGCAATTGTTTTGTATTCTGCATCACCCTTAAAACGATCAGCACGCGTTCGACCGTGAACAGCTAAACATGCTACACCTTCTTGCTCTGCAAGTTGAGCTATTTCTACACCATTTTTGTTTTCAGGGTTTGGGCCGGTTCTTATTTTTAATGTAACCGGAACGTCAACTCTTGCGACGACAGATTTTAATATATTGCGAACCAAATCGGGGGATTCTAATAAAGCTGACCCTGCCGCTTTGTTACAAACTTTTTTTGCTGGGCAACCCATGTTGATATCAATAACTTCCGCACCAAACTTAACATTAAGTTCAGCAACGTCTGCCATTGCTTGAGGGTCTGCGCCTGCAATTTGTACGGCGTGAGGCAGTCCGTTATTGGAACGCGTTATTCGATGCCGCGTTTTATTTGTTGCAAATAATAACGCATCGCTTGAGATCATTTCTGATGCTGCATAAGCGGCGCCTTCGCGCGCGCAAAGATCACGAAAAGGTGCATCCGTGATTCCCGCCATGGGTGCAAGAAACACGTTATTTAGCAGCTTATGTGAGCCAATTTGCAGCATTGATTGTTCTGTGTGCGATCTGGGAAAACATCCTAATACAGAATGCAAAAGAAAAAAACCTGATGCACTAACAAAAAAAAATTGCAAATACTTTGTGTACGAATTTACGATTTAAATTCGCGAAAATAAAATTCAAAAGACTGCGCATCGCGACCAGGATCGTCCACTTCGAGCTTGACATCTAGCTGCTGATTTGCCTTGATGATGGAGGTTTCATCCCAAGTAGGCATATATTCGGGAGGATTAAAATTTTGTTTGTCCACTGTGCGACCAACTCTGTTCGTTAATACCATTTGCAACACAGGTAATTGTTGGGCGAAGTCTGCATCATTGCGAAAAGAGACACTAATGACCAAAGCGTTAGGCTTACTTGGATGGGAATAAACGTTCTTCTTGACCATCTTTAATGAGTTCAGATCCACACGCGCTGGTAGCGTGCAACGCATTATCTTGCAAGCAGCTTCCAGAACGGGACGCACGGTCGGATTGTTGTAGAGCTGAGGTCGGGTGCGGTAGCCGTATAGCGCGCCTAGCAGCACCGCTAACAACATCAACATACCAATCCTGAACAACCATGGATTTGTTGGCGACGGCGCCTCAAGCTCGGGCTGTTGATCGTCATCATCAATGCTCAGCTTGGCAGGCGGTGCGGTAGGCCCATCGGCGGTAGTTGCTACCGCAGGTACTGCCACGCTTGGCGTCGTAGCCGTTGCTTGCTCGGCATCGCGATAGTTAAAAATCAACGGTTCACGAGGTTGTTCATCAGCAACGAAATCAATCTCGGCGTACTCCGCATTCGACTTAGATTCGCTTGCTAAGGGCTTGGTACGTAAGGTAGTTGCATCCGCATCGATCGTCACATCATGAACAAACAATGTATCGCTAAAGGTTTCATCATTACCCATTTCCACAGCGTCGAAATCAAAGTCAGGGGTATCACGGGTTTGATCAAAATAAGCGATCTCTGGCAGATCAGCCTCTTCAGAAAACAAATCAAAGTCGGAGTAGGTTACGTCTAACGCTGCGGGGTCATCGGCCAAGCTGGCAAGGCCTGCATTGGTGTTGGGTGTTGACGCATTATTGAAGGCTTTGCTTGCCGCTAAACTGTTTTCTTGATCTATTTGTTCGGCCGAACGAAGCTCTTCGAGCGCATCGAATATACTGAGGCATTCTCCACATCGTACCCGGGTATCACTAGAGGACAAGAGTTCTCTAGAGACTTCGAACACCGTTTGGCAATTCGAACATCGGGTTTGTGGGTTCTTTGCAGCGTCCAATTTTGAGCTGGGGTAAGCCATTCGTCATTTGGGTCGACGGGACGCGGTTATTAGCGCCCATCCATTTCTTGCCGTCGCAGGCTCGATATCGAACCACTTATTGTAGCCCATGCACAGAGGCGCGACTTGTTCTTCAAGAATACCTGACATGAGCAACACTCCACCACTTCGAACCATGCCTGCGAAGCGTTCTGACAGAGTTGTTAACGGTTCGAACAGTATATTGGCCAAGATCAGATCTGCATTGACTAACTGTAAGGCCTCAGGTTGACTAATCAGCAATTTATCCAATACGCCATTATCGGCAGCATTTTGACGGGTGGCTTGCAAGGCTTGCTCATCAATATCAACCGCATAGACCGCTTTTGCACCAAGCTTCGCAGCCGCAATAGCCAATACACCCGAACCGCAGCCGAAATCCACCACCACGGCACCCATCAACGGCTTTCGGTTGGTTTGAGTTTCTCGACCCAACCAGTCCAGGCATTGTGCGGTGGTTTCATGCGTGCCCGTGCCGAAGGCCAAGCCTGGGTCTAAATGCACAATAACCGCATCTGAATCTGGCGGGGGTTTGTGTGAGGGGCACACCCAAAGTTTGGGCCCAAATTGCATTGGTTGGTAGTCTCGCATCCATGCCCTCTCCCAGACAGTATCTGCCAGCACACGCAGCTCATAATCGGGCAGGCTAATCCCTTCCCCAAAGGCTGCAAGGTGTAAAGCGCTTGTCAGGGAATCAATGTCTTGCGCTTGCGCGAATAGACCGATGAGCGAAATATCGTCCCAAAGACGCATCTCACCTGGCGCGGGCTCAAGAATCGGCTGATCATTTTTATCGCAATAAGTGACCGATACAGCGCCAGCTGCAAACAACCACTGCTCGAGCGCATCCACGCTATCAGGTGTTGCGACAACGGCAACTTCAGGCCAGTCACCGTTGGTCATAGTTCAAAACTACAGATTGTAAAACTACAGCTCGAGCTTATGCTCAAGATAGTGAATATCAACCGAACCTTTGAGAAAACCTTCGTCGGTGAAAATATCAATGTGTAGCGGTATGTTAGTAACAATGCCATCAATAAACACCTCGCTCAAAGCCCCGCGCATGCGCGACATCGCCGTTTCTCGGGTCATGCCTTTAACAATGAGTTTGGCTATCATGGAATCGTAGTTGGGTGGCACTTTATAGCCATTGTAAATATGGGTATCCATGCGCACACCCAAGCCCCCTGGCGCGTGATACTGGGTGATGGTGCCAGGTGACGGCATAAAGGTTTCCGGGTCTTCTGCGTTTATCCGGCACTCAAATGCATGCCCATTAACAACAATATCCTCTTGCTTGTAACTAAGTTCGCGCCCTTCAGCCACCAGTATTTGTTGCTTGATAATATCCACACCGGTGATCATTTCAGTCACCGGGTGCTCAACTTGTACGCGCGTATTCATCTCAATGAAGTAGAAGCCACCGTTTTCGTACAAAAATTCGAAGGTGCCCGCCCCTCGGTAACCAATTCGCTTGCACGCATCGGTGCAACGCTTACCCATGTCTTGACGAGTGGCTTCATCGATGCCTGGCGCTGGTGCTTCTTCCACCACTTTCTGGTGTCGACGTTGCAAGGAGCAGTCGCGCTCGGCCAAATGGATAGCATTACCGTGAGTGTCAGCGATGACTTGGAACTCAATGTGTCGAGGCGTGGTTAAAAACTTCTCCATGTAGACAACGGGATTATTAAACGCAACCGACGCTTCATTACGCGTCATGGCAATGGATGTTTCAAGCTCTTCACTGTTGTGAACAACCCGCATTCCGCGACCACCACCACCGCCAGAGGCTTTGATGATGATCGGATAACCGATTTCTTCTGCCAATCTACGATTCTCAGCTGAGTCATCGCCCAGCGGACCATCGGAACCTGGCACGCAGGGGACTCCGGCTGCGCGCATCTCTTTGATCGCGCTGACCTTATCGCCCATGATTCTGATAGTGTCGGCAGTTGGCCCAATAAACACAAAGCCGCTCGATTCAACACGTTCAGCAAAATCGGCGTTTTCAGCCAGGAAACCGTAGCCTGGGTGAATCGCATCCGCACCGGTGATTTCAGCCGCTGCAATAATCGCCGGAATATTAAGGTAGCTCTCGAGCGATGATGGCGGACCAATGCACACAGCTTCATCAGCTAAGCGTACGTGTTTTAAATCGCGATCGGCCGTGGAATAAACTGCAACAGTTTGGATACCTAAATCGCGGCAACAACGCATGATGCGCAACGCAATCTCACCACGATTGGCAATCAGTACTTTTTTCAATGATTTAGCCATGGGCTCGCTCAATCAATCACGATCAATGGTTCGCCGTATTCAACCGGCTGCCCTTCCTCAACAACGATAGCTCGCACCGTTCCGCTGGTTTCGGCGACAATTTGATTCATAATCTTCATCGCTTCGATAATGCATAAGGTGTCGCCTTTGTTCACATTTTGTCCAATATCGACAAACGGTTTTGCCCCAGGTGACGGCGACCGATAAAACGTACCAACCATTGGCGACTCAACGATGGTGCCCGGCGGTAGTAAATCTTCAGCGGCAGCAGGTGCCGCAGCTTCAGCCGGGGCGGCGGCTGCTACCGGTTGCATTGGGTGGGGAGCCATGGCTTGCGCGGGAGCGGCTTGTACAACAGCGCCCGCAATTGGACCACGTGCGATGCGCACTGACTCATCGTTTTCCACGATTTCAATTTCTGCTACATCCGAGTCTTCCAGTAACTCAATCAGCTTCTTTATTTTTCGAATGTCCATGCGCAAACAATACTCTGTATTAGGAAATCTAATTGTGCGAAGATACCATCAAATAGCGGTGATTTACACACATTTAGCAACAAATTCGCTTAGATAACCAGAGATAACACTATTCCAGCATTAAACCCTACGCTTGCGTTCGCACAGCTCGACCCGCACCAAATTCTCGACGCAATAGATGCCCATGGCTGGCAAACCGACGGGCGCGTTTCCGCGCTCAACAGCTATGAAAACCGTGTCTACAACATCGGCCTTGAGGATGGCAGTAGCGTGGTCGCAAAATTTTATCGTCCGGAACGTTGGAGTGATGAAGCTATCCTCGAAGAACACCGGTTTTGCGATGCTTTGGTCGAAAACGATCTACCCGTCATCGCACCATTAAAATCAGCGACCGGCCAATCGCTGTTCACCCACGATGTATTTCGGTTTTGCGTGTTCCCAAAAGCCGGAGGCCGACCACCTGAGCTGGATAATGATGATCAGTTAATGGTGATCGGTCGCGCTCTTGGACGCTTGCACTTAAGTAGCGATACACACAAGTTTGAGCACCGCCCCACCATTGATGCGGCACGTCTTGGCGATCAGTCGGTCGCCTTTTTGGAATCATCGGATTTAGTTCCGATGGATGTGCGTTCAGCATACCTTTCATTGGTGCATGAAATCATGCCCGTAGTACACGAACGCTTTGCACAGTTTCCATCGGTGCACACGTTTTGTATTCACGGAGATTTTCATCCCGGTAATATTTTATGGGGTCGCGATGACACACCGCATTTGCTCGACTTTGACGACACCGGCATAGGCCCTGCCATTCAAGACTTATGGATGTTTATTTCTGGCGACAGGCAATATGCGCAAGCGCGTCTTGGAAGTTTATTAGATGGTTATCACGAGTTTCGTGAATTCGACGATCGCGAATTGGACTTAGTTGAACCCTTGCGAGCATTGCGTATCATTCACTACGCGGCATGGATTGCTAGACGTTGGGAAGACCCAGCTTTCCAACGCGCGTTTCCATTTTTCGCCAGTGGTCGATTTTGGGATGAGCACATTCTGTCGTTAAAAGAACAGCGCTCGGCGCTAGATGAAGCGCCGTTGATTTACTAATTTTATATTGCGAGAAAATCAGACGCGTCGAAATACCAATGATGCGTTTGTGCCACCAAAGCCAAAACTGTTTGACATAACCGTATCAAGCTTTGCATCGTCAACACGATCAACAGCAATATTCATGTCTTTCGCCGCATCATCCAAATTATCTATATTGGCAGAAGCAGCAATAAAACCAGCCTCTTGCATTAGCAAGGTGTAAATCGCTTCTTGCACGCCGGCAGCACCCAGTGAATGGCCAGATAAAGATTTGGTTGAACTGATACTCGGGCAATCATTACCAAATACCGCTTTTACCGCACCGAGCTCGGCGATATCACCGACCGGCGTACTGGTTCCATGTGCATTGATGTAGTCGATTGGTGTATCAACTGTGGCTTTTGCCATTTGCATACAACGCTGCGCGCCTTCGCCTGAAGGCGCAACCATATCGTGCCCATCAGAGGTTGCACCATAACCTACAACTTCTGCGTAAATTTTCGCACCGCGTGCTTTGGCCGTTTCCAGCTCCTCAACCACAACCATGCCACCGCCACCAGCGATAACAAAACCATCACGATCTGCATCGTATGCACGCGAAGCAACCCCCGGGTTGTCGTTATACTTTGTTGAGAGCGCGCCCATTGCATCAAACATACAACTAAGCGACCAATGTTCCTCTTCACCACCACCAGCAAAAACACGGTCTTGTTTACCGAGTTGAATCAGCTCTAATGCATTACCAATACAATGCGCACTGGTAGAACAGGCCGATGAAATTGAATAATTAGTACCACGAATTTTATACGGCGTTGCCAAACAGGCCGACACGGTTGAACCCATGGTTTGCGTTACGCGGTAAGGCCCAACACGTCGAATGCCACGATCACGCAAAATATCTGCCGCTTCAACTTGTGAAAATGCTGATCCGCCACCAGAACCTGCGATGATGCCGGTTCGTTCGTTGGATACTTCATCGTCGCTTAAGCCTGCGTCGGCAATGGCCTCACGCATCGATACAAACGCATACGCAGCAGCTTCGCCCATAAAGCGTAACTGTTTACGATCGATCGCTTCTTTTAAGTCGATGTCGGGGCGTGCCGCAACATGCGAGCGCAGCCCCATCTCTTGATAAACTTCGCGAGCAGTTATGCCCGATTTACCGTTGCGTAGAGATTCTGTTACTGATGCTTTATCAAGACCTAAACAGGAAGTGATGCCGATACCTGTGATAACTGCACGACGCATAATTGTGACTCGTTAGAAATCTGCTGTAGATGTGAACAAACCAACGCGTAAGTCGTTGGCGGTATAAATTTCTTTGCCGTCGACCAGCATGCGGCCATCGGCTATGCCCATGACCAGCCTACGTTCGATAAGGCGCTTCATGTGAAGTTCGTAAGTGACCAGTTTGGCGTCGGGTAACACTTGGCCGAAGAATTTGACCTCACCTGAACCCAACGCACGTCCACGACCGGGGTTGCCTTTCCAGCCTAGAAAGAAACCGACAATTTGCCACATTGCATCGAGCCCAAGACAACCGGGCATTACCGGGTCACCGATAAAGTGGCAATCGAAAAACCATAGATCGGGATTGATATCCAACTCGGCTTTGATGTAACCCTTACCGTGATCTCCGCCATCAGCTGTGATTTGCGTGATGCGATCCATCATCAACATATTCGGTGTGGGTAGCCGTGCATTACCCTCGCCAAACATTTCACCCCGACCACAGGCAAGCAATTCGTCGCGTGTAAAAGAGTTTTTATCTATCACTTAAGAAGCTCTGTTTTTTCGGTTAATTGCCCTATTCTACTCTTTTTATTGTGCGCCGAACACGCGCTGAAGCAGTTCGCTTGTCCGTTTTAGCGGGTTTGTGCGGATGGCTTTCTCTTCCACGGCCAAATAATGAAAAATGCCATCTGAGCCCTTGTCTACAACATGCCCGGTCAGATCAGCTTCAACTTTGGGTGCAAGCGGAATGGCATTGTATTGCTTTAATAGTTGGTTGAAGGATTGCACCGCACCCACTTGCGCCAATGCATCATCTACCAGCGGGCGCATTGCCTGCTTGATTGACGGTCCGGTTTTACCTTCGAAATACTCAGTGGCAGCATTGTCCGGGCCTTTTAATATACCGCTAGCATCCTGCACACTCATGTCTTTGATGGCACCTACAAAAAGCTGCTTGGCTTTCGGGGTAGCAAGCTCAGCTGCACGATTTAAGCGCAACTCAAGATCATCAAATGAACCTTGCAAGCCGACTTTACTCGCATAGTCGCGCGCTTTTCGCAAAGTTGAGGGTAACGGGATTCGAATGGTTGGGTCGTTAGAAAAGCCATTTTGCTGTCCGAGCTGCCCCACAACGGCGCTCGAGCCCTTGGTTAACGCCTCTTTTAATCCGGCCGTGATATCAGCATTTGACAGAACACCGCCCGATGTCCCACCGAGTACAGCACCAGCAGTCTTGCTTATATCGTCCAAAGTAGGCCCACTGCCAGCACATGCACTTAGCAGCGATAAGACTAGGGCCAAAGGGGCAAGGGTTCGTATACGCATGTTAACTCCGAAGGTGGTTGCAATAAATCTATACATGAAGATAGGCGGTTTTTAGCAAGTTATACACAGTTAAGCATGATTATTTGTCTTAAAATGGAGCACAAACTCTTTAAGAGATATAACTCATTGGACAAATGCCAACTTGAGTCGTTCCAATGGCATACCGACACATCTGTGCATACAGCATCGACGGCTGCCACGGTCCAATCATCAACCGTACGTATTTTAAACGGCACACACTATGTTGCGGATGTCGATACTGAAAGCACACTGAGGGCTGTAAAGAATGCGATCGATAATCAGCACACATTCTGCGTTCATCCACCAACGTTAAAAACGGCTACGCTTGAATCGACAGTGGCTGACGATGGCATTCATTTTCAATGCTTAAGCGCGGGGAGTAACGGCAAACCCAAAAGAATTCGGCGATCACATGCATCGTGGATAGCCAGTTTCAAGATCAATGCACAGGCAATTCAATTAAGTAACAAAGACAGTTACGCCCTCGTTGGCCGCACGTCGCATTCACTGGCACTTTACGCGGCCTTGGAAGCAGCCTTTGTGGGTGCGGATATTCACGCACTAACCGATCTACGACCAGACCGGCAATTGCAGGCCATCATCCATTTAACTTCAAGCATTTTATACACAACGCCATCACAATTAAGACAACTGTGCATGGGTGCCGATGCTTTAAAAACGACAGCCACATCGGTACGGCATATATACAGCGGAGGTGGCAAACTTGACTTACCAACAAAGCAGCACGCTGCCACTGTGTTTCCAAACGCACGCCTACAAGAATTTTATGGTGCATCTGAAACCAGCTTTATCTCGCTTAGTGATGAGCACACGCCAATCAACTCGGTGGGAAAGTTATATCCCGGGGTAGAACTTGAAATCGATAATGGCGAGCTGTGGGTGAAGAGCCCGTACTTGTTCGAAGGCTATGTAAATACCGCTCACACAGCGGCGAACTGGCGCGATGGATTTGTCAGCGTTGGCGAAGTAGGCCACTTAGACGCGGCCGGTTATCTGTTTCTTGCAGGACGACAGTCGCGACGGGTGAATATTGCTGACCATCTTGTCTATCCGGAATCAATTGAGAAACTACTCAATGCCCACAGCGATGTTCGAGCCTGCGCGGTAGTGCCGGTCAGCGACGCTAAACGAGGCCAGATTCTAGTTGCTATGGTAGAAGCAGAACAGAGCAACGAGTTAGACAAAGCGCTACTTGGCTTAATGCGTAAACGTTTCGGGAATTTAATCGCGCCACGCACTATTTTTTTTGTTGAGCAATTGCCCACGTTGCCATCGGGTAAACCGAACCTTGTGCAAATAGAAAATCATTTCCGCCCATCATGAACACTCAATGCTACATCATAGCGGCTAAGCGATCACCTATTGCTCCACGCGATGGCGTGTTGGCTTCACACAATATTCATCAACTCAGTTCACCCGTCATTCACTCGCTACTCAAGAGTGTTGGTGTTGCACCGTCGCAGGTGGATGAAATCATCGCAGGCAATGCGCTCGGTGCTGGTGGAAATCCGGCGCGGCTTATTGGGCTTGCCGCCGGATTAAATGAATCGGTTGCAGGTTTAAGTGTCGATCGACAATGTTGCAGTGGCTTGGATGCCATACTGCTTGCACATGACATGATCAGTTCAGGCCGTGCATCCATTGTGATTGCTGGCGGTGTGGAAAGCTACTCGCAGCGACCACATCGCTTTCGCACGATACCGGGCAGCACACAGCTTGAAGCCTATGACCAACCCCCTTTTGTACCGTGGCCAGACCAGGATCCAAACATGGCCGAGGCGGCTGATGCGCTGGCCCAATCATTAGGTATTTCGTTTGAGCAACAGAATCAATGGGCGATACAAAGTCATGCAAAAGCATTGCAGGTGAATCACCCAGAGCTTGTTCAAATAGATGATGTTAAACAAGATAGCTTTACACGTGCATTAAATAAGAAGACATGTGCACGCGCAAAGCGCTTACACGGCTCAATAACGGCGGCCAACACTAGCGTGGCGGCAGATGGCGCTGCATTTTGTTTGGTGGTGTCTGGAGCAGTTGCAAAAAACATCAATGCAGCAAAGCTTCGAATCCTGGCTGGCAATACACTGGGTGCTAACCCAAAACTACCAGGCCTTGCACCGGTTGCTGCGATTGAAAAAACGCTAGGCGACATTGAGCATAGTGAATTAATGCGCATCGAGATTATGGAAGCCTATGCGGCGCAAGCGATTGCGTGCATCAAACAAACCAATCTATCCCCAGAGAACTGTAACCTTGGCGGCGGAAGTTTAGCGCGCGGCCACCCAATTGGAGCTTCGGGTGCGGTGCTGGTGGCGCGACTCTATTCGGAAATGCAATCATGCCAAGGACTCGGTCTGGCTGCCATTGCCGCGGCGGGCGGACTAGGTACCGCACTTCTGGTTGAATCAGCCTAGGCTTATTCAAAACCGTGAAAAGTGGTAAATAATTCTAGCGGTTCTCTTGCTGTTCGTACTGTATTAACGGGATGATCTTCATCAGCAAACCCTAAAGCAATGCCACAAACGACCAGCTGGTCAGAAGGTAGTGATAAGGCCTCATGCACCACATCCGCATGATTGGCTAATGCCCCAATTCCACTGGTACCCAATCCTTGCGCCTGCGCACTGCTAAATAAATTCATCAGCGCCATCCCTAAATCCATAAAACATCCCTTCCCCATATCGCGATCGATGGTCACCACAATGCCAACCGGTGCATCAAAGAAGCGATAGTTGCGGGTAAATTGTTCGCGCCTGGCTTTCGTGTCCCGACGACCTATGCCAAGTGCTTCGTATAAAGCAAAACCAGCATCGTGCTGGCGTGATTTCAACACCGCCGATAGCTCTGGCGGAAAGTAGGAATACTGAGCAACAGGTTTGCGTTTGTCAGCGACGGCTTGCGAGAGTGCTGCGGTTAGATGCGTCAGAGCGTCACCGGTGAGTACATGAAAAAAACCGGGTTGTAAATTTGCACCGCTCGGCGCTTGGCGCGCATGTAAAAGAATGGTCTCGATACGCTTGCGATCAACAGCGTTGGATAAAAACGCTCTGGTGGAGCGTCGTTGCATGATTACCTGTGCAAAATCCATAGACTTACGCAGCAGCCCGATTACTCGATCGCGATAACACACTGTTTGGCCGAGCGGTATACAAAGCACCGGTGATTAAGCCAGCCAGTACAACTTTTACGATATCCCCGGGTATGAAAGGCAGCACACCCAAGCTAGCCTGAATCAATGACTTTTCCAACATGAACGCCATACCCACGATACCGAAAGCGTATAGCAACACAATACATCCGATAAAAGCTGCAATCATTGAAATGATTGAAATGGAAAACGTTCGTAGTTTTTCAACAATTAAACCCGTTATAAAGGCGGCTACTGGCCAACCGATTAGAAATCCGATTGACGGCTGGCTTAAAACATGAAGCCCACCTCGCCCACCGGCAAGCAGTGGTAGACCCAGCAGTACGAGCGCCAGGAATAACAACACGGCGAGCGCACCGCGCTTAGAACCCAGAACGGTACCGCAGAGCATGACACCCAAAGTTTGTGCTGTAATCGGCACGCCAAAACTCAACTGGATTGGTGGGATAAAACCAAGTGCTGCGATTAGAGCTGCGAATAACGCGATAAATACAATGTTACGTTCCATAAAATATCCGGAGATTAGCTATTCTTAAATTCAGTGGTGCCACCGCGCGCCTTTAAAGCCTGTGCCACTTGCTCTGCATCGTCTATCGCGGCAAGGCTTATTGGGAACACGATTCGCCAACCCGGTCGCTTTGCCGATCGCATGCGCCATGAATTCGATAGCAACGTGCTTTTACTAATTAGTACCGGTGTAAATCGGATGACCAATGCAATGGCCAGCTCAACCGGCCGGGTATTGATGTTCAAAGCCCGTAGCGGTAATAAGGCGCTATGCAACATCGCCAGTAGATCACTTAAGCGGCTGGTCATGGTCATCAGATTAGACAAAGCAACAATACTTATCAACCGTAGCGCAATACCAAGGCCTTGTGCCGGCGTTCCGGTCAATGCATGCAGTAAAATTATGAACAACACTATCAACCACAAAAATTTAATACGTAAAAATCCAGCTTGCATAAATGGCATGCCACCCATGCTGTAAAGTGCCACCACACAAATCAATGCTGCCATCTGTACCCACAAGTCATCAAATACAAACAACAGCAGCGAACACAGACACACAGCAATAAATTTAAAGACAACCGGAACCCTGTGCCATGGCGTAAGGACAGGGGATTCAAACGAGAGCATCGCTACTCCCAATGGCACGCATGCGTTTCGTAAATTCGGGCAACACGATTCTTGGCGAATCATCGGCTACGATTTCACCTGACTCCAACCACAACACGCGATCAAAATCCTCGAAAGTACCTGGCTCATGACTAATATGAATGATCATTGCGTCGATCACACGCAAGTGCTCACTCAGTTGCATGGTGGTAGGAATATCCAACCCGGCATAGGGCTCATCTAGCACGACTAGCCTAGGCTCCATTAATAACACCGCCATTAAACAAACTAAATGTCGCTGCCCTTGCGATAACACGCTAACTGATCTAGTCGCCCAGTGTTTTGCACCAAACTGTTCTAAAGCGGCCATCACTTTAGCTTTTGCGTTTGCCCGGCTAACGCCAAGCTGCAGCAAACCAAACGCGAGCTCTTCTTCGACCGTTGGAAAAATAATTTGATGATCAGGGTTTTGAAAGAGCATACCCACAGTTTGAATCGCATAGCGTCTATCTTCAAATACATTAAAGCCATCGATGCGAACCGTACCTGCGGTGGGTGCAATAAGGCCACATAACATCCGCGCCAAAGTAGATTTACCCGAACCGTTGCGACCAACAATTCCAATGCGATGTTCATCCGCTGTGAAGTTTAAGTTCTTTAGTATCTGAACATCACCTTCCCAAAAACTAGCAGCGCGGAACTCGACAATCATCAGCCCGTCCACTTGGCCAACAAACTGAACAAACCCAGCAAGGATACAGCCACCAAGCCGATGCCAATAATGCGTTCGAATTGAGCTTTATTCCCACCCGCTATGCGTTGATGTACTTTTAAACCAAGGTAGTGCCCCAATGCAGCCAAAGGAAATGTAAGCAAAGCTAACCGCCACTGCAAATTCACATCGGCTGCCACAAATGTACTGATCTTTAAAATCACCAGCACTATCCACAGAACAAAAAACGTATCGCGCAGTTTTTCTCTGTGCAAGTAGCGCCCACCCACGGCCACTATCAATGGCGCGCCAATAAGCGATACACCACTCACATAACCGCCAAAGCTCATAAAAATAAAGTCGGTTAGCTTACTGTTACTCGAAAATACATAATTCATGACGTAACCAATGCCGTAAACCAAGGTACTGAAGTACACCATGGCACTGAGTAATTCGCCAGGTAGTTTCAACAAACCAACTAAACCTATCGCAAAGGGTAGCGCTAAAGCGATAAGTATCTTTGCAAGAAAACCCCAGTCAACATTCCCCATGCGCGTAGCCACGGTAAGCAAGGAAAAGAAAAGCAATTGAAAACAGATGGCGGGTAAAAAAATGAGCGGATCGTTTACAAACATTAGCAGCAAAGGCAATGACAGAGCTGCACCGCCAAAACCTAAACCAGATCGCACAAATCCACTCCATACGAAACACGCTCCGATGAGCAGCATTTGCCAAAGTGGCAAAGTGTCTAGAATTGAGTTGGTCATGAGAATTACTTCGGCCAGTGACTAGGCCGCTTAGTCTTGTTTGCAGCGTTTGCACAAACTTTATAGTGTGGGCATGAAGTCATGTGGTCGTTAACCATACCGCAGGCCTGCATGAACGCATAACAGGTTGTAGGACCTACAAACTTAAAGCCTTTTTTCTTTAAAGCTTTACTCATAGCGATCGATAGTTCAGTGCTAGCTTTAACTGTCGCCATGCTCTTGTGTTTATTTTGAATAGGCTTGAAATCAACAAACGACCAAAGCAAGTCAACAAAAGATTCGCCCTGCTTTTCCATGGCCACAACCACTTTCGCATTATTTACAAAGGCTTCAATCTTTTGTCGATGACGAACAATACCGGCATCGAGCACCAGTTTTTCGATTTTGGCTTCTTTGAAGCGCGCAACTTTCACGTAATCGAAGTTGGCGAACAGGCGGCGGTAGTTTTCGCGCTTGTTTAAAATTGTTATCCAACTCAGTCCAGCCTGAGCGCCTTCAAGGTTCAACATCTCGAACAGGGTATGTGCGTCATAGCACGGCATTCCCCATTCTTGGTCGTGGTAGTCAATATAGAGCTCGCTACTCAGACACCAGCTGCAGCGTTTTTCTTTAGAATTTGCCATGCCGCAATTGTGCACGACTTAAGGACAGTTTTGGGAGTAAAACGAAGGGTTTAGGTGCCGAATTTCAGTACGGAGACCTTGTCATCGCCGTTGTCAGCTTTGTCGACGTTGTCGGCGTTAGGTGTGTACATGCCATGTGGCCATTTTCGCAACCAGGCCAAGTAAACAGCGACCGGCATAGGTCGGCTAATGAAATAACCTTGCGCGATATCACAGCCTTGTGTGGACAGGAACTTTAATTGATCTTCATCTTCTACGCCCTCGGCAACCACCTTCATGTTGAAGTGCTTGCCCAAACCAAGTACCGCTTCAACAATGGCCACATCATCACTGTCGCTCGAAATATCGGTAATGAACGCGCGGTCAATCTTAAGCGTGTGTACTGGGAATCGTTTTAAATAAGCCAATGACGAATACCCGGTACCAAAATCATCAATCGCCAAGCCCAAGCCAAAACGACTTAGCTCATGCAACGAATTTATAACCTCTTCCGGGTCGTGCATAACCGCGCTTTCTGTAATTTCGAGTTCTAGAAATTTAGGCGGTAACATGGTGTCTTTAAGTGCCTTGCTCACCATAGGCAATAAATTTCCATCGGTGAACTGAACGGTAGATATATTCACCGCAATATTAAGATTGGAAAATCCCAGTTGCTGTAATTTTCTGGTTTCCCGACAGGCTGTTCGTAATATCCATTCACCCAGCTCAATGATCATACCGGCCTCTTCAGCTACGGGCACAAACACTTCTGGTGAAATAAATCCGTCAGTGGGGTGCTTCCATCTAACCAATGCCTCAGCACCGGTTACCTGGCGAGTCTGTATATCAATTTTGGGCTGGTAGTAAACTTCAAATTGATTCTCTTGCAGGGCAAGCTTTAGATCTTGTTCCAACCGGATACGCGCCGTTAATCGGCTACGCATCTTTTCGTTAAAGAGCTGGTATTGATTTTTGCCGTTACTTTTCGCTTCTTGCAAGGCAACCGCTGCATTATTCACGATTTCCTCGCCCATCATCTCCTCATCCTGATCGCCGTGGACATCTTTTGGGAAACAGGAAATACCAACCGATACCGCAGCCTTGAGCGTAAAGCCACGATATTCGTATGGAGCAGTTGCTATATTCATCACGCGGCGAGCAATCTCTTCGGCAGCCGTACGGTCTTGAATGTTACGTTGAATGACCACGAACTCATCACCATCGAGCCGCGCCACCATATCGATATCGTGCATCATTGACTGTAAACGGTTACCGATTTCAGCAACCATCTTGTCACCCACTAAATGCCCGTATTGGTCGTTGAAGAACTTGAAGTTATCGAGATCGACCAAGAACACGACAAAGGGCTCGTCGTTCTCAACCGCAGTAGCCACAGTACGTTTGAGTTTATCTTCAAACATCAAGCGATTTGGCAAATGTGTCAAAGGGTCATGGTGAGCGGCGAATTCTAAATACTGCTGCTTAACCTTTACTTGTCGAGCGGCGCGTTGTTGCGCTTCGATCAGGTTGTTGTATTCTTCTGCCAAACCGTTTAAATCTTCGGTTTCGGCATATTCTATTTTATCCGGTACGCGTCCTTGGCTGTTCTCGCGACTGTCGCGTAGTTTGTCTGTCAACTGTGCTACGGGTGTAATGTAAGATCGATTTGTGCCCCATAGTGTCACTAAAGCCGCAACCACACTAATCAGTAACGAAGCCAAAACCAAGGTAATAGTGAATTCCATCGAGCTTTGGTAAATAGGTGCGGTATTAATGCGTGCTGCGGCTAGCACCCGACCCTTATCGCTTTGTAAAAACCAAAGAACATCGATTGAACCACTTCGGTTTGAACCGCTGTTGTTTGAATTTTGCGTCAGGTCTTCAAATTCTGGTAACTCACCTTGCGTTATTACTGGATTTCCAGCGGCATCTGTGACCACTAGTCCGACCAGAGCGGAGTTGATTAATCCTTGCGGATTGAGGAAAGTTTCGGGAGGGCTGTGTTGGATTATGCTTTGTAGGGAACTGCGTTCTTGCTCAATCTGAGCATCGACGGCTTGATGATACTTTACCCACATTAAAGGCAGTAGCAGGAGTAGCTGAGCTGTAAAAACCGAGCACAGCACGACGACCGCCAGCTTTCGTGCTGGTCGCGAACTTGATAGCTTTTCAAGTACGTGTCTTATCATCAAAAAGTTGCTGTCATATCCCATCAGCCGAGCAAAATTCGACCAATTGGTAAACCTGTGGACAAATACATTAACCCCCCGTGCACAGGGCATTAATGTCCGTGTTAGAACTAGCGGCACGTTAGTCGGTGCCTGAACCCCCGCCACTACGGCCTAACAGCGATTTACCGTGCAAGAATGGGAGCAATAATTGATTAAAACGGGTGAGACGACGTTATCAGCTGAAATTTTATAATTTGACGGGCTAAAGCAGCGGTAAAAACGTGCATAGCGCACAGTTTTTGACCCAAGAATCTGGGCAAAAAAAACCCCCGCCAACTGGCGAGGGTTTTTAGGTATTGCAGGTTTATGTGCGGTAGATCACATCATACCGCCCATTCCGCCCATGCCACCCATGCCGCCAATATCTGGCATGCCGCCGCCACCAGCAGCGCCGCCTTCAGATGGCTTGTCAGCAATCATGGCTTCGGTGGTGATCATGAGACCAGCAACCGATGCAGCGTTTTGAAGTGCGTAACGAGTTACTTTAGTTGGGTCAAGAATACCCATTTCAACCATGTCGCCGTACTCGCCTGACGCTGCGTTGTAACCGAAGTTACCGCTGCCTTCACGAACTTTAGCAACAACAACTGAAGGCTCATCACCCGCATTCAGTACGATCTGGCGTAGTGGCTCTTCCATGGCGCGTTTCGCGATAGAAACACCAATGTCCTGTTCGTGGTTGTCGCCTTTCACTTTGTCGACAGCAGCAATAGCGCGAACCAGTGCAACACCACCACCAGCAACAATACCTTCTTCAACAGCTGCACGCGTAGCGTGTAATGCATCGTCAACGCGGTCTTTCTTTTCTTTCATTTCAACTTCGGTTGCAGCACCAATTTTAATTACTGCAACACCACCGGCTAGTTTTGCAACTCGCTCTTGTAGCTTTTCTTTGTCGTAGTCAGAAGTTGCTTGCTCGATCTGAGCGCGAATCTGATCAACACGTGCAGTGATCTCCTCAGAAGAGCCAGCACCGTCAACAACTGTAGAGTTGTCTTTGTCGACTGTCACGCGCTTAGCAGTACCTAGGTCTTCTAGAGTTACTTTGTCCAGCGACAAACCAACTTCTTCAGAGATAACCTGGCCACCAGTTAGAATTGCGATGTCTTGCAACATAGCTTTACGACGATCACCAAAACCAGGTGCTTTAACCGCACATGTTTTGATGATACCGCGCATGCTGTTTACAACCAATGTTGCTAGCGCTTCGCCTTCAATGTCTTCTGCAATAATTAGAAGTGGCTTTGAAGATTTAGCAACTGCTTCTAGTGTTGGAAGAAGGTCACGGATGTTAGAGATTTTCTTGTCGTACAGCAATACGTACGGGTCTTCCAACTCAGCACTCATGTTGTCTTGGTTAGTGATGAAGTATGGAGACAAATAACCACGGTCGAACTGCATGCCTTCAACAACTTCAAGTTCGTTGTCTAGAGACTTACCTTCTTCAACAGTGATAACGCCTTCTTTACCAACTTTCTCCATTGCATCAGCAATGATTTGGCCGATTGAATCGTCACTGTTTGCAGAGATGGTACCAACCTGTGCTACAGATTTAGCGTCATTGCAAGGCTCAGACATGCTAGCCAATTCAGCCGTTGCAGCAGTAACGGCTTTATCGATACCACGCTTAAGGTCCATTGGGTTCATGCCAGCAGCAACTGACTTCAAGCCTTCGCGAACGATGCTTTGAGCCAATACAGTAGCAGTGGTCGTTCCGTCACCAGCGATGTCAGAAGTTTGCGAAGCAACTTCTTTAACCATCTGTGCGCCCATGTTTTCGAACTTGTCTTCCAGTTCGATTTCTTTGGCTACAGAAACACCATCTTTAGTTACGGTCGGAGCGCCGAATGCTTTGTCTAAAACAACGTTACGGCCTTTAGGGCCAAGCGTTACTTTTACGGCATTGGCAAGGGTGTCGACGCCGATCAGCATTTTGCTGCGTGCGGCATCGGAAAAGCGTACTTCTTTTGCACTCATTGAATTTAATCCTGTTAATCATTTGGCAGATCGCCAGTGTTGGCATCTGCGCGAAAATTGGGGAAACTTAGCCTTCGAAAATGCCCATGATGTCGTCTTCACGCATCACTAGCAGCTCTTCACCGTCGATCTTGATCTCAGTACCTGAGTACTTGCCAAAAAGCACTTGATCGCCGGCTTTGACGTCCAATGGACGAACATCACCATTTTCAGCAATCTTGCCTTTTCCAACTGAAATCACTTCGCCTCGAACAGGCTTTTCAGTAGCGGAATCAGGGATCACAATGCCGCCGGCACTGGTGCGTTCCTCTTCCATACGCTTGATGACCACGCGGTCATGCAAAGGACGAATATTCATATGTTCAAACTCCAGAACGGGTTGTTAAATTGGGGTCGCGATGAGTTTTATTAGCACTCACCATCAGCGAGTGCTAATTCTAATGATGGTGAGAACTAAATCAAGGGGGGAAAGCAAAAAAGGTGATGTGATCAGCTAATCTAGGTGCCGGTAATCGCCCTCAATGACATTCGGGTCGCCACCAGGCTCGTTTTTAGACCGTTTTTGCTCTTGCGGCTGCGCACCGGGCGTGCCGCCTGGCTCTGAAGTCGGCCCACCAGTTGGACGACCGCCAGCCTGATTAACCGAACTGGAGCCGCCAACGACGACATTCATATTGGACATAGCACCCGATGCGAGTTTATTCGCCAGAAACTGTCGGCTTATTGGCACCAAGGTACAAAATCCAAAGAAATCGGTGATGAATCCGGGAGTTAACAGCAAAACGCCACCAATCAACAGCAGCACGCCCTCCAGCATTTGCTGAGCCGGCATCTCACCACTGCGCATACGTTGCTGGGCCTTAGCCAAGGTTGCAACGCCCTGCTGGCGCAACATGTAAGTGCCTATAATCGCGGTTAAAATCACGATTCCGATGGTCGTCCAGCCGCCAATCGCACCGCCCACCTGTATTAACACGGCGATTTCCATAATCGGCACGATGATAAAGAGTAGAAAAAGGTAGGGCATTTTGGGCTCCGCAACACACTCGTTCCTATGAACCTATCGGTTACTTGCCGCTCTTACAAGGGCTTAGGAAGAAAATCAATTAAGCCGCTGGCAATATTTGAGCTGCCTGAGACGTTTAGACGGTTGATGCTGGTACAGAACATGTAGCAGCAACGCCGAGCTACAGTATTATATTGGCAAAAGCCAAACTGGAACCACTTGAGGATATTTTCTGTGAAGGTTTTGCGATCATTATTGCTGCTTAGTACGATTGCACTAGGGCTAACGTCGACGCACGCCTTGGCACTTGAGTCGATCTTCGGAAACTCAGCTAGCCCACTACCCCCTGAGGAAGCATTCAAGCCTCAGGTGGGTGATGTCACAGCCGGCAATATTGAACTCACGTTCGATATCGAAGACGGCTATTACCTTTATCAAAAGAAACTCAACTTCACTGCTAGCGATGAGAACATCAGTTTAGGTGCTCCCGCCTTCCCAGAACCATTGGTTTATGAAGATGAGTACTTTGGCAAAAGCAATGTCTATCGAAACAAGACCACACTAAACATTCCAGTCAATGCAAACGCTGGAAAAACGGATTTCGTTTTGACAGTTGGGTATCAGGGTTGCGCTGATATTGGCTTGTGTTATCCGCCAAATAAAATTGATTTCAATGTCGCGCTGCCTGAAAAACCTGTATCCAATATCAACAATGTTGTCGTCGCCGAAAACTCAACGACGAGCGACAAGATCGTACTCAAACAGACCACAATCGCGCCCGCCAACATTGATCTTGCGCAGAACGACACAGCGCCAGGCAAGGTCGATATTAGCGACTTACTCAAAGGGCCAAGCTTAGGCGGCTCTGATTCTCGACCACTATTAAAACCAACGGAAGCGTTCATCCCCTCCATTGTTAATGCCGGCGATGGACTCATCAATGTGCGGTGGTTTATCGAACCCGATTATTACTTGTATCGCGATAAAATCAGCTTCGAGCTAGTCGATGCAGGTACCGCAAGCGTTGTTAGCTTTGACATTGATCGCGGCAAGATGCAAACCGATGCTTATTTTGGTGATGTAGAAGTTTTGCGAGAAGTCATTGGCGCCAAGGTCTTCGTACAAGATGCGCAAAACTTAGAAACTGCGACCTTAAAAATTTATTCACAAGGTTGTGCCGACATCGGTGTTTGCTTCCCGCCTGAAGTAACTAATCTGCTGGTTAAATTTACCAACACAGGAAACACAGAGGTCGCAGCAACCGCTGCCGCCAACAGCACACCACCTAGCGAAAATGTCGAATCAGCCGCACTGAACAGTTCAGCAAACAATCTACCGGTTACAGAACAAGATAAATTAACCCGCTTACTGGAAGGCGGTAATTTAGGCTTTATTGCACTTGCATTTTACGGTGCCGGATTGTTGCTTGCCTTTACCGCTTGCATGTATCCGATGATCCCAATCCTATCAAGCTTGATTGTTGGCCAGGGTAAAAAACTGAGCACAACCAAAGCATTTAGTTTGTCATTGGTGTACATCCTGTCGATGGCATCGGTGTTTGCACTGGTTGGCATTTTGGTTGGATTATCGGGATATAACATTCAGCCGTTATTTCAAAATCCGTGGGTTCTCAGCGCCTTCGCCGCGTTATTTGTTTTACTGGCCTTATCTATGTTCGGCTTGTTTCAACTACAGATGCCAAGCGCTATACAGGCCAAAGTTGCAGAAATTTCTAACAAGCAAGAAGGCGGTTCATTCACCGGTGTCGCTGTCATGGGCATGCTCTCGGCACTTATTGTTGGCCCCTGTGTGACGCCACCACTGGTGGCAGCACTTGCCTATATCGCGAAAACAGGTGATGCGACCATCGGCGGAATTGCGCTTTTTGCTATCGGTATTGGCATGGGTACACCTTTGCTATTGATTGGTACGTCCTTAGGGCGTTTTATGCCTAAAGCCGGTGGCTGGATGGATACAACACAACGCATTTTTGGCATTGTATTGTTGGCGGTTGCGATCTACTTGGTATCACGCTTTTTACCGGGCAACGTCATCATGTTTATGTTCGCCGTGCTCGCGATTTTTACCGGCGTGTACTTTGGAGCCACCGATCGGCTCGACAGTGATAGCCGAGGCTCGCAACGCTTTGGCAAAAGTGTTGGACTGGTAGCCGTTGTTTATGGCGTGGTATTAATGGTTGGTGCACTTGCTGGCAATACCAGCATGCTCGCACCACTTAAAGGTGTTATCGGGCAACAAGCGTCGTCTGGCGCTGCAAGCGCTGCGAATGAACATTTAAGCTTTCAACGCGTTAAGAGCGAGACTGAATTAGATCAAGTGCTCGCTAGCGCCAAAGCGCAGGGACGCCCAGTCATGCTCGACTTTTACGCCGATTGGTGCGTGAGCTGCAAAGAGATGGAAGCTTTTACGTTTCCGGATGAAAGGGTAAAAACGCAACTTAAAGATGCCATTCTTATTCAGGCTGATGTCACCAAAAACAATGCGGACGACAAAGGCCTTTTAAAACGCTTTGGTTTATTCGGACCGCCTGCCATCATTTTATATGATCGCGCTGGCACCGAATTAACCGCCGGGCGAGTTGTTGGGTATATGAAAGCCAAGCCGTTTAGCGAACACTTACAAGCGTATTTGAATAGGTCTATTTAGCTTTAACCGCTGGAATGTCTCGCAACCAAAAAGCAAAGTAAGCACCAAGCAAACCAACGCCTAGGCACAGCAGCCCCCCGCTATACCAATGCGAGCTCCACTCGACCACACGAGTTAATAACACTGGCCCCAACAGCTGCCCAAACCCAGTTCCGGTTAGCATAAAACCAATAACGACTCCGGCACCCGCGGCCGTCGATGCTACCAGCGTGGCAGTACTGAATAAGGTTCCAGGGATAATGCCGCCAATAGCCGCCATTAGTATCGCAGCGCTCAATCGTATGCTTGTGTCAGTCACTGAGAATAGTACAAACGAAAATATACCGGTTAGAAGCGCTGCTACTGCCAGAATGGTTGAACGTTTAACGCCACGATTAATTATCCAGCCAGCACTGATATTGCCAATTGCATTAGGTATCAGAATCAAGGCGGTCCAACGTGAAGCTGACGCCAGGGACATGGATGAATCTTGTATTAATAGGGTTGGCAAGTAAGACGTGGCACACACGTACTGAAATGAATAACACAAGAAACACACGAACACTGCTACGGCGCGCTTTTGCCAAAGGTCTTGCAATCCAGGGCTTTGTCTTGCGTTAGTAAGCTGCGCCAAGTTGCCACGCTGCTTGTAGCAAGTCAGTGCCATAGCAGCCACACCGATAGCCGAAAGAGCAGCAGACAAAGCCCAAGCTAAACGCCACCCACCAATATCATGCAAGTAAGGGGACGCAAACAAGATGAACGCACCGCCTACCCCCATAAATGCCCCCCACAAGCCCATCACAACAGGGCGGTCCTTAGCTGACGCAAGCGTGCTCATTAAAACAGGAATGGAGACCACGCCAAGCACCCAACCCAAACCTTCGGTTGCACGGGTTAGCATAAGCATGGGCACACTGGTGACAAAGGCTCCGGCTAAGCTACCTAACATGCACAGGGCAACGCCTGCCAATGCAAACCACACATAGCCAACGCGGGCCACGCTCATACCACTAAGCAAGCCACCGAACGCGATCAGTATCGCGTAAATTGACACGAGGGTGCCGGTTTGCGACAGCGTCAAGCCGAATTCTTTCTCTATCAACGGCAAGGCCGCAGGAAATTTACCAACATGCAAGGCGATGGTGCAACCGGATAGAAACAGAATCCAAATCACGGTCCAATTGGTTTCAAATTGTTGATGAGTGTTTGAATTCACTCCCGAAGCCTACACGCAATAGAGCCTTTATTGCGTAAATTTGTACTTAATGTGACACTTATGCCAAGGGGATTCTATTGGCAAGCAAAATTAAATTTGGACGATGCGAGCTATGCAGGCGCAACACGCATTTGACGTTTCACCATTTAATTCCAAAAAAGCTACACCGCCGCAAGCACTTCAAAAAGCATTACAACAAATCCGCATTGAACAGTGGCATTGTCATTTGCCGCCGCTGCCATAGTGGCCTGCATAAACTATTTGATGAAATGACATTAGGAAAGGAACTCAACACGCTTGCACTCTTGCAAGAAAACGAGGATGTTATGCGACATTGCGAATGGGTTGCAAAACAAAAATTGTTTAATTCACATACGTAGCCACCAAAAGTCGCTCAAAACCAACTTCGCGCTCGGTGTCTTGCCAACGCTGATTTTGGTGGCTTGGCTGGATGATATTAGCTAAGCGTGGTTATAAGTGTTGAATCTCAATCTCATCGAGTACAGGAGCAGCTGTGTTCGCTAGGATACGGGTCACCCTAATTTCTTTGGCTTCGCCCGGCAACAGCGTGAAACCGTTGTCCGAATAAATATGATTGCCACCCAGATTCACACTAACAAAATACGCAGGCAGATCAGTGTTGAGTGTAATGCGTTGCTCTCCATCCACTTCGTTTAAAGTGGAGGTAATTACCGGCGTGGGAAGCGATAGGTCTTTATATGGCACTAACCAATATTCATTTTCACCTTGATCACCACCACCGCTACTCCAAGTCCATCGATAAAACGCAACATCGGCGTTCGCTTGCTCAGACAACGAAGTCAACGCTACGGCTGCATCGCTGGCAACACTTTGGCTAAAGCTCGATTCACTCAACTTAGCACCGGTTTTATCATGTGCGCTCAAATTCACATTGACCTCAATCGTGCCTGTATGATCATTTATGGCTTTTAGTAGCAACTGCCCTTGCGTACCAAATCGATCATGACCTGGCACCATTGCAACTAACACAGGAGCATAGAAACGCTGCGCTGCATATTGGAGTAGCTTCCAACCACCGCCATATTCTAGGGACGCCCATGATGCCACTGGCCAGGTATCATTCAATTGCCAAAACAAAGTGCCCATACAGTGCGGCTTTAACGCCCGCCAATATTCAACGGCCATTTTTATCGCCATGGCTTGTTGGCACTGCGAGAGAAATACCATGCGTTCGAAGCTGTCTGGAAATTCAAAATAGCGCACCAAAGTTTCAACAATTCGTGCATTTCCTCCTACATTCCTTTGATGTACCCCCATTACCGACGATGACACATTACGATCTTCTTCAACGGTAAACGTCTTTATAACAGGCATTGATGGAAACGATTGAAAACCGAACTCCGAGCAGAACCGAGGATGAATATCTTGATAGGCGCTGAACGGTTTTGCTTCATGCCAAACATCCCAAAAATGCATATCACCGGCTGCGTCGTTTTTCCAGCCATCGCCAAAATCCATGTGGCCAACCGATGGCGAACTGGGCCAGAAGTCGATGTCTGCAAGTTCGTTCTCGGTGGTCATCTCCAAGGTGTGATTCAGTCTTGAATAATTGGCAAGGTATCGATCTCGGTTTGCTTGCGTTACATCCCACCACTTTAAGGCACCCACTAATTCGTTATCGCCACACCACAACGCCAGGCACGGGTGTTTGGATAAACGATGCGTTTGTTGCAATGCCTCGGTTCTCACCAACTCCAACCATTCTGGATTTGCCGCCGGATAGTGATTACAAGAGAACATAAAATCTTGCCAGATCAGAATGCCAAGTTCATCGCACAGGTCGTAAAACCAATCGGGCTCGTACTGCCCACCACCCCAAACCCTGAGCATATTCATGTTTGCATCAACTGCTGATTGCAACAGCTCGCGGACAGCGTCAGGCGTGATACGTTGAGGCAAAGCGTCGGCGGGAATCCAGTTTGCACCACGCATGAAAATCGCACGCTGGTTTACATCAATACGAAAACCAGCGCCATGCTCATCGGGTGTTTGCACAATATCAACCTCGCGAAAGCCGAGCTTGTGTGTAACTTTTTGATCGCCAAGTTCCAGCTTGAATGCATGCAAGGTTTGTTCGCCTGTCCCAACTGGCCACCAGCGCGCCGGATGCTCAACATTCAACGACCAACGCACCTGATTTACACCTTTATTTAATGCTTGCTCCAATTGCACAGTGGTATCTGCAACGTTTAGGCGGACTGGGATTTTAATTGATTGATTAGCGTGGACAGTGGCCGACACATGCAGAGTGACATTGTCACCAGCGAAAATTTGCTCGAACTTTACATCTTCAATCCAATGCGTATCAACAAAATGTAAGACAACTTCGCCATACACTCCAATGGGCATCAAACAAATATTCCAATCCCATCCAGCGTGACACGGTGTTTTTCTAACCATGTTGGTGTGCGGAACCCGGCAATTCCAACTTAAGAATGGCAATTCAAATGGAAAATCGGCGGCGGCTTGGCTGGCCATTTTGCTCGTGCTATCAAATTCGATACGTAAGGTATTGACACCCGTACGTAGCTGGGAAGTGATATCGAAATGGTAGGCGATAAATTGGCTTGATGTACTACCAACAAGCTGATCATTAACGTAAATGCTGGCAAAACAATCCACTTGATCCAACTTCAAAATGCATTGCTTGTTTACTTCAGCTTGATCAACTTGAAAGCTTCGCTGAAGCTGCCATTGTTGCTGATGTACCCAGTCCACTGCCAATTCGTTCTCGCGGTAGTACGGGTTTTCGATAAGTTGTGTAGCTAGCAGGGATGAATGAACATCACCGGGTATGGTGAATGGACTTGTTTGTGTGCCGTTCAACTGACTCAGTAACCAATCACCGCTAAGCACTTGCTTCATGACGCTATCGCCTACTTAGGAATGTAGTTAAAATGAGAAAAATCTGCATGCTTTGCCATGCCTGAAATATCGAACGCCAACATACCGACAAATGCGCCAGTAAAGGATGCATGTTCACCCCTGCCGCCTTCATCGGATAATACCGATGCATCCAGAACCGGACCAAGCTTCTGCCATTGATCATTATCACTCTGCTCTCGATCATCTTGTTCACGCCATTCGAATTGCAAGTCCTGTTCGGACACTTTGACGCGCATGTCAATGGTGCCGTTCGTGCTAATTGGCGTTGGCTCAACTGGTTCGTAACTTAATGCCGATTCAGGATAATCCCCATTACACGACAAAATACTTATCACACGTCCAAGCTCTTCATCGAAGCTGATTTGCATATAGTGGAATTTGTGACGATTATAGTAAGCAACCAGACCCGCACTTTGATTGAACGCTTTCGGTTCAAAATCTATACTGGTTGAGGCTTCATAACGATGATGCTGTTGTCGTCGTGCTACTAAAGCTTGTTCAAACCAACTACCGACAGACTCGCGACCAAACAGTCTTAACCATCCAGGCCGGTCGGTCAGAGAAAACAACCGTTCCGGGTAGGGTGTTCGTAGCCATTGAAAATCGATTGGCAGGGTTGATTCAGCAAAGTTTGTGTTTACCGGTGCATCGGATTCTACACGCGCTGCGCCCTGCGCAACGCCCAAGGGTGGCTCAACTTCTACAAGGGGTTGCTGCGAACCATGTGCGGTGCGAAGCCAACCATCATCACCCCAAACACATTTTTGGATACCTGTTTCACGACCCATCGGCGAACGCTGAATGCCAGGTAACGGTCGCGAACACAGGTGCGTGTGATAAACCTCCCCAGCGGGAGTCTCAATGAACTGCCCGTGACCTGCACGTTGTAATTGTCCGTGGCTGGCATCAGTGGAGGTTATAACATGGGTGTCCGGATGCAATTCAAACGGCCCTCTTACTGATGGGCCACGCGCGTGAGTCACAGCATGTTCGTAGCCAGTCCCACCTTCAGCCGTGATCAAGTAGTACAGGCCGTTTCGCTTAAACACATGGGGCGCTTCGGTGAGTCCGCGTTGTGAGCCTGAAAAAACAAGTTCAGGTTCACCGATTAGCGCCTTTTTATTAACATCATATTCTTGTAGAACAATGCCACCAAACGGACTGTGCCGTGGGCTTTTACCTAAAACAGGTGCACGGTGATTCCAACGTAAGTTGTAAAACCATTTACGGCCATCATCATCATGAAACAATGTTGGGTCGAAACCACTGGAATTGGCATAGATGGGGTCAGACCAAGATCCTCGGACATCGCCGGCTGTAACAATATAGTTATGGGCATCCTTGAAGTTACCGTCATAACGCTTCAAGTCGGTATACACCAACCAAAACAATCCGTCGGCATAACTAAGACACGGCGCCCACACACCGCAGGAGTCAGGATTGCCCCGCATATCAAGCTGGGATGCTCGATTGAGCGGTCTTGCGACCAAAGTCCAGTCGCTTAGATTTTTAGAGTGAAATATTTGAACACCTGGATACCATTCAAACGTCGATGTGGCGATGTAGTAGTCATCACCAACACAACATATGGACGGATCCGGGTTAAACCCCGTTAGAATCGGGTTTATGATCATTTAGCGGTAACAAGCGTTTTCGCTATTTCGTCTGACATGGCATCAGGTCGGCTACACGTTGTAGTAGTGTGTTCACTCTGCCCTGATTCGGCTGATTTTTCAATACACATCAGGGTATCGATGACATGCAAAGCGAAATCTCCATTGCATCGATGCTCACGATCTTCAGCTATGGCAACAACCATGTCTGCCAATCCAATGCCACGATAGTTCGATGCCAAAACGCCGTAGGCGTCCTTTAAATTTGGCACGCTTAGCGTTGGAAACGGCTCGTACGGCTCATCAACTTTTCCATCGTTGAGTCGAACCACACCGCCAAAGTGGTTAGGGTTCGGTATAACCATGGATTTTTTGCTGCCATGCAATTCAATGAGATTGTTTTCACTCGACCAAATATCCCAGCTTGCTGTAAACGTAACTTGTGCGCCTTGCTCGAACTTCAATATCGCATTGACAGTGGTTTGTATACCAACGTCGATTTGCTCTCCCGCTCGAGGTTCACTGGTAATTGTGCGCTTTTCAAAAGGTTTTGCACCCATGGCCATAACACGTTTAACAGGCCCAATAAGCTGAACCAATTCACTAATGTAATACGGCCCCATATCGAGCATAGGACCACCACCAGGTTGGTAGAAAAAATCAGGATGTGGATGCCAGTCTTCCATGCCATGCGAAGTAAAGTAACAACTGCCACCAACAATCTCTCCAACTTCTCCATCGTCGATAAGTTTGCGCGCTCGCTGATGACCACCGCCTAGAAATGTATCCGGCGCTGAACCGATGCGCAAGTTGTTGGCCTTGGCAATGTCGCGAAGCGCAACACCCTGTTCCAAGGTGAGAATAAACGGCTTTTCGGAATACACATGCTTACCGGCCATAAGCGCAGCACGTGTGACTTCAAAGTGTGCGTTTGGCACCGTTAAATTCACTATAAGGTCTATCGACGCATCGGCGAGCAATGCATCAACGCTTACGCTGTTACAAGCAAATTCTTGCGCACGCTTTTGCGATAGTGACTCATCAATATCTGCACAGGCAACAATTTTATAACCAGCAAATTGGCTGGCCAATTCCAGATAAGCTGCCGACACACTGCCACAGCCAATAATACCTACGTTTAGCAAAGCCACTACCAACTCCAACTATTTATGCTTGTATAAGAATTTTTTGCAAAGCGTTCAAAATCAGCGGGCTTATCATGCTCAGCGATAAAGTGCTTAGCCGACGTATTTTGAATACTGGGTAACATTGAAGCCCAATCAATGACCCCATGACCCACGTCGGCCCAGCCATCTTCTTCGACCAATTCACCCTCTTTGGCAAGGTCTTTAACATGTACGGCACTGATTTGCTGGGCGTAGCTTTGCAGCCACTCGTTGGGGTTGTGGTTAGCTCGAACCACCCAACCCACATCAATTTCCCAATGCATATTTGCCGTTTCGTCTAGCAATATTTGCATTGGTGTGCGGCCATCAGCCAACATTTCGAACTCAAATTCGTGGTTGTGCCAGGCGAAAGTGAAACCGTTACTTACCAATGTTTCGCTGATACCTGATAATGAATGCGCAAGCCTCGTCCAGCCAGCCACATCGCTTGGACGTTGATCAAGCTGTAGAAAGGGACAAACAATGTGCGATGCTCCCATGCCAGAGAGCAATTCCATCGTGCTTGAGAGGTTGTTACGTAATTCATCCAAGCCCACATGTGAAGAAACTAACTTCAATCCGCTGGACTGCAAACCACTTTTCAACGCATCACTATCCGTTAATATTCCGCCATAAGCTTCCACGGATTGATATCCGACCTCGGCAACGACGTCCATCGCTTTTGCAAGCTCTATATTGCGGGCGCTATAAAGCTGAAGAGTTAAGTTGGGCACAGTATTCCCTTAATGGTTAATTATAAATCTGGTACTGAACGCAGGCCAGGTTGAAAATTTAAACGCGCGAACCATCTTGCGCAAAAATAGAGGCGCGAGCTGGATTAAAGCTGGCCGACAAGCTGTCGCCAGATTTAACCGTTGACTCAGAATCGGTTCGAATCGTTAAGTTATTTCCAGCTAATTTTGTCCAAAGCACGGTGTCGGCCCCCATAGGTTCTACGATATCCGCTTCCACTTGAAGAGTGACGAACCCAGCTTCGGATACATCGTTGAGTACAACATGCTCTGGCCTAATGCCTATTTCAACTTGCTGTCCGGCTGTGGGATTTCCGGTAAATGCGTAGTCGTTTAGTGGTATGCGTAGATCGGGTGCAGCGAAGAACCATTGGCCCGCATCATCTTCAAGCGTACCGCTGATAAAATTCATACCAGGCGACCCAATAAAACCAGCCACAAATCGGTTGGTCGGATTGTTATAGATTCCGGCCGGTGTATCGAGCTGTTGAATTAAGCCATCTTTCATAATCGCAATACGATCAGCAAGGGTGAGCGCTTCTATTTGATCATGGGTTACGTAAATCATGGTGTTACCCAAGCGTTGGTGCAAACGTTTTAACTCGACCCGCAGGTCTGTTCTAAGTTTTGCATCCAAGTTAGACAAAGGCTCATCGAACAAAAACACATTCACATCACGAACCAGCGCGCGCCCTATTGCAACACGTTGTCGCTGACCACCAGATAGCGCTGCTGGCTTTCGTTTTAACAATGGCTCTATTTGTAGAATTTCGGCGGCCTTTGACACACGCTCTTGAACTTCAGCCTTTGGCAAGCCAGCAACCTTTAAACCGAACGACAAATTCTTTTCCACGCTCATTTGCGGGTACAGAGCATAGGACTGGAAGACCATGCCAATGCCACGATCTTTCGGCTCATCCCATGTGACGTTATTGCCGTTTATAAAAATCTGACCAGCTGTCACATCCAGCAACCCGGCAATGCAGTTGAGTAGTGTTGATTTGCCGCAGCCTGATGGGCCGAGTAGCACGATAAATTCGCCCTCATCCACTTCTAGGTTAAGCGACTTTAAGACTTCGACAGAGCCGAAACTTAAAGATAGATCTGATATAGCTACACTACTCACCCTTTCACCGCACCTGCGGCTATGCCGCGAACAAAAAGTTTACCGGAAACAAAATAGACTATAAGAGGAAGCGCGCCAGTGAGCAGCGTCGCTGCCATGTTGACGTTGTATTCCTTCACACCCTGCGTGGAATTAACGATGTTGTTCAACTGAACAGTCATCGGAAAATTAGTGGTGCCCGCATAGATGATGCCGAATAAAAAGTCGTTCCAAATGCCAGTGACTTGCAGGATGATTGCCACGACAAATATAGGCAAAGACATAGGCAACATGATCTGAAAAAAGATGCGCCAAAAGCCCGCTCCATCAACACGTGCGGCTTTGAACAATTCATCGGGCACACCAGCGAAATAATTTCGGAATAACAGGGTCAATATGGGCATGCCAAAAATCGTATGCACCAACACAACACCACCTAATGATGAGAACAAACCAAGCTCCCGAAGAATGATAACCAACGGGTACAGCATTACTTGGTAAGGGATAAATGCACCGAACAATAAAATGGTAAAAAAGATTTCTGACCCTTTGAACCGCCAAAACGACAAGGCGTAGCCATTCACTGAGGCAATAATAATCGAGATAACGGTACTGGGAATCAGTATTTTTATGCTGTTCCAAAAACCTACTTTCAACCCTTCGCAATACAGACCTGTGCAAGCAGAATCCCAGGCCTTCACCCATGGCTCGAAAGTAATCTCCATCGGTGGAGAGAAAATATTGCCCATTCGCACTTCAGGCAAGCCCTTTAATGAAGTCACAACCATTACATATAAAGGCAACAACCAATAAAGCGCTGCAACGATCAGAAACCCATAAAGAACAATGTTGCGCCCAGAAATTATGCGCTTAGGTTTTGGTCCTTGCGGACCTTGCATCTTATTAGCTACTGCTTCAGCCATTTTCAGAATCCTTCTTATGGCTAAATTCCAAATAGGCCCATGGAATCAATATGATTAATACAGTGGTTAGCATGACCGTGGACGCAGCCAGCGCTTGACCCAGGTTCGCTCGACCAAACATAAAGTCGTAAACATACTTTGCTGGTAATTCCGACGAACCACCCGGCCCCCCTGCGGTTAAGGCCACAACCAAATCAAAGACTTTTACTATGCCGGATGCAATGATGACCAGCGTTGTGATAAATACAGGCTTCATCATCGGGATTACAATAAACAAATAGGTTCGCCAAGCCGGTATGCCATCCACTCTCGATGCCTTCCAGATGTCTTGATCAATACCACGAAGCCCGGCCAGCATCAAGGCCATGACAAAGCCGGTGCCTTGCCACAAACCGGCAATGATTATGGCGTAGATTGCGTAGTCTCTATTGGACAAAATGTTGAGTTCAAAGCTGGTAAAACCTATATCGCGGATAACCTGCGCTACCCCAAAGTCAGCATTCAATAGCCACTGCCACACCAATCCTGTGACGATAAAACTCAGCGCAAACGGGTATAAAAATATCGTGCGAAACGTATTTTCAAATCGAATTTTCTGATCTAAAGCCACCGCGAGCAAAAAGCCCACAACCAATGAAAACACCAGTGAACAAATACCATAGACGGCTACATTTTCTACCGATGTTTGCCACCGTGATGAATCGAATAGACGGTCGTATTGTTTGAACCCGACAAAACGTTCTTTCGGCAATGACTTTGACGAGGTAAACGAATAAACGATTGACCACACTGAGCAACCAACAAAACCAACCAAAGCCACCGCAATCATCGGTAATGCGGCAATCTTCGCTGATAAGTTGCGCAGAATTTTTGGCCGGCGTTTCCACCATGTCTTCTGCTCTATCTGTCGAAAAAAGGATGGCACAGGCCCACTCACACGAAAGCAATAAAATAATTCAAGGTGTAATACTCTGGTCGAGCGTCGCGTTGAGCTCGACCAGAGTTACTGACTAAGAGAGCTTATTCAGCTTCTTCTATGATGGTCGCCCACTGGTCATGAGCATCTTCTGGAGAAAGATCTGGGTTAGTCCAGAACTCAGCCAACAAATCCTCCAGCTGTCCGGTTGTGTCCGGGCTGAACACTTGGTCGCCGCCAGGAACAATGTTGGCTGGGTCTTTAAGAATTTCTAAACCTTTTTTCATGCAGGCATTTGCATCGGCAAGATCAACATCACCACGCACGGGCAATGAACCTTTCTTCAAGTTAAACGCCACTTGTACAGGCTTACTGATCATCATTGAAGCCATACGCATTTGAGCTGCGGTTTTTTCAGGGTCATCCTGCTTAGGGAAGTAGAATGCATCACCACCTGTATCTAGCGCTGGCGCTATGCCTAGACCTGGCAAGCAGTCATATTCAACACCTGCAGTTTGGCCTGCCACCTGGAACTCACCTTGCGCCCAGTCACCCATGATCTGCGCACCGTGACTAGCGTTAATAACTTGGCTAGTTGCGTCATTCCAGTTTTGGATACTGTTGTTTGGATCATCAAGATCACGCGCATCACCAAACGCTTTCCAGATCGCTACCATTTCTTCACCGCGAAGTGCTTCAGAGTCACGCTCTACATCAATTTTTCTGTACAGATCAATACCGCCTAAGCCCATGCGGATAACGCCGAACATACCGTTGGTTTGCCAAGTTTGTGCACCTACGGCCAAAGGCGTAATACCAGCTTCGCGTAGGGCAGGTGCAGACGCTACGAATTCATTCCAATCTTTTGGCGCATCAATGCCAGCCTTTTTATAGGCATCAAGGCTGGTCCACATCCACTGAAAACTGTGAATGTTTACTGGTACGCAGTAGACTTTTCCATCGAGCGTGCAAGCATCCAGTAGAGACGAAGGACGAACAATGTCTTTCCAGCCTTCTTTTTCAGCTAGCTCGGTAAGATCGAGCATGAGTCCTTCTTCAACTAGCTCTTCAGCCTGGCGGCCATGATTTAATTGCGTTGCACCCATTGGGTCGCCACCGATGATGCGGCTGATGATGACCGGACGCGCTACACCACCCGACCCGGCGATCGCTCCGTCTTTCCAAGTATCACCACCAGCATCGAATGCATCAGCAAATACTTTTACGGCGGCAGCTTCACCGCCAGAAGTCCACCAGTGCGTGACTTCGAGTTCAGTAGCGGATACGGCACTGGTAAATCCAAACGACGCAGCTGCAACAGCAGCAGCGATCATGTTCTTTTTTAAATTCATCGACTTTTTCTCCAATTGGGTACTGATTTAAATGTAATAACCAAAGACGTCTGTTGTTTTAAACTTCATGGCACAAATGGCGCAAAACTACGTACTCAGACCATCTGACTTACTTTACACCTTGATTTTTTTTAACTCAAAGAAAAAAGGCGACTAACTAGTAAATATGTCAGCAGCAATTACGTTTAACTGTGCACAACTAAAGCAGTGCCGAATTATTGTCTAGTGGGTCTCATCACGGGTAAGAAACCCGCCGGACTGACGTTGCCACAGCTGGGCATATAATGAATTGGATTGAACTAGCTCATCGTGCGTGCCCTGCTCAATTATCCGGCCCTCATCCATCACAATGAGTCGATCCATCATGGCAATGGTTGACAATCGGTGCGCTATGGCGATAACAGTTTTACCTTGCATCAGTGATGACAAGTTGTCTTGTATTGCTGCCTCGACTTCACTGTCCAGCGCTGAAGTTGCTTCATCGAGAACAAGGATGGGGGCGTCTTTAAGAAACATCCGCGCTATCGCAATGCGTTGGCGCTGACCACCTGAGAGTTTAACGCCACGTTCACCGACTTGCGCATCGTAAGCTTGGCGACCTTTTGAATCGACTAAGTCTTGAATAAACTCGTGTGCATTAGCGCGAACAGCTGCACTAATAACTTGCTCTTGGGTGGCATCGGGCTGACCGTAGGCAATGTTGTCGAAAACGGAACGATGCAATAGGGATGTGTCTTGCGTGACCACCCCAATCTGTTGACGCAACGACTCTTGCGTTATCGTGCTGATATCGATGCCATCGATAAAAATTTTACCCGACTCAACATCGTACAAGCGCAATAGCAAATTAGTGAACGTGGTTTTACCAGCACCACTACGGCCAACCAAACCAATTTTTTCACCACTGGCTATGTCTAAGCTCATGGACTCTATGGCACCGGATTCGCGACCATAATGAAAACGCACCTGATCAAATTCAATATGCCCATTGGCTTGTGACAGCGCTTCTGCGTCAGGCGCATCCTTCACGTCCTTATCACGCGAAATCATATTCATGCCGTCGTACACCACCCCGATACTTTCAAACAAGTGTGATAACTCCCACATGATCCACATCGACATGCCTTGCAAACGCAAAACTAATCCAACGCCGACGGCAACAGCGCCAACACTAATAACGTTAGCAATCCACAAGTGAATTGATACTGCGCCAATCGCGAACAACAGCACGCCATTGAGCAACATGATGGACGAAATCAATTGGGTGGAGTAGCGCATTTGCGGATGCACGGTTTCCAGAAACAGATTCATGCTGTCTTTGGCGTAGCGGGCTTCTCGACCACTGTGAGCAAACAGCTTGACGGTCATGATATTGGTGTAGCTATCAACCACCCTGCCTGTCATTTCTGATCGCGCATCGGCCTGCTTGCGCGAAATCGCTTTTAGCCGGGGAAGAAAATAGCGTAGCAGCAATGCGTACAGTAGAACCCACGCTGCAAATGGCAGCATCAAACGAAGGTCGAATGTAGCCAGTAACACCATCGCCGATAAAAAGTACACGGCAACATACGTTAGCGTGTCGAGCATCTTCATTACGGTTTCACGAATCGATAGTGATGTTTGCATCACTTTCGTGGCAACTCGGCCGGCAAATTCATCTTGGAAAAACGAATAGCTTTGACCTAGTAAGTATCGGTGTACCGTCCACCGAATCGACATGGGATAGTTGCCGATAACGGTTTGGTGTAACACAACGGATTGAAGAAAACCGGCAAGTGGCAATAACACTATTACGATTGCCGCAATCCACGTAAGCGTAGCCGCTTCGCTTTGCAGAAAGGTATCGCGATCGGATGAGCTAAGCCAGTCAATCAGATTACCAAGATAACCAAACAGACTAACCTCTAATATAGAGATGATTGCTGTGAGTACCGCCATTAGCACAAGCCAAGGCCAAGACGATTTAGAGTAATGCCATAGAAACGGTATTAAGGTATTAGGCGGACGCGTGGCAGGCTCTTTTGGAAATGGCTCAATAAAAGACTCAAAGTAGGTGAATAATTTATTAAACATCACAATGTGTAGATAGCGAGTGCGTTCAATTTAAACCACACATAAATAAGTATGCCACCAATAATTACGGTTAAGCCCGATGTGATCATCCCTGCCGAGGGAGAACTTAACCAGCCCAGCATGCCCAAGGACGTGACAAACAAGCACAAGGCAATCGTGGCGCTGGTCGTGCCAATGAATCGAATTTGCCCGACACTCTTAGCCACATCAGGCGGTAGCTGAACATTACCGGCAAGCTCCAGTGTGAGTCGCACATCAACATACAGCGCCACGACAAAAAGCAGGGAAGACAACACTGAAATGGCAAATGCGGCCTGCGAAACCCGGGTTCGCATACCGTGCCGTAGAATATGCAAGGCTGACGTCATCGCAAAACCCGCAAGCAGGCCACTAAGAAATGCAACCTGACCGGTTTGTAGTTCGATTAACTCACGCATCGGGTAATTGTGGGGCTGCCGGCAAAGATGAATTTGAATGATTAATATGATTGGTGATGTTGGTAAAAAAGATAGTGCTCATACCCATGCAAATATCAACCAGATTCTCATCGCTAAATCCATGCGCTCGTGCATCATCTAGCAGATCTTGAGAAATCGCACCCGGTTGCTTGAAAAGTGCCATGACCAATCGCACAATCGTATCAAGGCGTTTGTTGCCAGTCGGTTTGGCTTGGCGAATCAGCAATTGATCTTGCTTGCTGATGCCAGCTTTTTTTGCTTTGAAGCTATGAATTGACAGACAATACTCGCAGTTCGTCAACTGACTGACGAGGAGTTTGATGCATTCCAACTCCTGATCGTTCAGCGAACTGGCCCGCAAAGCCGCTTCCATACCCAAATAAGCCCGTAAAGCAGGCTCACTATTGGCAAACTGTAGATATATTTCAGGCAGGGAACCATTTAGACGAACTGGCTCTAACGCCGATAATGTGGCGTCTTGAAGGGCAGATTCCTTGCAAGTTGACAGGCGAGACACAATAGCATTCACTCAGGTTTTCTTTTCACTATTATGCACCAAGGTTTGTACAAGCTAATCGAAAAACTGATTACCAAGACACTGGCTTTGTGGGTGAAGCCTGATGTTTTGCCGGTTGAGCCGAAAACACTGCTCAACCCCGACCTGCCAGTGCTTTATGTACTGGAAAAAGGCGGATTGGCTGATCGCGCCACCTTAAATATCGTTTGCAACAATCTAGGGCTACCTGCCCCGTCCAATCCACTGACGTATGGGCAGGCATCCGAATCCAGCTCGGTTGATGCCCTTAAACACCGCAGGGGCTTTTTATTTCGTCGGCATCGACTGGTTAATTCACAACGCCTGTTGCGATTGATCTCCGCGCGTTTGCAAGATGATGTCGGTGAAATTCAAATCATACCGGTTGCTGTGTATTGGGGCCGCGCACCTGATAAAGAAAAATCAATATGGTCGGTGTTCTTCAGTGAGAATTGGCAGATCGGTGGTCGCACCCGAAAGCTAATTACCACACTTGCATTTGGTCGCGACACTCTACTCGCCTTCAGCGAGCCCTTGTCAATGAATACCCTGATCGAACGTGAACCTGATAGTCAGCCAAACAGTAACGGTTTGAAAAGCGCTAACCCAGAGCTATTGCAACGTAAACTTTCTCGCATTCTGCGCGTGCACTTTCGCCAACGACGTGTCGCAAGCTTAGGACCTGACCAATCGCATCGGCGCATGCTTGTCAGCCACGTTATGGCCGACCAAGGCGTGCGTGATGCAATAGCACATAGTGCACAAACCGAGAATAAAAGTACCGAACGCATCCAAGCACGAGCTAACAAATACGCATTAGAAATTGCAGCAGACGTCTCTTACCCCACTGTGAGAGTTTTGCACCGCATAATGAACCGGCTCTGGACCCGACTGTACGATGGTGTGGAGTTGTCTGGCATTGAGCGTTTAAAGTCGGTAGCTGATGGCCGTGAAATTGTCTATGTGCCCTGCCATCGCAGCCACATAGACTACTTGCTGCTTTCTTACATTCTCTATATCAATGGCTTTTCATTGCCGCATATCGCTGCCGGTATCAACTTGAACTTACCTATTGTTGGCGGCTTGCTGCGACGCGGCGGTGCGTTTTTCTTACGCCGAAGTTTTGCGGGCAACAAATTATATGCAGCAGTGTTCAACGCCTACTTAAAAGAAATTTTGCAACGCGGACATGCATTGGAATACTTTGTTGAAGGCGGCCGCAGCCGTACTGGCCGGTCTTTGCCTCCCAAAGGCGGCATGTTAGCAATGACCGCTCACGCCTACCTGCATAACCCACGCACCCCCGTTGTGTTCATCCCTGTGTACTTTGGCTATGAGCGATTATTAGAAGGCCGTGCATTTACCAGCGAACTGGCTGGTGGCAAAAAACAAAAGGAATCCGTTTTTGCGTTGTTGAAGTCGCTGAAAACTCTACGAGAAGAATATGGAAACGTTTACGTAAACTTTGGCGAGCCTATTGAACTCGACAAACTGCTTGAAAAACATCGCGCGAACTGGAAATCAGAAACCATTGATCTGGAAAGACCCCAATGGTTAACCGAAGTGGTTGATGACCTTGGCGATAACATAATGCAAAACATCAACGATGCGGTTTGTGTAACACCCATCAGTTTATTGGCCATGGGATTGCTCTCAACCAATCAAGGCAAACTGGGTGAATCAGATTTAGTTGATCAAATGCGGGTTTATCACACTCTATTTAGCGCAGCATCAACGGGCACAACTGCAGTCGTACCAGATATCGACTTCGCCCATGCCATAGATCATGGCAAGAAACTCGGCTTTATCCAAACCAGCCAGGACCCTCTGGGCACATTAGTGTCAATAAAACCTGGCATGGCAGCACCCATGACTTACTTTCGAAATAACGTGCAACACCTGATTACGGTTCCCGCGCTCATTGCAGCCTGCTTTACAAACACACCACACCGTTCGCGCGATCAATTGTGCAGTTTGGTGGAGTATGCTTTTCCGTTTTTGCAAAACGAGCTCTACCTACCAGAGCAATCAACAGCACTAGTACTCAACGATGCATTAGCGGCATTACAAAAAGCCGAACTCATTCGTGAGGTTGTGAAGAATGAAGACGGCGATGGCTTTAGACGACCCAGCGCCGGCACCATTGAATCTGAAACGCTCATTCGCTTAGCAGAGTCGGTTATGCCTGCACTTGAGCGCTATTTTCTTGCGGCAACTATTTTAATGCAAACCGGTGAACAAGGGATTTCTTTAGAAGCATATGCTCAACAGTGTAAGGATTGCTCTGAACGGCTGGCATTAACACATGGTAGAGAAGCCGCTGAACTCTATGACAAGCACTTGCACAAAGCGACTATTGAAACTCTGCTAGAAACCGACTACGCAACAATCAAAGACGAATGCATTTTTGCGACCGAAAAATTCACCCTGATCGCCGCCGAAGCCAGAACATTGGTGTCGGTGCAAATGCGCCAGGCAATAATGCACGCAGCAAGTCATTTCATCCAGGGTCATTGATCCGTTTTCCTATCCGTAACCACAATGTACTAACAACAAAGGTACGTTTAATGCTACCTATCCTATTGAACTATATTCGTTACTAAGCTCTTTTTTAAGGATGACGATGAACATGCATAAACCAGCCAAACTCACGTTACTCATTTCTGGTCTTACTCTTCTTGCATCGACTCCTGCACTGGCAATGGACGCTCGATCAGCGGGTTTGGGTGGCTCATCGATTGCTCATGGCAAAGGTGTACACGGTGCTTATGAGAATCCGTCATCCCTAATGCGCATGAAGCGAGACGGACAAGTGGTGCACTTGCATTTGGGTGCAAGTATGGATGTGCAAGATGACGCCCAAATCGTTGACACTGTAATTGATGAAGAAACACTACCCGAGGATATCGAAGCCGAGATAGACTCGTTTACCGGTAGCGTACTAAGCTGTGACTTTAACAGTGCGCCTGAGACCGTTTGCCTAACTGGCACACAACGCCTGGCGGAACTCTCTAGTCGTGTATTGGATGTATTGAATTCTGTAGACGGCAAACCAGTGCAAGCTACGGCCGCAGCCGATTTCGGTGTTGCCTACACTAAATGGGCATTCCCTATTGCCATGCACTATCGTACTTCGGTCACAGGGGCTGCAGCCACAGCCGTTGCGCAAAGTGATTTAGACTATGTTAATACGTTTGCCACGGTACTGGTAGACGATCAACTCACCTATGACGAGCTTGCCTCCAGTGTGCCATTGAGTATCTCGGCGGACGGACAAACCTTGAGCGTGGTTCAACCCGAAGATGCATTGGAGTCTGACTTGGAAGGCAGTGCGTTGGTGCGCGAACAGCTGGGCCTGAGCATGGCTACCAGTATAGAGCTGGGTGGGTTCAACGTTGATATCGGCATAACACCAAAATTTTCAGAGCTGCGCGCCGCCAGTCTAAGCACAGAAATAAGCGATCGCTTTGACGACACCAACGACTCACTAGAGCAACAATTCGAAGACAATGAAATTGTCGATACCACCATGAATATGGATGTGGGTGCAAGCCTTAGCTTAAATCACCTACCACTCAGACTTTCAGTGGTCGCGCGAAACCTAGCAAAAGAAACCATCACAACAAGAGATAATTTTGTATTCGAAACCACTCCGCAGTTGATTGTCGGTGGCGCTTTTTCACTGGGCTCACTAACGATTACCGGTGATATGGCATTGAACGAAGCCAAGGCAGATAACCTGGATACCCAAATCGTCGCCGTCGGTGTTGAACTGGGTCGCTCTTTGATGGCCCTACGCGCAGGCATCAGTCACGACAACGCACGTAATGACGACGCCACCGCACTAAGCCTCGGCTTCAGCTTAGGCCCTGTACACGTTGGTGGGCGCATCACTGATTTAAATGCGGCTCAATTGGGCGCGCAACTCGCGTTTAGCTTTTAGTTTAATTTTAGATAGGTAATCCGTGCTCACAAGTTCAGTGAGCGCCTAACTACCCAACGCGCCGCCAGCTTCATATCGGCAGTAAGCGTGGTCGATTCGAGGTGTTTTATCCAATCCCCATTGGCAACCGGCTCGCGAAAGAAAACGCCAATGGCATTATCGTATTCAGGCAAACTCCATCGATAACCCTGTACGTAACCCGCGGCTGAAAAATTCTCAACACTTTTCGCCAGTTCGCTTCGACTAATACAATTCACCACCAAAGTTGCATTGGGATTCAATACTTTCGTTAGCTGTTTTATCCATAATTTATTTAGTGCTTGCGCGCGCTGAGGCTCATTATCTGAATGACCAAATAAATCATCAATAACCAGATCAAAGCCCGGCCCTTTGTATTGCTTGAGCCACGCAATGGCATCTGCCTCAAGCACGTCAACGGTTTTTTGAGTAATACCGAACCAGCGTTTCGCGATTTTAATGTGCACAGGATCAATTTCAATCGCCTGTAAATAATCAAACTTAACCAGTGTTTGTAGCTGCCTAATGCCGGCACCACCACCTAAACCCAACAGTAATACCCGCTTAACTTGACTAGGTGGCCGATACAAACAAGGCAAACTCAAACAATCCCAAACAGCACCTGCAAATGGGCGATTCGGATTCCATTGACTATGAAATACGCGGTTGCTGTACAAGCGCACTGAAGAACCGGCCTGGCGGACCGAGTAATGTGTGCCTTGCTGTGTAGATTCCCAGAGTACGCCCATGGCGCAATAGTACAAGGTTTGTAAAACTGTCGCTGACAGCCCTAACGAAACTTTCGTCGATCAGCACTCTGTGGCAGACTTGCGCCATGAATTTATCGAATCGTCTATTACGTACCGGCAGCTTCGCTGCTCTACTTGCTTTGCTAAGCGCTTGTGCTGAAAAACAACCCGAACACAGCCAAGTATCCGTGCAACCACCGGTTGCGCAAAACGTGGTGAATTACGACAACGCCTATCAAAGCAAGCTTAGTACTAGAGCCAGAATCACCTATGCTGATTTAGCCGCCCTTGCCACCGAGGAAGTGCCGCAAGAACATTCTGATGTTGGCAAGCAAAAGATCTGCAAAAAATTGATCGGTATAAAAATGTGTGGTAATGCGCGTTGGAAATATACCGTACAGCGCGAAGGCGAAATACAAGTATCGGGGCAAGATGATTTTGTGGTTATTAATGTGCCGATGCGATTTTTCGGCAATGCGGGTATTGGTGGTGATGTTTCTAAGGTGCTCAAATTAGATTCAATGGATTTTGCCGGCGCTATGAACACGCAGTTAAAACTAAAACTGGACTTAAACGAACAATGGTGCCCGGTCATTAAAACCGATGCGTCTTATCAATGGACAGCTGCGCCTCGTCTTGAATGGGCAGGCGGCATGGATATCAACCTACAGGATAAAGTGGACAAAGCCATAGCAAAGCAACTGGCTGGACTTGAAAACAGGATTGCAGGGGCGATAGATTGTGATGAGTTTCGACAATCAATCCAGACACAATGGAAAACCCATAGCATCCCGCTCGACTTACCCAACAACAACACGATGTTTCTAAACATTGAGCCCAACGGATTTTCATTCTCTGGCATAAGAACTGAAAACCATAAACTCGGTATTGCGTTTACCCTGGAAGCTAAAACCAGCGTACAAACAGAGGCTGTACAAAAGCAAGCTTTGGACTTGCCAACGCTGACGCGGAGCGACTATCAACCTGGTGGCACCCAATTCAACGTGCTAATACGCGCTGCCTATACTCAATTACAATCCATTGCCGAGCAACACTTAGTAGGAAGAACATTCAGTAATTCCAGTGCAGCTGGTGATGTATCAGTAGCAATAGATTCGGTTGCGCTCTCTGGTAATCCCGATGGCATCACTGTTAACTTAGGCTTCCGTGCCAAGCTACCGGGAAAGAAACTCGAAACACCGGGCAACGTCTATTTAACAGCCACACCAGAATTACAGGCGTTCACTCAAACCGTAAGCTTAAAAAATATCGAGTTATCCAACGTGCTCGATAGCACGCTGTGGAATACCATTGCTGCGGTGTTTAAAGATAAGATTATTGCCGAACTGGAAGACAAAGCCGTATTCAACTTAGGGCCAAAATTAACAGAGCTATCAACCATGCTAGAAACTCAATTGGCCGACCCTACTCGCACCAGCGGGCTTGATATCGGTACACCTGAGGTTAATGTGATTTTAGAAAAGTTGGTGCCAGAGCAAGATAACTTTGCAGCAATTGTTAGAGTGGAAACCTTGTTGGATGTGGACGTGCCTTTGAAAGATATTTATCAGCAACGGGTTAAGCGCTAAGCTGGTCGCAATTTCCTATCGGACCAATGCGTCCGTATGGTGCTTGACTTATATCGGTCGGGTCAAGTGCGCACAGAATGCCAATATTCTTACCCTTAGCTGAATATCACTAGCCTTAATGCGAGTTTGGTGGGAAATCTAGGTGTCTAGTACCCGTAACTTGGCTTTGATGAATTCGCTGTGACGCACATAGATTAAGTCGCTGAGTTTGCGGATGGTGTAGTCCTCATAACGATCGATATTGCCATCGGCTGCAGCGACTCGCCACATCTGTTCGATCAACATGATTTTTTGTGTTTGTTCAAAGTTATCGTTAACTAGACGCACATGTTCGTGCAGCGAAATGGCCGTATCGGCATCAGCCACAGCGGTATTGACGATTTCAACAATTTCATCTTCGGATAATGACGACGCTTTTTGTAAAGCGGCAATGATAGATTGCGTTTCCGACTCTTCGAGCTGATGATCAGCACGCGCAATTTCAACCAACAAGGCTGCGCTGACGCGCTCAACATCAACCAGGGTTGAATGATCTGTTTGGGAGGCATCACTAACAGTTGCAGCAATGCGATTAATCCACTGGTTAAACATAAGCTTTGACTATTTGAAATTTATATTACGGCTCTACATTAACACGCTCATCCCAGGTGCGTTTTACAATACTGCGCATACGCTCGGTATCAAATTGCATGGGCATCTGCACACTTTGGAGTGCTTTAAACTCAGGATCGTTCCATTCCCCCACCAAAAATCGAAACACATAACTCGCCTCAACACCCATGCGCAAATCGTTGATTATGAATTGATCAGCCTCTATGCTGGCCGATATCATACTATTGGTGAACCAATCCATCCGCGCGATGGGCCAGTGATCAGCATGTTGATCGATCAGCGCGCGGTTACTTTCATAAGTTGCAAAGTCGATTTGCCTATCACTATCGAGTAACGAATAGAAACCCTCGTGATAGTTATCCCCATCCATGGATACAATACGCCACAACAACGAAAACGGTGATGGCGCGACTAACACGTTTTCTGTTCCCAGTTCAGCTTTGGCTAATGAGTCGATTGCCGTCACACGCGCATGTTGTTGTGACAATAAAGTCACACCCAAATATAAAGTACTTAAAAGTAATCCCACCATCGCAGCATTTCTAGCCTTGGCTCTGCTGCGGTAAGCGATCACCAACCCAATGATCAAAGGCAATGTATAAAGAGGGTCAATGATAAATATCGAGCCCCAAGCAATGGGCGTAGTTGATAAGGGCCACAGCAATTGCGTGCCATACACAGTGAAGCCATCGAGTATGGGGTGTGTTATTAAAATGAGAAATACGCACAGCAACCAGGTTTTGAACGGCGGCGTAAGCGACGGTGAAGGTAGCCATTTCTTTGGGTAAGAACGGTACAACAAATAGGCAATGATTGGGCTCACTAAACTGAGCACCAGCAATGAATGGCTCCAACTGCGGTGGTAAGTGAAACTGGCTACGGCATCGGCATAGTGAACAAGCACATCCAAATCTGGCAAGGTACCAAGAAAGCCACCCACTAACATGGCTTTACGGCCAAGCTTGGCACCTAACGTAGCCTCACCAATAGCGGCGCCAAGGGCAAATTGCGAAAGCGAATCCATGGTTGGTTTTATCTAGTCACGAATTCCTATTGTATCGCTAACTGTACGGTTTTAGTCATGCATCATACCGTCGGGATGAACGGTATTGTCCTCACGCATCATTTCAATAAACTGCGTACCAGACTCCAAAGCCCGCACCGGCGCAGATGATCGCGTGACGGATTCTGTTCTTGCAATGATATTCGTTGGCGTTTGATTCGCACACCAATGGATACTCTGCACCATCGCTTCTGAAATACCCGCAGCTTCCATGTAACTTTGTAGTTCAGGTGTGACCTCAACGGCCAACTCCGCCGCGTAGCGAGCACGAACATTGACTAGGGGGTCGGCAAGCCGGTTTCGCTGTCCCCAATCCACACGCAAGTCGTTGCAGCTATAATTCTCCTCGTTAAGCGGTTTTTGCGTAAAACCCACGTTAACAATTGAATCATAATGAAAGCCCATCATCACCCCTTCAACAAGCTGTGCCAAGTCCTCGTGCTCTGATGTGTAGCTGTAGAACTGAATCGCACCATCGGTTGCCATAAGCTCACCCATGCCAGTCGCACTGGTATCGATTTGTTGAGGCGTGGGTGTTTCGCCGCGATATCTTACTTGCGCAAATTCATTCAAAGCATCACTGGTTAACGGATGAGCCGCTATTAAACGATTCGATAGCCAATCGGCTTGAACGCTTTCGATTGCACCAACCGCTGTAAATGATGGGTTAAGCGTGGCAATTTTGTCTCGCGGCATAAAATCAGTGGCATGAACTAGTTCGTGATACAGCAAACGGAGTAAAGGCAATCGCACATCGTCAATCGGCCGCTCAGAATCATCATCGATGCTGTAGTACGGCGCCAGACGCTCACCCTCTGCGGTGGCAACCCGACTTAAAAACCAAAATTGAAGATCGTTACCAAAGCCTGCTCGAAAATCTTCTGCTTTAGAGATGCTGTTTTTCTCATCGACCGTTGACCAAAGATACGCAGGGTCAATTTGTATGGCGCCAGTTAAAGGAGTGTAGAACGAAGGTCGAACTTCACTGCCGATTAAAATGGCAGTTGTCGAAGAGAATAGTGTTAACAATGAATCGGGCGCATCGCGCACAACTTCTTCAAAGCGCGCCCCCATCCAGTCGTGCGTTACCAACACACGATTCATCACTTCATCAACACTTGGGGTTTTAGCGCCATCGCCAATGAATGGCAAAGTTGATAAGGGGCAAGACTCAGCAACCGTGCCGACTAAGACGCACTGCTTAAGCACAGGCGCGTAAGGGCTGGCGGCTCGATAGGCGTAGACTGAATCGGTCGAACGAACTGTGTAGTCGTCGTCGGCACTTCCACCGCAACCAGATATGGCGCTTAAGCCAAAGGCTGTAATAACAACGAGATAAGCTTTCCTGCTGCAAGCGTTGAATATGGACATTCGCAAAACATCTCCTGATGTACCTAGTTAATGCGAATGTCTACCCTCCTGTTGCTGGCACGACCTTCCGCAGTTTCGTTGGAAGCGATAGGTTGCTTTTCACCGAAGCCGCGCACTGTCATTCTGGCTCGACTGATGCCTTTGCTCTCCAAATACCGGCGAACACTTTCAGCACGTCGCAAGGACAGGTCGTAGTTATAACGCTCCGATGCAATCCAGTCCGTGTGCCCTTCTAACGTAAGCGTTTCGTCAGAATCGCCAACCGCTGCTACCAATTCATCCAATTTGATAGCGGCCAGCGACGAGATTACTGATTGATCAAAGGCAAAATTTACGCTCGGTACGCCAGAAATCGTCGGTTTTTCAGGCGGTTTAACGTCTGTACCCACATCTGGCAGCTCGACGGGAAGCGTTGCCAAGCCTGCAGCTGCGACTCCACGAGAGACTTTACCGAACCGCTTGACCAAGCTAAGCGAGGCATACTGCTGATCGGTGTCGAGCGCACGGTACTCCCCGCGCACGGCAAAGCCATTTCGGAAGCCATATTCTGCGCCCAAACCTAATGCCAAATGCGTTGCGTGGTTAACTTTGTAGTCGAGCATTGAATCTGCGCTCACACCACCTATACCCACACGGGCATACAACGACAAGCCCTCGCGCGTACCCATACCGTTCGCATTTGATTTAAATCCGCTGCGGCTATTCACTAAGTAGGCAATACCACTTAATCCATAAACCTGATAATTGATGTCGCCTACGTTTTCACCGAGAAAGGCAATTTCGGCGGCGCCCAAGTCTGCGTAATACACTTCAGCAGAAAGCCTGCTGGTAAAGTCGTAGCCAGCGACAACATGAAAACCAGCATCGGTGTTTTCTGCAACACTTAACGCTGCATTCGGAACCTTTGGTTCTAGTTGCGTTGCACCCACACCCGCGCCGACGTAAACACGACGTGTAAAGTCATTATATTGTTCATCAGCTTGCGCCACCATAAGCAGCGTCGATCCGCACATAGCAGCGCAAACCAAAGCACCTAAGGTGTGGCTGGTTTTTTTAAACATACGCTTACGTTTAGGCAGACTCATTTCAATGCTCCACGTAAACCAAAGCGGGCAAATCTACGCAGACCAAGCATTAGCGTTAACAACAAGAAGCTCATGATTGACGATGCACCCAATGCCGACCCTTCAACCCCGACTTCTATAGTCAGGTTGTCGCAATCACACTCGTCAAAATCGTTTAATCCGTTGTCATTGATATCGCTGAATCGAACCACACTAACGTTAACTGTACCGGTGCTTTGCGTTGCTGCACCATCTTCAATAACATACAAAAATGAGTCGCCACCAATAAAACCAAAGTTAGGCGTGTAGACCAACATGCCATCTTGAACAACGAT
>CALHOU010000019.1 GCA_938035945.1 uncultured Granulosicoccaceae bacterium
TTGCCAGCAGAGGACCTCATGCTAACAAATCACATTGAAAGCCGATGGATAACCGCCTTCGCGCATGTTTTCGAATTGTGCAAAATGCATAAGGGCGAAAGTATTGTCATTCTTAGTGAAAGCCAATCGCGACAGCTGAACATTCAACTGAGCGAGTTAGCGCTAGGCCAACTGGGCCTTAATTACTTTCATATAAAAGTGCCAACACGCGCCGATGTACCCGGACCGATTATTCGCTCATCCGGGGCATGCGTAGCACTAGATCAGCAAGACAGAGCCATTGTCGCGCTAGCCGAGTGTGATGTCATCATTGATCTAACTATTGAAGGCCTGATGCATGCGCCACAAACGGCACAGATATTAAAATCAGGCGCTCGCATCATGAACATTTCAAACGAACACCCAGATGCGCTTGCCAGACTAATTCCTCATGAAAATTTAAAAGAACGAGCAAAAAATGCTGTATCTCGTTGTCGATCAGCAAAACAAATGCATGTGCAATCGACAAAAGGCACCGACCTACGAATTAGCATGGAAGGCGCGGCTACCGTAGGCGTTTGGGGCTGGACCGATCGCCCGGGAACCTTGGCGCATTGGCCAGGCGGGATAGTGGTTAGTTTTCCAGTTGCAGGTAGTGTCAACGGTACATTAGCTTATCAACCTGGAGATATGAATCTCACATTCAAACGTTACTTCGACAGCGCAGTAAATTTAGTCATCAAGAACGATTATGTGGTCGACATACAAGGCTCGGGGGTTGATGCCGCTTTGATGCGTGATTACTTTAGCTCATTTGGTGACAAGGAAGCCTACGCAACCAGCCACGTCGGTTGGGGATTTAATCCAGCAGCACGATATGAAGCCTTAACGATGTATGATAAAAACGATACCAATGGCACAGAGCTGCGGGCTGTGGCTGGCAACTTCTTGTATTCCACCGGTGCTAATGAGTTTGCACATCGTTTTACACGCGGCCATTTCGATTTACCGATGATGGGTTGCGATATAGCTTTGGATGGGGTCAACGTGGTTACGCAAGGCACACCTGTATGATGCCTTTCGAGAAAAAAAACATTGCGGGCATTGAATATACCGAGCACGGAGATGGCGAACCCATTATTTTTCTGCACGGTATTGGCGGTGGCGCTGCAAGCTTTGACCAGCAGTTACAGCATTTGAAGGCCTATCGGTGTATCGCATGGAACATGCCCGGATATGAATCAAGTGTTGCCGACAGGTGGCCGCCCACATTTAAATTTTTGTCCGACACGCTAGGAACATTTATCGAAGCGCTGGGTTTTAACAAAGTCCATTTGGCTGGGCAATCATTAGGTGGGATGCTTTGCCTTGAGCACGCTATGCATAGACGCGAACAAATCGCATCGTTAATTATCATGGCTTCAACACCCGCCTTTGGTGGTGCGGACGAAAGCTTTAAGCAAGCTTTTCTTAAAGCCCGCTTGGCGCCCTTGGATGCAGGGGATACAATGGCGCAACTGGCAAGCGTATCGGCACCACGGCTGGTTGGGCCAATTGCAACTACAGAATGCGTTAGCGAAGTAGAGCGAATATTGTCTCGCGTTAGTGAAAAAACATGGCGCGGTATTTTGGAATGCCTTGTTACATTCAACCGTCGCGAGAATCTTGTTGATATCGACGTGCCTTGCTGTTTAATCGCTGGCAGTCACGATCAAAACGCTCCTGCCAAAACCATGCAAAAGGCAAGTGAAACACTACCGACTGCCGAATACCATTTAATAGAAGGTGCGGGCCATATGCTAAATCAAGAGGCACATTTACAAACCAACGCCATCATCGAACAGTTTTTACAAAAGCAAACGGCATAACGCTCGTTTACAAACACCTTTTTTGATTTTAATAGCATGAGCTTAGAACCCATATTCGACCCATCTGCATGGAACCTAACAGAGCAGCAAGCATCGCTAGCAACTCAAGCGCGCGAATTGGCCGCGGAAAAGTTTGCACCCCGAGCCGCAAAGTACGATAAGGAAGCTTCGTTCCCGACAGAAAACTATCAAGACATGGCCAAGGCAGGTTTACTTGGCATTTGTATTCCACAAAGTGAAGGTGGCCTTGGCGCCGATTTAAAAACCTACATGATCGCCGCTGCAGAAATGGGTCGCTCGTGTGGCGCTACTGCACTCACGTTTAATATGCATGTGTCATCTTGTTTATGGACTGGTTTCTTATTGGATGGCCTTGAACTGGATTCAGACACGCGTGCTCAACATAATCAAATGCGCAAACGGCACTATCGACGCATTATTGAAGGTGGAAAAATCTACTCTCAACCGTTTTCTGAAGGTGGTGCGGCGGCGGCAGGCTTTAAAGCATTTGGTACTACAGCACTTAAAGTCGCCGGTGGTTGGCAAGTTAATGGTAAAAAAATATTCGCATCTTTATCAGGTCATGCCGATTACTATGGCGCGTTATGCACCGCCTTGCAAACACCCAACGACAAACACTCACGCCGTAACACCATGTATTTGGCGATACCGGCTGATGCGAAAGGTGTATGCGTTGAAGGTGATTGGGATCCATTGGGCATGCGAGGCACTATTTCACGCACATTGATTTTTAAAGACGTGTTTGTAGCGGATGAAGAACAGCTAATGCCGTTAGGTGTATATCCAAGTGCCGCTGGTCGTTGGCCGCACATGTTTATGACGCTTACACCGACCTATATGGGAATTGCTCAAGCTTGTTATGACTTTACCGTTGCTTATTTGCGTGGCGAAGTACCCGGCACACCTCCGGTTAAACGGCGCATGTTTCCAACCAAGCAAATAGCCGTTTCACAAATGCGCGTGATGCTCGAACAAACAAAATCTATTTGGTTCCAAGCCATATCAGAGGCCAGACCTGACCCAAGTCAAGACAGTATTATGCGCGCATGGGCTGCGCAGTATTCAGTCATGGAAAATGCGAATGAACTTGCCCAGCTAGCGATTCGCACATGCGGCGGACAGTCCATGCTACGTTCATTGCCATTAGAGCGTTTATACCGTGACAGCCGATGTGGTTCACTCATGCTGCCATGGACTGCTGAACTTTGTTTAGACAAACTGGGCAAAGGCGCACTTTATAAACCAGGTGAAAGTGATGACGATTGATCGCTGGATAGTTGATGCAGCAAACTCTCGTCCTTCACATATTGCACTAACTTATAAACAACAGCAGATCAGCTATCTGGAGTTTTCGCGCTTAATCGATACCAGAACCGATGCATTGGTAGATGCCGGTATTAAACTAGGCGATCGCATTGCTTGGTATGGACTGAATAATCCGGAAGTTTTTGTGTTGCTTTTCGCGTGTGCGCGAGTGGGCGCAATTCTAGTACCTTTAAATTGGCGACTAGCCGACCCTGAAATCGCATCGATAGTTGCGAACTGCGAACCTTCGTTTTTGTTTTACGATGCGCATTTTTCATCGCAGGCGCAGGCTTTACCAAATGTGTTCGCTGTGTCAGTTAAAGCGTTACAGAACACGGCTGATCGTTTGCCCGAAGTCAGCCAGATAGCCAATGATTTTTTAAACCACACAGATAAGATTACGACTAAAAGCCCCTTACTATTAGTATATACATCCGGATCAACAGGTTTACCAAAAGGTGCGCTGTTATCACAACAAGCGCTGATATCGAATGCGTTAATGTCAGTTGATGCGCACCGGATGACGCCTGACGATAAAGCGCTGGTAGCGCTGCCGTTATTTCATGTGGGTGGCTTAAATATATTGCCCACGCCGGCATTCTCGATAGGCGCCACGGTTATACTGCACGAAAAATTTGAACCTGATGCAGTTTGCGCAGACCTGCAAAATGCAACGCTTGCGATAACCGTACCTACGGTGCTACAGGCAATAATGAGCAGTCAACATTGGCCTTCGCTTGATCTAAGCTCATTAAAAGGCATGAGCATTGGCTCAACTGACGTACCTTTATCTTTTTTCGAACAAATACATGCTCTGAACATTCCGCTAATACAAGTGTATGGTGCTACAGAAACGTCGCCCTTCGCTATTTATCAAACCATAGATGAAGCCATGAGCTCGGTTGGTAGCATTGGCCGTGCCGGTTGCGATTGCGAGATTCGCTTGGTGATGGATGGCAAGGATGTGGCAATTAGTGAGCCAGGTGAGATTTGGGTTAAAGGCGATAATGTATTGCTTGAGTATTGGCGAGATGAATCGCTCACATCAACATCCATTATCGACGGTTGGCTACGAACAGGCGATGTGGCAAGCGTCGATGAAAATGGCTTGTATTGGTTTAAAGATCGCATCAAGCACGTGATCATATCCGGCGGTGAAAATATCTACCCAACAGAAATAGAACGCGTGCTATCAAAATTGGCAGGGGTGGATGAAGTGTCAGTGGTTGGCATACCGGATGATAAATGGGGCGAAATACCGGTGGCCGTAATCGCAAGCTCTGCAAACCTTAGCGAATCACAAATCCTTACCGCACTCAACGGCCAACTCGCTCGCTACAAACACCCTAAACGCGTGGCATTCGTCGATGCACTTCCCCGCAACGCCATGGGCAAAGTCGTCGCCGACCAAGTCAAATCCCTAATCCGGGGACAGTTTACCTAAATGACACAATGCCGATCCCATCGGGTATATAAGTCGTCGTATCGCATATAAGTAAACTGTCCCCGGATTTTGGGGTTTGTACATTTGGATACACAATCGCACTACAAACGGCGCGGGCACTTTTCCGATAATTCTGACTCCTAAGCGGATAAAGTCAAACTACCGAGTTACTCGCCCTGCACAACACCTTGGCTTTGCGCGTATGAAATTGGTGGGTATTTCGCAGGATTATCGTCGCTACAGCAACTGGGAATACAGCTCATCACATAGTGCGGATTGGCGTTAAAGAAAAACGGTATCGAATAACGTGATTGTTCACCAGTATTATTGTTAGCAAAATGCCGAGTACTAAGAAATCGATCGTTAGTCCACTGCTTTAGCAACTCACCGGTGTTTACAATGAAGGCATCTTTTACCGCAGGTGCATTCACCCACACTTTTCGTCGTTCACTAAAAATGGTTAAGCCAGGCTGGTCTTGCGCAAGAATAGTGCAAAACGATGTATCAACATGAGGTGCAATACCAAACGCATTTTCAGGTTCTAGTTCGACCGCTGGATAGTGCGTCATGCGCAGTCGGTAAAGCGGCTTTTCAAACGCTTCATTAAAGAAGTCTATCGGCATATCCAAGGCACGTGCATAGATTGGCAACATGCGCTTTCCTAATGCTTCTACTTCGCAAGCGTAGTTTTCAACTGCGGCTCTAAACTGCGGCAAGGTGGCCAAGTCGGGCCACTGATTATCGTCCATGCCTAGTTGGTCATCGCACTTTATGATAAAGGCCTCGTTAACGTTTCCTGTTTGCCGAGCTGGCAATTTATGATTTTTTAAAGGCAGGTAACCCATACCACCGACTGGCCAATTGGGCCTATCCATTAATATCTGATTTTTTATCTCCAACGGTGTTGCGTGAAACTGCCTGACTTGATCAAACGTATGATTGATAAGGTCGCTTGAAATGGAATGACCAATAATGGAAAAAAACCCAGTTTCTTCACAAGCGGTGCGCAGCTGGGCTGCAACATCATTGAGATGTTTTTCAGAATTAGAGTTGAAATAGGCAGAAAGATCGATCAGGGGTATATCGTCTTCGCGCGCGTCTTCAGGATTTGATATATCCCACTCTTCTGACTCTGCTCGAAGCTGTTGCTCTTTTTCTTTCGGATCAAAGGCCAGCTTCGCATCTAAGGTGGGTGAATCATTATTTGAAGCTTCGTTATCTACAGATGTCATTGTTCAAAACCATGCGAGATTGCCAGTGTACGGTTGCAGTTTAATATTTTCATTGTAGGGTTAGACGTTGCACCTATGCCTTGTGAATTGCCTGCTGATTATCGCAAATCCAATCTATTTGGCGCTGTGTATCAGGAATTTTCATACCCCTTTTTTTCGATATATAATCTATCGCCTGCAACGGGTTATAGCCGCAACGTAACAGAATACTTGTTGTAACAATACCAGTTCGTCCGATACCTGCGTAGCAATGCACAACAGTGTGCTCACCAGCAACTATGGCCTGATGTTCTTGACGTATAAATAGTGCGAATTCGTGAATATTTTCCGGCACACCAAAATCACCGATGGGATAGTGTACAAACTGCATACCACAACGCTCAACTTCTCGTTTTTCATTTGCCAAACCTTGCCCAGCAGCTTCTGTTGATTCCAACAGCGAAACCACGCGCGTGATATTCCGCGCAGCAATCGATTTGAATTCAGCTTCGATATCACCCTTGGCATTGGGTTTAGCCATAGCTGAGAGAGAGCCCGCTTCAATAGTTTCAATTGGGTATATAGGTGATGTCATATATTTGTACTGTGCGTAGCACTGCCTCTTACTCGATATTGTCTTGCAAGCTGCGTTTAAACTCTCTAAACGCTTCATTCTCTTGCCGCCAATGATCAAGCTGCCCTTGCGCCTTTAGACGCTCAGTTGCAGATTGCCCAATTGTATCAATCGCTACGTTTTCATCTGACATATGTAATAACACTTCGCTCACCATGTCCAGTAAGGCACCATCAGCGTTGGTACCGTAGCTCGAGCAAAACAATTTTAAACGCTTGCATCCCTGTCGCACATCTTGCAAAGCAGCATCCCGCATATCATCATTTCTCACGGACAAGGGCACAAGCCAATAAGCAGCGTAAGCGATATCACGCACTCTTGGCCCTGGACCTGCAAGATCAAAATCTATTACGCCGATGAATCTATTATTGCTCGATATGAGATTGTAGGGTGCAAAGTCATTGTGGCATATGACCTCATGTTTTGATACGTCCGGATATTGGAACGCCCATTTATCATCAGGTTCTGCAATAAACGTGGCGGTGAGGTCGTGAAAGTGTTTAAGCATTGTAGCGGCGGAAATCAGATATTGATCTTCTAACCAGTAGTTGGGCTTTATCGTGCACTCACCTTCTTTATAACTTAGTATTTCTCTACCTTTCTCATCAACACCTAAAAATCTGGGCGCTTGATCGAAATCGTTCACTTCTAAATGATTTAGCAGTCGATGAATCGCCGGGCTAGCTGAACTGCAGGTTCGCCGAACCGTATCGCCTATTCTGACAACTTCATCATTGACGTTACCGCCATTTAAAGGCTCTTCTGGTGGGATTATCATCCGACTATTTTCTAACAAAATTAAAAAAGCTAGTAGAGCTCTCTTTACCGAGAATCAGCTCAGCACCGGCCCAACCCAATGAAGTACTTCATTAAGCTGATCGGGACTATTATCGTAAATAGCGTCTAATAAGTGTTTATCTATCATGTGGGTGAATCGGTAAAGTTGTATTGCTATGTCTACATAACGCACATAGAACTGTTTTTACTTATCTAAGTGCAATATCGCGGCACGCAGTGCTGAAATCTACCACACTGACTTTTTAATTGGCACCCTATCCCGTGGTAGCGTGGGGTACACTCTTGAACATGCCAAACGCCCTGCGCCCTTTCATCCCCATCCTGTTCGTCCTACTGTGGAGCACAGGCTTTATCATGGCGCGTTGGGGCATGGAAACCGCAGAGCCTGCAAGTTTCTTATCGATTAGGTTTGCACTGGCCGCCTTCGTCCTTCTAGCGATTGCACTTATTTTTCCAAAGCTCAAAACCCTGCCACTGGACTGGACCCAAGTCGCTCACGCAGCCGTGGCTGGTGTATTGCTGCAAGCTGTGTATTTGGGCGGTGTGTTTGCGGGCGTCAACCAGGGTATAGGCGCGGGTTTGTCGTCTCTGATTGTCGGTATACAGCCTGTGCTGACTGTTGTACTTGCAGCCGTTTGGTTGTCAGAGAAGTTAACCTGGGCCAAGGTGATCGGGATTGCGATGGGGTTTATTGGTGTGGCGCTTGTTACCGCCGAATGGGGCCATGTTGATGGCGCTATCTCCTTACAAGGCATCGGTTTTTGTGTTGCCGCATTACTTGGAATAACGATCGGCACGCTTTATCAAAAGCGCTTTTGTCAATCGCTTGATTTACACATCAACATGATCGTGCAATACGTTGCAAGCGTGCTGTTCCTCTTGCCGTTCGCACTAATCTGGGAATCCTACACCATTGATTGGACGCCGAAGCTAATTGCAGTGCTTGTATGGCTGGTGTTTGTACTCTCTATTGGTGCCGTTTTTTTGCTTATGTGGTTAATAAAAATGGGCGAAGCGGGCCGAGTGTCAACATTATTCTTTTTAGTACCACCAGTTGTTGCCATTGAAGCATGGATACTGTTCGACGAACCACTAACACTTTATGTGATCATAGGCACTTTGCTGTGCATATTCGGCGTTGCTATCGTGAGCGGGGTATTCAGTAAATTTCAACAAAGTACGACTAAGTGAATGACAATACAAATTCGAGACGCAAGTACTCACGACTTAAAAGACATTGCGCGCATCTACGCAAACGAAGTGCTATACGGTTTAGCCACGTTCGAAACCACACCGCCAAGCGCCGACGAACTTGGCTTGAGAAGACAAAAAATTGTAGACGCAGGCATGCCGTATATCGTGGCAGAGAAAGACAGACGCATTCTGGGTTTCGCCTACGCTGGCCCATACCGCGCACGTGCCGCTTACCAAAATTCTTTAGAAAATTCAGTCTACGTTGATAGTTCGGCTCGAAAGCTTGGCGTCGGTTCGCAGCTACTTGAACACCTTATTAAATCGTGCGAAGAAGGTCCGTGGCGACAAATGATTGCAGTGATTGGTGATTCAAAAAATACCGGTTCAATCGCTTTGCACAAGCGACTTGGCTTTGAGCATGTCGGCACCATCAAGGCCGTTGGTTATAAGCTTGATCAATGGGTTGACACAGTAATCATGCAGCGCTCTCTTGGTGAAGGCGAAAATACGAGTCCGTATAAAAGATAAAGGCCGCAAGAACAATGTGTTCTTGCAGCCTTTTCGTAAGCTATGTTTGCACCTACCGGTGCATTCGCACTACCAGCCAGTCGCTTCCTTAACAGCCAAACCAAGTTCAGCAGGTGAGCGCGTAATCGTAACGCCTGCAGAACCTAGTGCCGCGAACTTATCATCCGCAGTACCTTTACCACCAGAGATAATCGCCCCAGCGTGGCCCATGCGTTTTCCAGGAGGTGCAGTCACACCAGCAATGTACGCAGCGACGGGCTTAGTCACATTCGACTTAATAAATTCGGCGGCCTCTTCTTCTGCTGTACCACCGATTTCACCCACCATTAAAATGGCTTCGGTTTGTGGATCGTCCTGGAACAGCGCCAGCGCATCGATAAAACTTGTGCCCGGGATTGGGTCACCACCAATACCAATGCACGTGCTTTGGCCGTAGTTCAAATCAGATGTTTGCTTAACGCATTCGTAGGTCAAGGTACCAGAGCGTGAAACCACACCCACTTTACCGGCGTTATGAATCGAACCAGGCATAATGCCAATCTTACATTCACCTGGCGTGATAATACCGGGGCAGTTAGGGCCGATCAAACGAACACCGTTTTGCTGCACAGCAATGCGCGCTTCAAGCATATCCAAGGTAGGTATACCTTCAGTAATGCACACAATAAGCGATACGCCAGATTCTGCAGCTTCGATGATGGAGTCTTTACAAAAAGCCGCAGGAACATAAATAACCGATGCATCAGCACCGGTTTGATCAACCGCATTTTTTACTGTGTTAAATACCGGCAGATCAAGATGCGTGCTGCCACCCTTACCCGGTGTAACGCCACCCACCATTTTCGTACCGTATTCAATAGCTTGTTCACTATGAAAGGTACCCTGGCTACCGGTTATACCCTGACATATCACTTTAGTGTCTTTATTGATCAAAACACTCATGACGCTGCTCCTACGGTTTCTACAATCTTGGTAGCGGCATCTCCCAGATCACTGGCAGATTGTAAGTTCAAACCACTTTGATCGAGTAACTCCCGACCTTCTTTGGCTTTAGTGCCTTCGAGTCGCACAACCACAGGCACATCGATTCCAACTTCTTTAACGGCCGCAATAACACCATTAGCGATAAGGTCGCAACGCACAATGCCACCAAAGATATTAACCAAAATGCCTTTAACATCAGGGTCAGATAAGATAATTTTTAACGCTTCGGTTACGCGCTCTTTAGTCGCACCGCCACCAACATCTAGAAAGTTTGCTGGCTGACCGCCTTTTAGCTTGATGATATCCATCGTTGCCATCGCTAAACCAGCACCATTAACCATACAACCGATGTTGCCCTCAAGCGCGACGTAGTTAAGATCCCACTCAGCTGCGCGCAACTCACGCTCATCTTCCTGGGTCTTATCTTGTAAGGCTTCCAAGTCAGGGTGGCGATAAAGTGCATTGCCATCAACGTTGATCTTGCCGTCCAAGCAAATCAGATCTTCTTCTTTAGTAATGACCAGCGGGTTGATTTCAACCAAGGCTAAATCTTTTTCTACAAACAACTTACACAAACCCGTTAACAGCGCAGAAAACTGTTTGATCTGTTTGCCTTTCATACCTAGGCCGAACGCAAGCTCGCGGCATTGGTATGGCATAACACCTACCAATGGATTGATGGCTTGCTTTAGAATTTTTTCTGGGGTTTCGTGAGCAACGGTTTCGATGTCCATTCCACCTTCGGTTGATGCCATGATCACTACGCGCTGGCTGGCGCGATCTATAACCAAGCCCAAATAAAGTTCGCTAGCAATGTTGCTGGTTTCTTCAATTAGAACCGTGTTAATGGGTTGGCCGTTCGCATCGGTTTGAATGGTAACCAGTTGCGTACCCAATAATGATTTCGCAAATTCTGCTGCTTCGTCTGGCGTATCCACAAGTTTTACACCACCGGCTTTACCTCGGCCACCTGCGTGCACTTGAGCTTTAACAACCACTTTATCGGTGGTGAGTTTTTCAGCGCCAGCTTTCGCTTCAGCAGGCGTTGACGCAACAATGTTGTTCGGAACCGGCATACCGTATTCTGCGAACAAGGCTTTCGCCTGGTACTCATGTAGATTCATGTTTCCCCCAGCAGGAAATTAAGCTAAATAATAAATTCGTTATCGCGGCTTTCTATTGGCGATATGGATGGCACGGCCATCAGCACTTAGCGCAGCTTCATGCATAGCTTCGCTTAAAGTCGGATGAGCGTGAATCGTGTGCGCAATATCTTCAATTGTACCGTCGAATTCCATTGTCAGCACAGATTGCCCTAATAGCTCTGACGCACTCGGGCCAATAATATGCGCACCTAACATGCGGTCGGTTTTCTTGTCGCGCAATATTTTAACCAAACCACCTGTATCACCTTTTGCCTTCGCTCGGCCACTAGCTGCAAACGGAAAAGTTCCGGCTTGATAGTCGGCGCCTTCGGCTTTTAATTCTTCTTCGGTTTTGCCCACCCATGCAACTTCAGGATGTGTATAAATTACATTCGGCATAGCATCGTAATTCAAGCTCCCATGCTCACCCGCGATGATTTCAGCAACCATTACACCTTCTTCGGACCCTTTGTGCGCAAGCATTGGCCCACGCACGGCATCGCCGATGGCATAAACACCTGGAACACTGGTTTCACACTGATCATTTACATGGATGAGCCCACGCTCATCAACCCCAATTTCAGCTTCAGGAGCAATAACGCCTTCAGTGGCTGAACGACGGCCTACAGCGACAATGAGCTTATCAACCACCATTTCCTTATCGCCGTCTTTATCCTTGTAGCTTACCGTGACTTTGTTACCATTCACTTTGCTACCAGTAACACGCGTGTTCAGACGAATATCCAAACCTTGTTTGGCGAACGTTCGCGCTGCATCTTTAGCTACCTGTTGATCGACCATCGGTAAAAAAGTATCAAGCGCTTCGAGCAACACCACATCAGAACCCAAGCGTCGCCATACACTGCCCAGCTCAAGACCGATAATACCTGCACCAATAACACAAATAGAACCCGGGATAGACTCCCAATCCAATGCGCCAGAAGAATCAACAACGATATCACCTTCGAGCGGTGTTGCACCGAGCTCGATTGGAACAGAACCCGAGGCAAGAATAACGTTGCCAGCGGTATAGGTTTTCTTTCCACCATCGTGATCGGTGACTTCAACATTTTTCTCAGCCAGTAATTTTCCGGTACCAACCAACCAGTCAATTTTATTTGCCTTGAACAGCATTTCTATGCCGCCCGTGAGCTCAGAGACGATTTTGTCTTTACGCGCGATCATCTTAGGCACATCAACACTGACTTCACCGGTGTTGATACCCAAATCGGCAAAGTTGTGTTTTGCTTCATGGTAAAGCTCGGTACTCTCAAGCAAGGCTTTTGAAGGTATACAACCTACGTTTAAGCACGTACCACCCAATGCCGGTTTGTTTTGCTTGTTAATCCACTTCTCAACACAGGCTACGCTTTTGCCTAGCTGTGCTGCGCGGATGGCCGCTACATACCCAGCCGGCCCTGAACCAATCACGATAACGTCGTATTTATCCGCCATAACTGTCCCTACACTTTATAAATTAAAAAACCAGACCTACAGATCAAGAACCAATCGCTGAGGATCTTCAACCAGTTCTTTAATGGTTTTTAGAAAGCCGACCGCGCCTTTACCATCAACGATGCGATGATCGTATGACAAAGCCACGTACATCATTGGACGAATAACAACTTCACCGTTTTCAGCTATTGGGCGAGCCTGAGTTGCGTGCATACCCAAAATCGCACTTTGAGGTGGATTTAAAATGGGTGTAGAAAGTAGCGAACCGAATACACCACCGTTAGATACGGTAAAAGTACCACCGGTCATCTCTTCAATAGAGAGCTTACCGTCACGCGCTTTCTCTGCATATTCAGCAATGGATTTTTCAATGGTTGCAAGCGACATATATTCAGTGTTGCGCACAACCGGTACAACCAAGCCACGATCAGATGATACGGCTACACCAATATCGCAGTAGCTGTGATAAACAATATCGTCACCATCAATAGATGCGTTTACGTCTGGGTAACGCTTTAGCGCCTCTGTTGCCGCTTTTAAAAATATGGACATAAAGCCCAGCTTGATACCGTGCGATTTTTCAAACTGATCTTTGTATTGTTTACGCATTTCAATGAAGGCATGCATGTTCACTTCATTAAACGTAGTTAGCATGGCTGTGTTTTGCGTTGCATCAAGCAATCGCTCGGCTATGCGTGAACGCAGCCGCGACATGGGTACGCGTTTTTCAGTGCGCTCACCCGCGACTGCCATGGGTGCATCTGCACTGGTACTGGCAGCTGGTGCACTGACTCCGCCTTTGTTAGCGACGTGCGCTTCAACATCTTCCTTACTAATGCGGCCATTTTTGCCAGAGCCCTTAACATCTGATGCGCTTAAACCATGCTCAGTTAATAGCTTGCGAACCGATGGACTGGTTTGACCGTCCCCCTCATCGCTACTTGCAGCAGCGGCCGGCGTTGCTGCTGGCTCTGCTGCTGTAGCCGGTGCTGCACCCGCAGCACTGCCCTCTTCAATGCTACCAATGACCTGGTGTGCAGTAACCGTTGTGCCTTCAGGCTCGATGATCTTTCCCATCACTCCATCGTGCGCGGCAGGAACCTCCATAACCACTTTATCGGTTTCAATATCCACTAGCACTTCATCACGTTGTACCGGGTCGCCTTCGGCCTTGTACCAGGTAACGATCAATGCATCTGCAATGGATTCAGGCAGGGTTGGGACTTTGATTTCGCTGCTCATTTGTCAGGTCCAGATTAGTTAATTCGGTTGTTATATTAAGTTTAAGTTGTCAGCGCTTTATGTCAGCTGACTATTAGGCACAATGGCCAGCGCTTCATCTACAAGGCGCTTTTGTTCAATAACATGTTGGTTGTGATACCCGCTCGCAGGAGAGGCAGAGGGTGCTCGACCAGCAAATTCAATGGGCGACTCTTTCGGTGTGACACGCTCTAAACGATGACGATTCGAGCGCCACGAGCCTTGGTTACGCGGCTCTTCCTGACACCACACAAACTCTTTGGCATTGGTATAGCGCCCAACCGCTGCCAACATTTCATCATACGGGAAGGGATACAGCTGTTCCAATCGTACGATAGCAATATCTTCAATTTTCTGTTCGCGTCGACGCTCAAGAAGATCGTAATAGACCTTACCGCTACAGAACACAACACGACGTACCTTACTCGATTCCAGATCATCTATCTCATCGATAACGGGCTGAAATTGTCCGGTTGCAAGATCTTCCAGCGTTGAAACGGCCAAGCGATGGCGTAGCAAACTTTTAGGCGTCATTACTATCAGTGGACGACGCATAGGACGAATCATTTGCCGACGTAACATATGATAAGCCTGCGCGGGTGTGCTCGGTACCAGCACTTGCATGTTGTCTTCGGCGCATAGCTGCATAAAACGCTCTATGCGTGCTGATGAATGCTCTGGACCCTGGCCTTCATAACCGTGTGGAAGCAATAGGGTTAAGCCACATAGGCGACCCCACTTGGTTTCACCAGAACTTATAAACTGATCGATAACCACTTGCGCACCATTGGCGAAATCACCAAATTGCCCTTCCCATATAACCAGAGTTTCAGGGTCGGCTTGCGAATAGCCGTATTCAAATGCCAGTACAGCTTCTTCAGATAACACTGAATCTATGACCAAAAAGTGCGCCTGATTACTATTGATGCTTCGAAGCGGCACCAAAGATTCGCGTTTTACTTGATTGTGTAAAACCGCGTGTCGGTGCGCGAATGTGCCTCGGCCGCAATCCTGACCAGACAAGCGCACCGAATAGCCATCATGCAACAAAGTGGCATAAGCCATCGTTTCTGCATAACCCCAATCTATGGGTAGCGCACCAGCAGCCATCTTGCGTCTATCTTCAATAAGTTTGTTAACACGTGAATGCAAAACAAAGCCTTCAGGGATGGTATGTAACTCAGTGGCCAATGCTTGCAAGGTATTGAGCGACACATCACCCTGAAATGGAATGCGCCAATCGGTTGCAACATATTTATCCCAATCCACTTCCAGTTCAGGTGCGGTTTTAACACCCACCAGCACATCGGGCGCAACCACTTCACCCGCATCGAGTGCGCTGCGGTAGTTCTCGATCATGGCATCAGCTTCAGCACGATCAACGACACCTATTTGTTCTAGTTTGTCTGCGTATATTTTTCGCGTGGTCGGCAAGGCTTTAATGGTTTTATACATCAATGGCTGTGTCACCGATGGCTCATCAGTTTCGTTATGACCAAGGCGGCGATAACACACAAGATCAATAACCACATCTTTTTTAAACGTGTTTCTAAAGTCCAGCGCCAGCTGTGTTACAAACAGTACCGCTTCCGGGTCGTCACCATTAACGTGAAAGATTGGTGCATTGATCATTTTCGCAACATCAGATGCGTAGAGTGTGGAACGCGCATCGGATGCATTACTGGTGGTAAAACCAATTTGGTTGTTCACAATAATATGCACGGTGCCTTTGGTTGAAAAACCGCGCGAATCAGCCATGTTGAACGTTTCCATGACAACGCCCTGACCTGCAAACGCGGCATCGCCGTGTATTGCAATCGGTATAACCCAATCACCAGAGTGATCACCATAACGATCTTGCCTGGAGCGTACAGAGCCTTCAACCACTGGCGATACAATTTCCAAGTGCGATGGATTAAACGCCATTGCCAAGTGCATGTGTCCGTTCGGTGTTTTTAAATCAGAAGAAAAACCCTGATGGTACTTAACATCGCCAGAGGATAAAGATTCATCGTGCTTACCTTCAAATTCTGAGAACAGCTCAGCTGGGTTCTTACCTAGAATATTAACCAATACATTTAGTCGGCCTCGGTGCGCCATGCCGATAACCATGTCTTTCACACCGGCAGCACCAGCACGTCGAACCAGCTCACTCATTATTACAATTAAGCTCTCGCCACCTTCAAGACCAAAACGTTTCTGGCCAACAAAGCGCGAACCCAAGTGCCGCTCTAAACTTTCACCGGCGGTAACGCGTTGTAACAACCAACGCTGTGTTTCTTCAGTTAACTTTGGTGCTGAAGCAACAGATTCTATTCGGGTTTGTAAGAAGTCTTTCTGCGGCGTGTGATCGATATACATATATTCGTAGCCGATACTGCTGCAGTAACATTTTTCTAAATGCGCAATGATGTCTTTTAATGGCGCTCGATCGATACCTTCTAATGAAGGCGTTGGGAAGACCGTATCTAAGTCGGCTTCAGAGAGTCCGTTTTCGTGTAGTCGCACTTCGCGAACGGTAGCCGTTGTGACTTGGCCCAATGGATCAGTTTTGGCAAGCTGGTGTCCGCGAACGCGGTAAGCATTGATTAACTGCGATACATAGATCTGTTTTAAATCTTGAGACGAAGCTGCACCGCCACTGGATGCAACAGGGCCGGTGCCCGCATTGCGGGTCATTTGATAGAACTGATTGCGCACATCAGCGTGTGAAACTTCACGCGCATTGTCACCAACCATCGGCAACTGCGAAAAATAATTACGCCAGCTCTCATCAACCGAGTTAGGGTCTTTTAGAAATAGCTCGTACTGATCTTCAAGGTATGCCGCGTTGGCTCCATTGAAAAGAGACGTCTCTTGTCGCGCCTTCATTGAACTCATTGTTGTGTCCTAGCTGGTTTACGCTTTAATAAAACTTGCGCGCTTACAAATGCGCCGCCATGTTATCGATGACAACGTTAGTAAATTCATCGGTGTTTAATTTGCCACCCAAATCGCGGGTTGACTGACCGTTTTCAATAGCACCAAGCAAGCTCATGCGTAGGGCGTGGCCCAAGTCGTAGCGATCGACGTGATTCAGCAACATGCCAAACGCCAACAACACTGCAGCTGGGTTGGCTATGTTTTTCCCGGCAATGTCTGGAGCGGTGCCACCAGCTGGGTCGAACATGGCAATATCAACCTGGTTATTTTCATCAAACGAGTAGTTGCCACTGGCACCTGTGCCCAAGCTTCCCACTAAGCCCGATGCCATATCAGAAAGAAAATCACCGTATTCGTTCAAAACCAACACTACTTCGTATTGCGATGGGTCAAGAATGATCTTGGCCAGCAGCGCATCGAACAGTTCAACATGGTGATCTACATCTTTATTCTCTTCAGCGACTTCTGCGACAACGCTTTCAAACAATCCATCGGTGACCCGTTGAATCGTGTGTTTCGAAGAGGAAGTGACGCTGTAGTTGCCATCACTGTAGGCCAAGCCTTTTCGGCGAGCCAGATCAAACGCGAATTTCGCTGCCTGTGCGCACGGCGTTCGTTCGACCATGCGTAGCGAAACAGCCGCATCTTTCCCGATCAATTGACCAGGATCGTCATAGGTGCCGCCCGTAGCGATACGGACGATATGCAGATTCACGTCTTCTTTAAAATTGGAATGAATACCCTTAATCGAAATGGCCGGACGATAGATAACGCTGAAGTTACAACGGCGACGTATTAGTGCATTCGGACTGCGTTTGTTGGTGATAGTGGGGTATTTGACTGCCAGTTTAGTGGCACGCATTGACGCCTCTGCCTCATCAATGACATCGTCCCCCTTCGCCTCACGATTGGCCAAACTCCAATCAACTGGAATAAATTTGAAGTCAGCTGGCATGGATTCAGCCACCGCATGCACCGATTCGGCCAACTCAGGACCAATACCGTCACCTTGCAGTTCAGTTATTTCAATGGTTTTCACGTCAACTCCAGCTCTGGCGGGCTTTGCCAGTTTTGTTCAATGAATTAGATTTGCGCACGAGAGCAGTTACCGCAAAACAAGCGGTTTTACGGACTTTTCTGCAAGTTTTATTGCATAAAAGAGCAAAGCGACGCGTGCCAGCAATGGCGCGAATCGAAAATGACAATGCTTCGTCAGGGTAGACCACCCGAGTCACACAAGTTCCAAGATTGGGATATAGATTTGTTGATGCATAAGGTACACCAAATCCCAAGCAGTGCCCACCGGCGTTAGAGTGGTTTTTTGCATTGTTTTATGCCGCGGGTAGCCAACAGCTAGTCTGGTAGGTCAAAACGTTCAGGATGCGCCCAAAATCTGGCATTTAGCCAATCAGGCGCCTGTTTATAGTCGCTTAATCGATAGGCGTACCATCGCGTTTGCGTACGCGGTTGAATCGACGCTTGGCCAAGGCTGCGAAAGCCAAAGGCGAAAAATCGTTCATCGCCTATTTGCACTGAATCGGTGCTCGATTCGGTTTTCTCAACCAGCACTAAATCGGGTGATTTACGGCAAGCAATTCCGAGGCTAGCATCAATATCTAAGCTGTTAGAGGTCAAGTGAATGCACGTGGTGGTGGAGGTCGATGCGCTCTTTAACTCAACCCATTCACTCACATCGGCACATTCGACTATTCTAACGTCTTGATCATCAGCAAGTTCGTTGTGCAAAAGCTCGGAAAGGCGAAAAACAGGCTCGCCCACAAGTACAACGACTTGTGGGTTTGAAGCCAAAAGCAGCTCTGTAAGCGCTTTATCATTCACGACTTGATATTAGCTGGGGAATTTCTTGTTGTATTCAGCCATCTGTTCTTCGGTGGCTTTTTCTTGATGATTATCTTTCCATTCAGCGTAAGGCATACCGTATACACGCTCACGGGCCGTTTCATAGTCAACATCCAAGCCCTTTTCAGTCGCCGCTTTCGCATACCACTTCGACATGCAATTGCGGCAAAACCCAGCCATGTTCATCAGGTCGATGTTTTGCACATCTGTACGCTTCTGAAAATGCGCCACCATGGTCCGAAAAGCAGCCGCTTCAAGCTCAATTTGCGTTTTGGCATCAACTTTGTCGTCTAGATCACTCATTAAGGACTCCCATATCTCATGTTTGCCCCCATTATAATGAGATCAACCGACAGTGCGAAAACTTAGGCCATGACCGGATATTTTTATCTTGATGTATTACTGCTGGGGCTGGCCGTGGCCGTTTTAGTGTTTTGGTGGACAGGCTCCAGGGCGAAGGAACTTGCGGTTAATCACGCACGCACACTGTGTGATCGCGAAGGCGTGCAGCTACTTGACTACACGGTTGCTTTGCAAAAAATGCGCATGACGCGAAACCAGACAGGTAATGCGTGTGTAAGGCGAGAGTACAAATTTGAATTTACAGCAGAAGGTGCTTATCGCGATGAAGGCAGCGTCACGCTAAACGGGCATGCGCTGGCAAATGTCTATCTGCCCTACACGCGAGATGCTGATGGCAACCGCGTGTTCGTACATTAATAACGGCTACTGACATTGAAAACTGCGCAGCCAATATTTAGCTGCGCAATTTGTTTATCGTTTATCCGTCGCAACTAATACGGAAACTACCATCCAATGCCTTAGGCATTATTAGGGTACGCATGTTTATGGCCGCCGATGATTCACACATCGTTGCCTTTTCAACTGGGTCTTCTAAATACTTTTTATCGTATTCCACATGGAATACAGGCTTTCCAGCATCGATGATGGCTTGATAAGCGCCACATTCGTTCCAAGCCATGCAAGCTTCATTAATCGCCATATCAAAATATTGAGCAACCTCAGGAATGGTTTCAACTGAGTTTTTCAGCGCCACTGCCAGGTTACGCTTATGTGCTTCATTGGCCAGTAAACGCTGGTATTCAAGCTCATCCGCTTGATCGAAGTCCAAGCCTTTATTGGGATCGGAGAACGCATCTACGTTATCCAATTCCACGCCATCACAACCCAATGCCACAGCCATGTCCATTCTATTTGCCATAACCTTTGCCGCTTCAGGCGAACGAACATCAACCCAAATCTCTTCTGTGTAGGCGTAGTGCGAATTACCTTGTGGAACATTCGCAAATAGATCCGCATCGGGTCGCCACGGCTCGTAGGTACCGGCTGAGAAGTAACAAATCACGTGTTTGTTCTGCGCGTGAAGTCGCTCGATCACATCGCCTTCGAGTTGCTGAAACATGTCCAACACATAAACATCAACGTTATATTCAGTGTTGGTGTCGCCTAACAATTGCCAGGTCCACGATGTGTCTGGCGTGAATTGCGGCCAACTGCCACTGGTGACAGGTTCAGTGGCATCGCCCAGCACAATGTCATTGAGCACACCATCTCTAAGCTGCGCATCGATGCGTGCTGTTGACACACTAGGTGCGACTGGGACTTCTTCGCGCGGTGGGACCGACCCTATCGTATTGTTTGTTGGATTATCAACAGACGCCGATGGCTCGGTATCGCCGCCAGAAACTGATGCAGAAGATTGGTCAACCGCGGATAGATCCAGGGTATTTGAGTCCGAAGAGCAGCCACCCATCAGTAGGCTTCCTGCCAAACTAGCCGCGACGGCCATATTTCGTGTGCGCATGTGTTTCCATCTCGAGGTGTGTTGCGTCAAATATCGGCCCTGAAACCACAGAATTTGAACAATTGACACGAAAACGGGCACCCCTCTGGCGCAATCACTCATAGTGCGCAACACTGCACACTTATTTGGCTGCCGTCGACCCAAGCCTAAGTCTGGGTGGAGCTGCTGTAATACGCTAAACTTCGGTATTCGATTTAATTATGGATAGTTTGCTATGACGCCTTGCCCCTGCGGCTCAGGTAATCCCCTGAACACCTGCTGCGAACCATTAATTGATGGAACCAGTAAAGCTGAATCAGCAGAGCAACTGATGCGGGCCAGATACACCGCCCACACGCTTGCAAAAATCAAATTCATTGTCGAAACGCATCACCCATCATCACGTGGGGAGATCGATGAAGCAGCGACTAAAAAATGGGCTGCAGAGTCTGATTGGCTGGGGCTGGATATTCGTGATGTAAACGATTCTGAAGAGAACACTACACGCATTGAATTCACCGCTCGGTACCGAGACGCTGACAAACAACGACACACCCACCACGAAGTGGGTGTTTTTGAGAAGTACCACGGTCAATGGTACTTTCGTGATGCCGAAGTACCAGAAATAAAACAATTTATTAGAGAAGCACCAAAGCAAGGCCGCAACGACCCATGTGCGTGCGGCAGTGGTAAAAAATACAAAAAATGTCATGGTCAGGCGAACTGAAGCTCGCCGCCTGACTCAAACCAGAATTACCCCGGAGAACTAGTATGGATAAACCATGGCTCAATTCGTATCAGGAGGGTGTTCCAGCTGAAATCGACATTAACGAACATCCGTCGGTTGTGGATATATTCAGCAAAGCGTGCAAGGAATACGCTAACAGCCCATCGTTTACTAACTTTGGCAAGACGATTAACTATAAACAGCTTGATGAGTACACCAATCATTTCGCCTCTTGGTTAATCCACGAAGCTGGCTTGCAAAAAGGCGATCGCATCGCGATCATGATGCCAAATTTACTGCAATACCCGGTCGCGGTTTTCGGTGCACTGCGCGCAGGCTTGGTAGTTGTTAATACCAACCCTTTATATACCGACCGTGAATTGGAACATCAACTTAAAGACTCTGGCGCAAAGGCCATTGTTGTTGTAGAAGCATTTGCAGCGACACTGGCAGATGTTGTAAACAAAACGCAAGTTGAAACCGTCATTACCACGCGCTTTGGCGATATGCTTGACTGGCCGAAGTCGATGGTAATTAACTTTGTTATTAAACACGTGAAGAAAATGGTTAAGCCTTTTAGCTTGCCAGGTTCGCACAGCTTTAAAGACGTGCTAAACAAAGGCTCATCATTGCCAGCTGTTAGCGCTGAATTAAATCATGATGATCTGGCATTTCTTCAATACACAGGTGGCACAACCGGTGTTGCCAAAGGTGCGATGCTAACGCACGGCAACATGGTAGCCAATATCCAACAAGCCTACAGCTGGATCGTGATTGATGATTTAAAGAAAGGTGAAGAGATCATTATCACCGCCTTACCGCTCTATCACATCTTCGCACTAACGGCTAACTGTTTAACGTTTATGAAGCTGGGTGCAATGAATGTACTCATTACTAATCCGCGCGATATGCCTGGCTTTGTTAAGGAACTAAACAAACATCGCTTTACCGCATTCACAGGTGTAAATACATTGTTTAACGCCTTGATGAATACCGATGGTTTCAAAGACATCGACTTCTCAGGATTAAAAATGACGCTAGGTGGCGGTATGGCTGTGCAAAAAGTCGTGGCCGATCGCTGGAAAGAGATCACCGGTGTGCCTCTTATCGAAGCTTACGGTTTAACCGAAACAAGTCCGGCTGCTTGTATTAATCCGATGGATTTACAAGACTACAATGACTCAATCGGCCTCCCTATTCCATCGACCGATGCATCCGTTCGCAGCGAAGACAATCAAGCCCTACCGGTTGGCGAAGCGGGCGAGCTTTGTATTCGCGGTCCTCAAGTCATGCTCGGCTACTGGGAACGACCAGATGCTACCGCTGAAACTATTGATAGTGAAGGTTGGCTGCATACCGGTGATGTTGCCGTCATGAATGAAAAAGGTTTTTTCAAAATTGTTGATCGGCTGAAAGACATGATTTTGGTTTCAGGCTTTAACGTCTACCCAAATGAAATTGAAGGCGTTATCGCAATGATGCCAGAGGTGCTCGAAGTTGGTGCTATTGGTGTACCTGATGAACACTCCGGCGAGGTGGTGAAAGTTGTAATTGCCAAGAAAGACCAATCATTAACAGAAGAAGCCGTGCTCGCACACTGCAAAGAAAACTTAACTGGTTATAAGCGACCTAAGTTTGTTCAGTTTGTAGATGAGCTACCAAAAACCAATGTCGGTAAAATTCTACGACGTGAATTGCGCGACCTGTAATTGTCATAGTCGATGCCGTCACCGCATAGCACGCTTGTTTCCGTTGATAAGCTAGACGCTCATCTAAATCAAGCACCATCGAATCGATGGGTCATTATTGATTGTCGTTTCTCCTTGGCTGATACCAGTCAGGGAGAAACGCACTTTCAACAATCCCGAATTCCAACAGCGCAATATGCGCACCTAGACAAGCACTTGTCGAGTGCCATCATTCCAGGCGTTACTGGCCGTCACCCACTGCCAGATGCCGATGCGTTAGCACAGCAATTTCAACACTGGGGTATCGACAACGATACTCAAATTATTGCGTATGACGATAAGTCAGGGGCGATTGCTAGCAGGCTTTGGTGGTTGAGCCGTTGGTTGGGGCATGAAGCCTGTGCTGTGCTTGATGGTGGGTTTGCGGCTTGGAAGCAAGCAGAAAAAACGCTTGAAACATCATCACCGGTTGCGCCTTCATCGGGTTCGTTCGAAAAATCATCGCCATTGACCAAGGTCATTGAAAAGCACGAAGTGCTGGATCCAAACTTGTGTCTACTTGATGCGCGCGAGACAGAACGTTATCGCGGTGAACACGAACCGATCGACCCTGTAGCGGGCCATATCCCTGGTGCCCTTAATGCGCCGTTTATGGAAAATGTGAACGCGGATGGAACGTTCCGATCAATCGCAGAATTACAACAACGATTCGATTCGGTATTAGAAAAAAAAGAAGACAAACAACTGGTGCACTATTGTGGCTCAGGTGTGACTGCTGCCCACAATATGCTGGCAATGGCACATGCACAACGTGATCCGGGTGCTATGTATGCCGGCTCATTCAGTGAATGGGTTGCAGATATAAATAACAACCAAGTTAATGACGATCAATTTCCAGTGGCGCGCCTGGTCGACTGAAAATATCCGCGTAGTGTACTTCACGTATGCGATCTTGCCGCCGCTCAAAATAGCGCGTTAATGTCTCCGTCACCACAGGGAATGCAAGCTCATCCCAAGGCACTTCATTTTGACTAAACAGCTTCACTTCTAGGGTCTCTTCACCCGCGGCAGCTTTGCCATCACGCAGCCGGCCAAAAAACATCATATAGACCTGGGAAATGCGTGGAAGATTGTAAACCGCAAACAAGCGTAAGTCGTCGCATTCAGCTTCGGCCTCTTCGCGCACTTCACGCGCAGCGCCCTCAAGTGTGGTTTCTTCGTTTTCCATGAAACCGGCGGGCAGGGTCCAGTAGCCGTGCCTTGGTTCGATCGCCCGTTTGCATAGTAATACCTTGCCATGCCATTCAAGCAAACACCCCACCACGTTTTTGGGGTTTTCATAGTGGATAAGGTCGCACGATTGGCAAACCGCGCGAGGTCGATTGTCGCCCTCAGGAATAAGCTGATTAACGGCATGACCGCAGTTCTGGCAAAAACGAATCTCGGACATCAGTGGATCAACCTTTCTCTGTGTCGACCAGTTGCCGAATATGCGGCGGCAATGGTGTTGATTTCATATCGCGGTTATTAACCCAAACGATACGCGCTTGCCCACGGGTAGTGAGCGTACCGTCCACGGTTAGCGTGTAGGTGCTAATGAAAGAGCTTCTTCTCGGCGAATGCCCCCCCATTCGGACGACCGCCGTGGCCGGACAAACAACAGGCTGTAAATACTCGGCGTGATTATCGACGATAACAATGCCATCATCGAAGGTACCGGGCGGTAATTCGCCCAGCTTCTCGAACCATTCCATCCGAACGGTTTCGAAATAGCGAAAATACATAGCATTGTTTACATGACCCAATGAATCCATATCACCCCAGCGCACTGGAATCTGCATTTCGTACAATGGATTGCCTTCAGGCACATTGGGATCGTTATCTGACATGGCTACTTGAATCGCATCAACAACAGCTTCAAGGTAAGCATAGCGCAAAGGTACACTTAGCGACGATCACCACGCAGCTTTTCCACGGTGTTTTGCAAACCATCAAGCGTGACAGCCTCTGGCGGGATTGGGTCGCCCACCACCAGACCAATTTTGGCGAACATGCGCTTAGGCCTTTTCTTCATGGCTGGTCCATCTTTTCGACTGAATAAACTCCCCCATAACCCTTGTAGAGCGATGGGTATGACCGGTGCAGGCGATTTTTCCAATACATGCATAATGCCGGGTTTAAAGTCGTTCATCTCGCCGTCGTAAGTGATCTGCCCTTCTGGGAAAATGCACAGTAGCTCGCCTTTGCGGATAGTGTCCTGCATTTTTTCAAACGCGCTATTAAACATCGCCTCATCTTCCTTGCGCCCGGCGATGGGAATCGCGCCAGCGGTTTTGAAGATAAAGCTAAGCACAGGGATTTTGAAAATCTTGTAGTACATAACAAATCGGACAGGCCGGCGGATACTGCCGCCAACTAAGAGTGCATCGACAAAGCTCACATGATTGCAAGCCAGAATCGCCGCACCTTGATCTGGAATTTTATCCAAGCCGGTGTTGTTCACTTTATAAGCCGAATGCATCAGCATCCAAATTAGAAAGCGCATTAAAAATTCGGGCACTAAACGGAAAATATAGGCCGCCACCAGCGCATTGAGTATGGCAACGGCCAGAAACATGCCGGCAATCGAGAACCCCAGTTTCAGCATAACGCCAACTATGATGGCCGATAACACCATGAACATAGCGTTCATCACATTATTGCAAGCAATGGCTCGCGATAAACGATCGGGCGCACTGGTTTTTTGTATAAGGGCATACAGCGGCACAATATAAAATCCGCCGAACAAACCGATTAACATGATATCGATGAGCACCCGCCAGGCGGCAGCATGCGATAGAAATTCACCCAGCCCGATCAAGCTACCAAATGGCGCTGCTGGTGTGGCAAAAAAGAGATCCAAGCCAAACAGGGTTATACCCAGTGCACCCAGCGGCACCAAGCCGATTTCGACCTTGCCGCCGGATAAACGCTCACACAATGCCGAGCCCACGCCTATGCCAATCGAGAATGCGGCCAACAGCACTGTGAACACATTGCCATCGCCACCGAGTACTTCGCGCGCGAAGATCGGAAACTGGGCAAGGTAGGTAGCGCCCATAAACCAAAACCACGATATACCTAAAATAGATTGGAAGATCACGCGGTGCTTCTTGGTGTACTTAACCAGTTTCCAGGTTTCACTCGCGGGGTTAAAGCGCACCGATAAATTGGGATCAGGCGCTTTTGCTGACGGAATTTTTCGGCTGGCCAGATAACCGCTGACGGCGACCACTAGAATGAACATGCACGTGAGCAGCACGGAACCGTTGGGAGAATTAGTGATTAATTGCGTGCCGATGATGGTGCCAAGCAGAATCGCCAGAAAGGTGCCGAGTTCAACGACACCATTGCCACCGATCAACTCTGTCTCATGTAAATGCTGTGGCAGGATGCCGTATTTGATGGGGCCAAAAAACGCAGATTGGGTGCCCATCAAAAACAGAATTCCCATGAGCATAGGCACACTTTGAATCCAAAAAGCGATGGCGCCCAGACACATGATGGCAATTTCAGCCAATTTAATGCGCCGAATCAACATCGACTTTTCGTATTTGTCGGCAATTTGCCCACTTAAAGCGGAAAATAAGAAGAACGGCAATATGAAAATACCGCCCGACATTGCAATTAGCGACCCCGCATCTTCTGCACTTAGCTTAAGCGCACCAAAACTGAGCAGCGCGATCAAAGCGCTTTTAAAAAGATTGTCGTTAAAGGCACCCAGAAGTTGGGTGGTGAAAAATGGTGCGAATCGTTGCTCTTTTAGAAGAGCAAACTGGCTGGTCTGATTCATGACCGGACCGCCAGGTTATTTGCGCTTGAATAGACTAGCCGAGAATAGACTAGCCGAGCAAAGACTCTATTAAAGTATTCAGATAAATATTGACTATCCCGCCGACACTTCCGACGCTTGCCAGCCTTTGTCGCCGCGAGTTGCAATGAATTCAACTTTCTGACCTTCAGAAAGCGATCGGTAACCATCACCAACAATAGCACGGTAGTGGACAAACACATCTTCGCCTTCTGGGCTGATGATAAAACCGTAGCCTTTGGCATTGTCGAACCATTTAACGGTTCCGCTTTTACGCTGCTCTTCTGACATAAACACACTTCCTCGAAATCGCACTGCTGTATCCCTGCTTCGGTGCAGAGAATCTTATTGCATGGCGAAATTAGCATGTCATGTCCTTTCATTTTTAGACCCCCAAAAGCATTTCATGTTTGTTCACAATGTGCTCTTGTTCTAACGACCAATACCTGTATCGAGTATGCGAAGCCGCCTAACAGTTTCATTACGGGGTTATTTAGTAACAACCGCCACCTAAAGCTAAAAAGACACAGTGAAGAAGTTACGCTTCCAAAGCCTTAGTGACCAATTCGTAAACCGCCGGTGATAGCTTGTTAACAGAGGCAATCTTCAGTAACGCGCTCTGCATACTGGCTTGCTGCGGATTAACAAATCGACGCCATTGTAAAAATGGAGACAATAACCGAGCAGCAACTTGGGGATTCGTACTATCTAGAAGAATAATATAGTCTGATACCAAGTCATAACCACTGCCATCCGCTGCGTGGAAATACACAGGATTTGCACTGGCAAATGCACCGATCAAAGAACGAAACCTATTGGGGTTATTTGCATCGAAAGCTTCATGCCCTGTTAAACCTATAACGTCATTAATCACCTGATCATGTTGTGCGGTTGCTTGCAATGAGAACCACTTATCAACAACCAGCTTGTGATCAGACCATCTTTCGTAAAAGTCAGCCACACAGCGCCTTTTCTCGTCCCCTGGCAAATCGCACAAAGCACTTAACGCCGCCACGCGATCGGTCATATTAGAAGCGTTGTGGTATTGCGTGACGGCCAACGACTCCCATTGTTCACTCGGTAAATAACTCAGCAAAGACAAAGCAGTATTTGCCAAGCTACGCTCACCAATGCTCGACAATAATTTTCGTTGTTTTGTATTCTCAACAAGGTGGGTTAAAGCGGTTTGAAATCGAGTAGCCAAGGCTGTGTTGATGGTGGTAAGTGCGGCATCAATAGCATGTATATCGATTTCTTCGCAATCGTTCGCCACCGTTTTTATACCGGGCATATCCAACATGATCGATTTAAATCCGGGGTCCAGCTGACCATCATTAATCACGGTGGCATAGGCGTCTAGAAACTGATCCGGCACAACAAACTGATCATTTTTTAAATGTTGAAGAATGAGTCGTTTGGCGAAACGTTGGCCCGCTTCCCAACGATTAAAGCTATCTGAATCGTTGGCTAACAAAAACGCCAGTGCATCATTATTGTATTCGTACTCGAGCACCACTGGTGCAGAAAAACCACGCAATAGCGATGGAATTGGTTTGGCCGATATATTATCGAACACGAAGGTTTGACTTCGTTCGGTAAGGTTCAAAACCGTGCTGCCATCGGCGCTATGGCGGCCAAGTGTTAATGGTAAATTATTTCCAGTGGCATCTAGTAGACCTAAACTTATGGGAATGAGTGTAGGTGGGCGTTCATTACCGTTACGATCAGGGTTTTGCTGCGTTACCGTTAGTGTGTATTGTTGGCTTGAGTGGTCGAATTTATCTGTAACCTGCACCCGCGGCGTGCCTGATTGCGAATACCATTGCCGAAACACGCTCAGATCAATACCACTGGCATCTTCCATGGCTTGCACAAAGTCATCGCACGTTACGGCTTGCCCGTCATGACGCTCAAAATATAAATCGATACCAGCATGGTACTTCTCTAAGCCCAGCACAGTGTGAATCATTCGGATAACCTCTGCGCCTTTTTCATACACAGTTAGGGTATAAAAATTATTTATCTCTATGTATTCATCAGGTCTGATTGGGTGCGACATTGGGCTTGCATCTTCTGCAAATTGCTGTGCACGCAACATGCGCACATCTTGAATGCGCTTGACTTCTCGTGATTGCATATCACTGCTAAATTCCTGATCACGAAAAACAGTTAAGCCTTCTTTTAAACTCAACTGAAACCAATCCCTGCAAGTAACCCGATTGCCAGTCCAGTTATGAAAGTACTCGTGCGCTATAACCGCTTCAACACCAAGAAAGTCGTCGTCTGTAGCAAGCTCAGTATCAGCTAACACGTATTTGGAATTGAAAATATTTAAACCCTTGTTCTCCATGGCACCGGCATTAAAGTCATCAACAGCCACGATCATGAACAGATCCAGATCGTACTCAAGACCATATACTTTTTCATCCCACGCCATCGATCGCTTTAGCGCATCCATGGCGTAATCACACTGATCTATATTGTGCTCTTCAACATATATGTGCAGATCGACTGTACGCTTTGATCGAGTTATAAAAGTGTCCTCAATTCTTGCCAACTTACCGGCAACCAAGGCAAACAAATAGCACGGCTTTGGAAACGGGTCGAGCCATTGCACTTCATGCCGGCCATCACCCAGCCGACGGGCGGATTCTAGGTTTCCATTTGAGAGCAAAACCGGGTATGCGTTCTGATCAGCAACAATGCGCACGCTAAAAACGGATAACACATCGGGTCGATCTAAGTAGTAGGTAATTTTTCGAAAACCTTCCGCCTCGCACTGGGTAGTGAAATTATTGCTGCTGCAATACAGTCCTTCTAACGCCGTATTCGCTGTTGGGTTTATTTTTGTCACTATGTTCAGTTGGCACGTGTCAGGGAGCGAGTCAATTTGCAAATGTGTATCGCTAATAGTGTAATGAGTGCTATCGAGTGGCTGCCCATCGACGCTAACTGATTGCAAGGCCAAGTCTTGCCCATCCAATTGCAAAGGCCCCGAACTCAACCGTTGCAGATGCAATGTGCTATGCACCAGCGTTTGGGTTAAATCCAATTCGAACACAAGATCGGTTTTAACAATGGTCCAGTTGCAGGGTTGATAATCTTTTCTGGCAATAACAACTGGACTGGCTTCTTTCATATCGAATATTTCCTTGTGTTCAGAGCTCTCTTTTGAGCCCGAGTAGCAATCTTTAGCAGCACTTATTTTTAAGGTGTGATTGTGGACTGTGACACTTTCAAACTACGCAAAGTGAGACGCCCTACCGGATACACCCTCATTGTGGTTGACTGGTTTAAAGATAGCACTGCTTGGGCCCGAAAACCGAAGTATGCGTCTGCCCTCATTTACTAATATACGAGTGACTCTGTTACTGATGGCATTGTTATGCTTCGGGTTTGTCAGTTTGACGCAGCTGGTGTACACGCGTAGCTGGAATCAAACATTGCAGGTTACGGTGTTCCCGATGAACGCGGACGGACACTTGACTACGGCTGACTATATTAATACGCTCAGCACCGATACATTCTCGACAATCGATAGTTGGGCTGCACGCGAAGCCAGACGTCACGATGTCGATTTACAGAAACCCTTTAAAGTCACTCTGGGTGAGCAGATTTGGAATTTACCGCCCCAGTGGCCAGAGAATGCCAATCCGGTTTCGGTTTTATTTTGGGGCTTGCGATTCCGTTGGTGGGCTTATCGTAATACACCGGATGACAACGGCGATATCACCCGCATTCGCATGTTTGTTTTATACCATTCAGGTGCTGACGATAAACCACTTTCACATTCTTTAGGCATGCAAAAAGGCTTGATGGGCTTGGTTAACGCCTATGCGATTAATCAGCAAACCTCGCAAAACAATGTGGTAATCGCGCATGAAATGCTGCACACGGTGGGCGCGATTGATAAGTACACAGAATTTGGTACACCGATGTACCCCGTTGGATTTGCAAACCCAACAAAATATCCGCTCTTCCCTCAACGCTACGCAGAAATCATGGCAGGTCAAGTGCCGACCGACAATGGCTCTTCCTATATGGCTGAAAGCCTGCGCAGTGTACAAGTTAATCAGTTCACCGCAAACGAGATCAACTGGATAGAATAGTTACTTTTCCGATTATAGGTTCTTATCGTTGGCGAATTGGTTGTCACAACATTCAGATATCCTCATCTTTGTCGGCATCGGTTCGTTCTTGCTACTTTGCGCTTCACTACTGGCCACGCCGTGGGTATTGGCCAAATTGCCAGCCAACTACTTCTCAGCACCGCCAAGTCTGATACAACGAAGTGCCGCGAGGGTGCTGTTTTCCGCGGCCAAGACTGTGTTGGGTTTAGCGATGGTTTTCGCAGGCATGGTGATGATGTTTACCCCAGGACCAGGTCTTGTTTGTGTCGTGCTCGGTCTGGCCCTGTGTGAATTTCCCGGCAAACATAATCTGATGGCGAACCTGGTGAAACGACCCAGCGTGTTCTCTTCATTAAACTGGCTGCGTAATAAAGCCGGTAAACCACCGTTTGAAAGGCCCGAATGAGGCTTTGCAATAGCGTTTTGAGGATGTTTTGTTTCAACACAGCCACGTTATCGCGGCTACACTTATTAGTATGGCTTGCTTACGTCTTCCCAGCAATTTTTCACGAACGATTGTCCGTTGCGCGATAGTGCTCGTTGTTTGTACACAGGTGAGCCACGCCAATGATTCAAGCAATAGTGATGAGAATCTGGAATCGGTCGAGAAAGAAATCCAATCCACCGCGGCGCGTCTTGAGCAGCTGGATGCAGAGATTGCGCAGAGCCGGGCCCTAAAGGCGAAGCTCGACAAAGCATTAAAAGTATCAAACGAAAAAGTCAGTGAACGTAAAGCGCGCATTAAAGGATTAAATGCCGACGTTAAAAAATACAATGCCCAACTCGACAAGCTCGAGGCGCAGATTGCGGCTGAGCAACAGAATGTGGAGAAACGCAAAAAAGTGTTGGCTGAATCAATTCGCCGAGCGCAACGCGTGACCTCCGGCCAAGGGTTAAAAGTCGTTTTACAAAACGATAATCCGGCTGACGCAGACAGACTCGGCGTTTATACCGCCTACTTTATGCGCGCACAACAACGCGCGATTGTTGAACAGTACGCCGTGCTGAAAAAAATTGACGAGGCCCGCCACGAGGCTTTAAAAAACAGGAATTGGTTAAATCACATCAAAAACAAGGCGAGTAGCCAGTATGACTCGTACAAGAATGAGCAGATCAAGAAAAAGCAGTCCATTGGCGAGGTAGAGACACAGATAACGTCTAAAACCCGCACGGTGGCCGAATTGAAATTAGATCAGGCTCGGCTGCAGGCTTTAATGGAAGAGCTGCGCGCAGCTCAGATTGCTCGCTCCGGATATTTCTTATCGGGTCAGGGTAAATACCCCTTACCCGTGGCTGGCAAAATCACGGCACGCTTCGGAGAAGTGAAGTCTGTAGGAAAGCTGCGCTGGGAAGGCTACTTCATCGAAGCTGCTAAAGGCTCGCCTGTTCGTGCCATCGCCGATGGTGCCGTCATCTACAGCGACTGGTTGCAAGGCTTTGGCATGTTAGTCATATTGGACCACGGCGACGGCTATATGACGTTGTATGGCGGTAACCGCGAGGTGGCGGTACAACAGGAAGATTGGGTCGATTCAGGTGCAACAATTGCAACTGTTGGAGACTCAGGTGGTCAAAAGACCAGCGGCGTTTATTTTGAAATTCGTCACAACGCCAAACCTGTCGACCCAAAACAGTGGGTCAGCGCCAAAAACAGCATCAAGAGTGCCAAGAAGTAGCTGGCTTAGGCCGAAAAACGGTAGACTGCCAATAAAAACACAGGTTTACCACTACCCCTGACCGGCCCATCACGGGCATGAAGGTTGGGACAAATCAGGCTGTGGCCTGTTAGTAGCGTTGGTAATTGGAGCCAATAATAATGAGCGTAAAATCAAGACCTCTTACGATGGTACTGCTGGGCACTGTGCTTGGCGCGTCGCTAACCCTGGGACAGGGTGTCTGGGCAACGCGAAACAGTAGCGAACTGGCGTTGCCGCTAGAGCAAATGCGCACCTTCACCGATGTGTTCTCTCGAATTAAAAATGATTACGTGGAAGAAGTCAGCGATGAAGAGCTGCTCGAACACGCAATCCGCGGCATGCTCAATGGCCTCGACCCTCACTCCGCCTATTTAAATTCTGAAGAATATAATGAGCTTCGAATCGGCACCACCGGTGAATTTGGTGGGCTGGGCATCGAAGTGGGCATGGAAGACGGTTTTGTAAAAGTGGTCTCTCCAATCGATGACACCCCAGCACAACGTGCAGGTGTTGAAGCCGGCGACTTGATCATTCGCCTGGACGACACGCCCGTAAAAGGCTTGTCATTAAACGATGCAGTCAAACTTATGCGTGGAAAGCCGGGCAGCCCAATCAGCCTAACCATCATTCGTGAAGGTGAAGATCAACCGCTGACTATCGAAATCAAACGCGACATCATTAAAGTCACCAGTGTGAAAAACCGCATGCTCGATGACAACTATGGCTATGTTCGAATTTCTAACTTCCAAACCAAGACTACCGCGGATATGCTTAAAGCCATCCGCAAAATGAAAAAAGACTCTGGTGGTTCTTTGAGTGGTCTGGTACTTGATTTACGCAACAACCCAGGCGGTGTGTTATCTGGCGCTGTTGGTGTATCGGATGCGTTTTTGAATGAAGGCATGATCGTCTATACCGACGGCCGCGAACAAGACAATAAACTTCGCTACGATGCAACCCAAGGCGACATCCTGGATGGCAGCCCACTGGTTGTATTGGTAAACGGTGGTTCAGCATCGGCATCTGAGATTGTTGCGGGTGCTATGCAAGATCACAATCGCGCCATCATTATGGGCACTAAAACCTTTGGTAAGGGTTCGGTACAAACCATCCAAGATCTGCAAACTGGTGGTGCTGTGAAACTCACAACATCGCGTTACTACACACCCGAAGGTCGCTCAATTCAAGCACTCGGCATTGAGCCAGACATCATCACCAAGCCTGGCACATGGAAAAAACCAGAGACAGAATCAAGCTACAAGCCATTGACTGAATCAAGCCTGTCTGGCCACTTAGTCGGTGCAGACGAGCAAACCGCTGAAGAGAAAAAAGCCGAAGAGGAAGCGAAGAAGGCTGACGAGTTAGTGTTCGATGACTTTCAGCTTTTTGAAGCGTTGAACCTATTAAAGGGCTTGGCAATTTTGCAACAGGCGAAAGGCTAATCCTTATCAACAATCTGTTTTAATGACAAAGGCGGTTTGCTTCTCAGCACACCGCCTTTTTTGTACCAACCGCGCTAATTAAAGCGTGTGATCACACTCACCGTGCCGATTTTTTTCTCCGACCACGTTTAACTGATTTTCCCTGTCTTGATATACAGAAAAGTATAGTTAACGCAACACCGCAGAAAGCTTAAGTGCTGATAATGGAATGCAAGATACACACTAACCATTTCAACTATCAATAGAACGGGAGCATGTTATGCACAACTTAGAGCGGGTAAACCATTCGATTGCAACAGCCATTGGTGGTATGCATCCAGATTCAAACGCTGTAATACGCAGCATGCTTAATCGTGAAATTCAATCGGTCATTGGGTATCGCTCATCGATTCAAGTTGAGTGTAATAATGGCGTTGTCACACTCACTGGGTATTTCGCTAACAAGAACGATCAGAATCGTGCTTTAAGAAAAGCGATATCGAACCCTTGCGTGAGCAGGGTTGTTAATAATGCGAATTGAATAGTCACATCAAATTTGATTGACTGAAATATATGTGCAATCAACCGCGAGTTCAGCCCGACTTTTCTAGCTGCAATAGCGCTTGCTTCGTCTCTACACCCCATCGGTAACCGCCAACACTGCCATCGCCACGCAACACTCGGTGACACGGTATGAGCAAAGCGATACGGTTTTTACCACAGGCCGACGCTGCAGCTCGAAAGGCATTGGGTTGGCCGATACCATTGGCAACATCCGTATAAGATACTGTGGCGCCTTCTTCCACGGATTGCAAAAACGCCCAAACACGTAATTGAAAGGCCGTGCCTCGTATATCCAATGGAATGTTTGGCATGTTTTGGTTTTCGTTTAAGTAAGCCTCTATCGCCTTAAACCATTCCTTAAGCTGCTTATTGGATTTAACGGCTTTGATTTGCGCTAGTGAAAACTCTTCACTTAAGTGTTTACACAGTTCTGCTTCACTGCTGCCAAACATCACAAAGCACACACCTTTATTCGTTGCGGCCAGCATTAAGCGACCAAAGCGTGTGTTTTTGCAAATGTAGTTAATCGTTTCGTTCTTGGCTCCAGCCTTATAAGCACCGGGCGTCATACCTATGTTAGTCGTGGCTTTTTCATATACCCGGCTCGATGAACCATAGCCGGCGGCAAACACCGCATCCGTAACTGATTCGCCTTTTTTTAACAGCATTTTGAATTGACTATGGCGAATGCCTTCTTGAAACGCTTTAGGCGACAATCCGATTGTGGCTTTAAATGCTTTTTGCAAATGCGCAGGTGATAAATCGAACCGATCAGCAAGCATGGACAGCGTGATTTTCTCGTGCGCATTCGCTTCGATGTAACGCGCTATGTTTACTAACTTGTCGTCATCTTGATTTAATGATTCGGGCGAACAGCGTTTGCAAGCCCTGAAACCCGCCTTTTTCGCGCTTTGCACGGAATCGTAGAAGCGGAGGTTTTCAGGTTTTGCCCGTCGAGAGTTACACGATGGCTTACAAAAAACACCGGTGGTGATAACACCAAAGAACAATTTACCGTCGTAGCTTGCGTCGCGCTTACGAACGGCTTGTATGGCTTCGTTTTCGCCTATGGCAATGGTTACATTCATGAATCCAGTATATGCCTCGATCTATGACAACTGCTCTCCGAATCTTGTGGTCATATTTTAAATCGATGATATAGCCGACGATATCATCGGTTTTCCAAGCGGAAGTTTGGCATAGCACCGAAAAAGAACCCAGAACCCCGCACCGCTGAAGTCGACGGATTTGCTTTTGGGAAATTCTACAGACCGAGAGCGCGGTTGCTAGAAGTTTAATTCGCGCTTTGAGGGCATCACACAGTAGGTGTGGAAGGGAGTACGGCGAAAAACTGGAGAGATGCAGAAATGCGGGCTAAAGCACTGTTGATAGCCCTTCGCATATTTTTTAGCTAGTACACAGGGTAAGCTAGTACAAAAAAAGATTGGATTAGGATCCAGAGGAGTTGCCGCCGGCTCCACTGCCACCACCATTGCCGTCGCTACCCGTCATCCCATTGGCGGTTTCTGAAATATCCAATTCATTCAGGGTTGGCGTCTGCCAGACTTTCAATGTTTCCAAGTCTTTCTGTGATTTTATTTGTTCATTACTCATTAAAAATATCCTTTTAGATTTATTCTTTCGCGAACGAATCATAGTAATTATTTTGACAGCCCGATATAAGACTAATGGGTAGTTCAATCACCAATTTGTCTACAAATACTATATAGAGTAAATATTCAAGCCAAAACACGTTATTAAGTACTATTTGCACTTTCACATCTAAGTGTATTTTCTAATAAACAGTCCTGTTGCAATCGCATTAAGGAATATTCCATAAGCAGACATATGAGTCGCAAAATCGGGCTGGGGGTTATTTTTTATATCGTGCCAAATGCTGTTAACCAATTTCAAATCAATGACGTCTCGGACATAGGGGTCTTTTGAGAAGTCATCGAGCAGGTATTCAATTCTTGTGGCGTCTTGGCGTAATTTGTGAACCAAGTCCGCTGCCTGAAGGCCACGAACCTGATTGATGAGCACATCTCGTGGTAAAAAACTCGAGACCTGTTTAGCCAACCACCTCGGTTCGTCATTGGGACCGATAAAAACCCTGTCTGGCAATCCCAAGGTATAGAGAACCAATGCAGTATCAGACGTGGGATCCAAAACATCCATCCCGTGAGTTCTGGAGAGCGCATCCCAGAGCACGCCTGCGCCAATCTTTGGCGCTAGGAATTCCAGACGTTCGTCGAGCGAATTCTGGTGTAGGTTTGTTGTGTAAAACGTAGGATCATGACCTGCAACCTTCATCAGGCCGACAAGGTTTAATCGTTCAACAAATTTCTTATTAATGGGCGAATACTCGCGCCATGGATTACCACCGGTTTTTAACAATAAGAGCATTTTTCTGACATCCAAAACCGGACGCTTCCACCTCGATTTTGATAAAGCTCTTCTAAACTTCAAAGATCGTAGATCCTCGGTAATACTGTTTGCTCGTCGCCCGGCAAAAGAAAAAGTAATATTTCCAAGACCGCCATTGAGCAATACATGATTTCCATCCGATTGACTTTGTTTTGCAACACTGTTTATCCAGTGATCATTACTGGTGGCATAAAATGGCTGACAGGTTGAAGCAATAGAATGTTCTATCCCTTGAATCGGGGAAATGTCCGCCGAATCTACCGTGTGAAATTTTATGTTCGGTTGGGAATTTGCTATTAGTTTCGCTAACTCTGCCTCATTCGCTGTTCGACCCTTGCGAACTATTGTGTTTTCCGGGTACAGTGGAATAGAGCAGTAAGCATCAAGACTAACATTACTTTCAGACAGTGTTTTCGCCGCCATCATTGCGACGCTTGACGAATCAAGACCGCTACTTAGCATGCTTGACGTATTAAGTTTTGTACACACTCTGGAATCAACTGCTTTTTGTAATAGCGCGCCGGTAGCCTCTATTGCCTCCGCCTGGCTAATGTTATTGTTGATTTCAATGTTCTCCTCCATTTTCCAAAATCTGCGCACGCTGATTTGATTGCCTTCAAATGTCAACATGCTTGCGGGAGGTAAAAAATGAATGTTCTCAAAGCAGGTTAGATAATCGTTTTCACCGTCCCAGCGTGTCATGGATTTGGCGATGTAAATATCTCTGATTTTCTTCTCTACGCTGGGCAACACGAGTAAAGATTCAAGAGCGGTACTAAAGGCGAATAATTCGCGGTTTTTTACGTAATATAGTGGCTTCTGACCATGATGTTCCCTGGCAATAACAAGCGTTTTATCTGCTTTATTCCATCCAGAAATAATCCAATCCCCAAACGCACTGCAAAAATTCGTATCCCTATTTCTTCTTATGAAGGTTTCTATTAGCTCGATATCACTGTAAGCATCTTTGTCAGTGCTTGATAAACCAAGCGATGACATGACATACTTTTTGTCGTCAAGTCGACAATGGCCACTGAATACCCAACTGTCAGTATTCCTTATCTTTTGTTTTCCACCTCTAAGCACGTCAGATTCGATGTTTACCTGACCCAACATGACATTCTCAGTGATTACACTGTCAGTTGAATAGTGATTAAACCGACTTAACCCATGTAACATTCGCTGAGAATAATCATGTATGTCGATTGAGTCATTGCTCAAAATCAGGCCGCATATTCCAGACATAAAGGTTGCTCTTTTTAGATATCTAACAGCTGATAGTTGTGAAGTTTCTTTTTACTGGTTGCAATTGAAGATAGGGACGATTCATGACTAATAATGATCACGCCCTTGTCTTTACTCCATTCGGGTGAACGCTCTATAAACCAATTAACGCCATCACTATCAAGCATAGAAGTGGGCTCATCCAGAATTAAAAAGCCAGGATGAGTCATAACCGCCCTGGCAAAAGAAAGCTTTTGCTGTTGTCCACCCGACAAGCCTGCTCCACCTGTTACCAATTGAGTGTCCAACCCTTCTGGCAAGTCATCTATGAACGTTTGCGCGCCTGATTGAAAAAGAGCTTTGCGGAGGTCGTCCGCTGAACAGTTTCTTCCCAACAGAAGGTTATCCTTTATAGGTCCTTGCCTAAGCATTGGTTGCTGCGCAACATATCCAAAATTACTTCGCCAACTTTTATCTTGCGAGCGCATCGAAGAAGCACCTGAAATAGAAATCTCACCTTTTGCAGGAGCTAACAAATCCAGTAGTAGATAGGCAAGAGTGGACTTACCTGAACCATTTTCACCTGTTAGTAGCAGTATATCCCCCTGTTTTAAATTAAAGCTTATATTTTCAAGCAGCCGCTCACCTCGTCCATACGAGAAAGACAGATCATCAACCCTTAATACTAAGTCGGAGTCGTTTGTCTGTGGCGTCTGCTTGATTACTGGCGTAAGCCTTGGTTCTTTGTGGTCACTCGAGTTTGTATCGAGCAATCGCATGATTCGCTCATAGGCAGCAAAGGCCTGTTGATATTTTGCAAATATTCCCGCCAAAGCAGCAAATGGCCGCACCACCAACAATCCATACAATAATAAATAACTCCAGTCAGACGGTTTTAGATTGGCCTTTAATGCACTCCCAAAAACTAAAATTGAACCTATGACTAATATGAGTAAGCTAAAAAACCTAACGATTGGTGTAATAGAAGATTGTAATGCTATATAAGATAAGGATTGGTTTCTTAATGATTTATTCAATTCAGAAAAATTAGCTATTGAATAACTCTCAGTCGCAGTGGCCTTTGTTATTAAGTACGTAAGAAAATTCTCTTCGGCGTGGGCAAATAGTTCTCCTTGAGTCTGCAGCATTTTCGCAGCTCGTCGCCGAGTCAGCCTTCTTAAAAGCACCGATATTACAATGGTCGGAAATGCCGCAAACAATATAACTAATGACAGTACTGGGCTTGTTTTGAGAATGACTAAATATGCGCCGAGTGCCGTAATAAGTTGAAGCAGTACAAGCGGTAAGTTATTCCCCAAAAAATATCCCAGTACATTCGTATCGGCCGTTAATCTGGATAATCTTTCTCCCCGAGCATGTTCATTCCACTGTTTTAAAGCTGAGTTAATACTATTCGAATAGACAGCCTCACGAAAATCAAAAATTATCTGCTGAGTGACCTTTCCACTCTGGTAAATGGCATAAAAAGAGGCGACAGATTGAAATGCCATAACGCCAATCCAGCCGGAGACAAGCTGTGAGATGGCCAATCTATGACTTTGAGACTCGTCAAATCCAAGCTCGATTAACCTGCCCAAAAACCAAGGAAAACTCAGCAGCGCAATACTGCTAAGGACTAGCGCAATTGCGATTAAAACCAGACGGCCGTAATGGGGCTGTATATATTTAACATCTATGAATTTACCAGCTTGCATATGCGTTTTGTTCGGAATAGCTCTTCGCTAAGGGCAGCAGTGAGGGCCGCGTGAGCCGATGACCACATTTAAGAAGCAATTATCAGGGAACGCTCCGCTTGGCAGAATAGCAAAATTGCCCCACCGTCGCTAAAAATTGCAGTTTGAATATACGGTCACATAATACAAGTGTGCTCTTGGTACTTACATAGATATATTTGTATACTTGAATTGAGGAAGGACCTTGATTTACCCATGGCGCCTATACCTACTATTTGTAGGGGTTTGAATGCGCGATATACTCGCTAGATTTATATTGTGTGTAAACAAAACCGATGCTGCACGAATCCAATCATAACAATATATCTCAATTCACTTTACAGCATCACTATGCTGCCTTTGGCATGCACGTTGACTCCTCTCTCCCACTACCTGAATTATGCACACCGGAACAGAAGAACATTGAAACACGCTTGCAACGCGTGACAATAAGTGAGTGTAGATCTATCGAAACTGACGGCATACAGCTTGAAGAAAACCAGTGGCTAGCGGTTTCGGAAAACAGATTGCTTTTCAGAATTAATAACGTTGGGTCCTTTTTGGTTAGTAACGGCAAAGATATAAGATTCGAAAGAACTGTGGTTGACGGCAACGACGTGGTATTGGACAAAGACCTCAGAGTATTCATTCTGGGTTCGTGCTTCGGCGCTATAGCCCTTCAAAATAAGTTGCTACCCATACACGGGAGTGTTGTGGTTTTAGAGAAAGGCGCCATGGCTTTTGTTGGCGATTCTGGTGCAGGTAAATCTACCATGCTAGGTTCGTTTCTAGCATGCGGATATAAAATGTTGACAGATGACGTGTGTGTTCTCAATTTTGATGATGACCGACCAACAGCATTTCCAGCTTATCCACAATGCAAATACAACAAAGACAGCGCAGATCTTTTAGGGCACAAATTTGATAATATGCGATGGATAAACAGATTTAAATCAAAAAAATATTTGGACACAGCCGATCACTTTGAAACTCAGTCGCAGCCGTTGACCACTATCATTGCACTAGAACCCAGCGCGAGCGCAAACAAATTGATGATGAATAAAATTAACGGTTTAGAAAAGTTTGAGACCATCTTTCGAAATACTTATAGACAGGTATTTCATTATGGAGAAGAGAATAAGAAAACAATTTTACAGCAGGTTGCCAATTGCACGCAGAATTGCGAAGTCTATAAGTTAATCAGACCAACATCGAAAAGCTACTCTCCTGAAGAAATGGTTGAATTCGTTACAGATTTCTGCGCCTCAGCCGTTTAAATTGAACTGACCACATCATTTGGAACAGGGACCGTATTACTAAAGCACAATGAATATTACTGACAATACAGAATTAAGCCGTAGTAAGAATATCCCATTCTCTGAAATTGATGATGAGCTTGTGATGATGGACTTAGACCAGGGAAAATATTACGGTCTTAATAGCGTTGGTAGTTCAATTTGGACTCTGCTAAGTGAACCAATCACTTTTGGAAAGTTGTGTGATGAATTGCAGCTGGAATATAAAGTGGAACGGGATGAGTGCCAGAAGCAAGTTAAGGAGTTTGTTACTCAGCTACTAAAATCTAAGCTGGTCAACGTAAAGTAATCGATAGTCAATATCAGTTATAAGCCCACTTGATACCTTTTTCGAAATGGAAGCATATTTTCGACGCCTATCAAGAATTCCTCTGGTATTGGAATCAACGTTTTGGCTTGCATTGGCACACCTGCTAAGAAAGATTCTTCCAATTGCAAAGTTGTTTAAACTACTGGGGATCCACGCTCTACCGTTAACTACTGAGCATCGCGAACTGGTATTAAACCCACAGAGACCTTCCAAAGGCCTACCAACACGTTACCTCGATCGTATAGCCAAATTCTTAAAATTGGACAAACCCTGTCTCACAACAGCCATTAGCGCCAGATTAATGTTTGGCATTCGTAATTCGAAAACAGAAATTGTATTAGGCGTAGCGCATAACGATAGTAGATCGCTAATTGCACACGCCTGGGCAATATACGATGGGCAAATCATTACCGGGCGTGGGACCGAGGTGCAATTTAATCCTATTTCCGTTTTCTCTTGCGAGAATCCATTTACAAAAAGGCGCTAACAAAAGAGGTCAATTTGGACAAAGGTATGACGCCTGCTGATGAGGAGAACTGTTGAAATACGTATTCTACGGATGTGATGGCCTGCTAACTTCTACGTGGGCTTCTAAAAAGCATCGCGATAAACACACCGGCACTCATAACCACACCGGTAATTCCAATCCCATATACGCCTGATATATTACGGTAGCTCCCGCCCATAAAAATTGGGAAATAAACCCACAGACAGCCTGCTAAAACCGCCATGCTAAACGTGAACACAAAATCTCTATAGCCACGCGATAGCACCACACTAGCCATCATGCCTATCAACAAAGACAGAAATGCGACGATAATAAACGGGTTCATATATTTTACTATGTGCTAAAAGGCTATATTAACATCTGACAGCAGCGAGTTAGAACGTTATCAAAGCTACGGTTATAATAAATAGAGGAATATTTAGGAGACTGAAGCTAGTCCCATAAAAGCCCACAATAGCGGTTAGAATACGCACCAAGCCTAGATCACAACTAGACAACCCCAAACCAGATCAAAGATGCTTTCAATTATTTGTCAAATTTGCTCCAGAGAAAATAGCTCTCTAACGGTAGAAATAAGTGACAAACAATGGAAAGAACTACTATTTCTAGTAAAGCGGCATCGAATAGAACCACTTGTATACGAAAGTATCCGCAAAAAAAATATTAGCGTACCTAATGCAATAAAGGAAGAGTTGAAAGGCCTGGTACGAAAAAATTTGTTCAAAGGTCTGCTCTATGCGTCTGAACTAAACCGAATAAATACCAGGTTCGAATCCGAAAACATACAGTACCTTTGTTTTAAAGGATTAGCTATTTCTAGCCTGTGCGGCAAAGATTTTTCACAACGTCATGTAGGTGACATGGATCTCCTGCTGATAGATTCTGCCGATTTAATTCGATCCATAACCATACTGAGGGAACTCAATTATCACAGCGAAATTATAAGTAACATAAACAGCGCTGCAGAGATTGAACGGTTATTAGCTCAAACCAATAAAAAAGACTTCACTTTTGTCAATGTTGACAACGGTGTGACGATCGAATTGCACATTAAATTATTTACTTTATTTACCACATTTCCCGTTTCACACGAAGAACTTTATGCAAATCGTGAATACATCGATATTGCAGATAATAAAATTCCATGTATGGGAACCCAACATCACCAACTATATTTACCCATTCATGGCGCTCATAGTCGATGGTTTAGATTAAAATGGCTATTCGATATACCAATGCTAGACAGTGTGAATGGTTTTTATTCAGATCTAGACAAAAATTTCGAAACGTCTGCTATCAATAATAAATACATATTTGCTCAAATGATGTGTTTAGCTGATGACCTTCTAGGTATTAAAGCACCAATTTCCATTGCAGATTTTCGGCGCAAAAACATCAGATTGCAATGGCTGATTTGGTTCGCTAAACGATGTCTAATCCGCAAACCAATTAGCGATTTTACTCGTTTTGAAAGTGCAGTTTACGGAATCATGACTGAGTCAGCCTACCGTCCCCTGCTTTATGATTCACCCGCAGTAAACTACCGGGACATCAAAAGGCGAATTATTAGATCAGTTACCCCTAGGCGATAATACACAAGCACCTCAAGCCAATGGAGAAGCTTTTTAGCTCAATCCCTCAGATTACCTAGTGATACGGCAAGCCGTATTTTTCGACAGTCCGTTTCCGGTAGTTTCGCACGAAAGTCGCAATACCGGTTTTCCAATAAGCCACCTGACTGATACCATATCCCTAGGTTTTCTTAACTTGTTGGATAATTAGGTTATGGGATGTCAGTATCACGATCCAATACACAATGGCGCTACCTCCTTCACGGTCGCCATGCCGAGACTGACTTTTGGTCGTGGCTCACTGGCTGAAATTGGAGCGCGTAGTGCTCGGCATGGTTTAAAGAAGGTCGCACTGTTTTCCGACCCTTACTTGGCCAATGGGCCTTTAGTTGAAACGGCTAAATCATCATTGGCAGCGGCCGGCATTGAAGCAAGTGTTTTCTCCGACATTCGAGTAGAACCGTGCGATGACACGGTTATGCGAGGGGCTGCGTTTCTGAATGATGGCTCTTTTGATGGCATTGTGTCGGTTGGCGGTGGTTCAGTCATCGATACGGCCAAAGGTGCGCTATTGGTTTATCACCACGGCGGAAATATTGTGGACTATTTCGCCCCCCCGATTGGACAAGGAAAAACTGCGCCCGGTCCTGTAATGCCCCACCTTGCCTGCCCGACTACGTCTGGCACAGGTTCGGAATGCACATCAATTACCGTTATTCGCGTAAACAGTTTAAATACTAAGTTTGTTATCGCAAACCCCTACTTGTTACCAACCGAGGCGATTGTTGACCCCCAATGCTGCGACAGCTTGCCGTCAAACGTGATTGCATCGACGGGGTTTGACCTATGTTGCCATGCGCTCGAATGCTTTACTGCTCGCGCATACAATCAACATGCAAACGTTGATGACCCCAATGCTCGTCAATACATTCAAGGCGCAAATCCATTTAGTGACATGGTTGCCCGCGAAGCACTGGACATTGTTAATCACTATTTAGTGCGCGGTGTTAATGATAAAGACGATGCACAGGCACGCGATAAATTAATGTGGGGTGCAACGCTTGCAGGCATTGCGTTTGGCAATTGCGGCACCCACCTGCCTCATGCCATGTCGTATGGAATTACACACTTAATGCACGACATCACCACCGAAGGCTATGCCATCGAGTCGCCATTTGTTCCACACGGTATCAGTGTAGTGGTCAATGCACCGGCCATATTCGATTACACCGCACAGGCCACGCAAGAGCGGCATATGGAGGGCGCACATTGCTTAGGTGCTGATGCAAAAGGTGCAACAGTTGAAGATGCGGGTGAGGTATTGTCTAAGCGACTCATTCAATTAATGCGTGAAACGCACATGCCAAATGGTTTAGGTGGCGTAGGCTTTAATGAATCACACATTAAGGCATTAGCCGAATCCTCTGTTCGTCAAGCACGCGCCATTGCCAATGCACCGCGCGAGTCTAACTTGACTGATATAGAAAACATGTACAGCAACGCTCTATCTTACTGGTAGCACATGACAACAGTTATTCATGAACGCGTGCATTTGTGCCGAGAAGGCGCATTTGAAAAATGCATTGCGAAAATGCCATCGGGTTGGGCGGTGATGGGTGACGTACAGTTTTTGCCAGGCTATTGTTTGTTATTGCCTGACCCGGTTGTGCCCCACTTAAATGCGATGAGCATGGAGCATAGAGAAGCTTTTTTACTGGACATGACGCGTCTTGGCGATGCTGTTTTGTCGGTTACTGATGCTGTGCGCATTAACTACGAAATGCTTGGAAACTTAGAGCCTGCATTGCATGCACATGTGTTCCCTCGCTTCAACGATGAAGCCGAAGAATTACGCACATCACCCGTGTGGTTTTACGATTGGAAAAATGCACCTGCTTTTAGCTTGGATACACATCAACCTCTAATGGAGAAAATCAAAGCACAGTTAGCGCTGTGAACAACGCCTCTCAATCAAATCATGGTCGCATAGGCTGGTTACCAGGCGACGCACACCAACAAGGTGCTCTTTCTGTTTGCTTGAGTGCTGCGCTTTGGGGTTTATTCTGGATTCCGTTACGTTTTTTAAACGATCATGGTGTGCCCGGGCTTTGGTCCGTAACTTTGGTTATGGGCGCGTTAATCGTGCCGGCTTTGTTTGTTCTAGTCTTAAACAAGAAGGTTCATAGCTTAAAATCAGGCGATACGTGGTTTATTGGTTGCGCGCTGGGTTTATCAACGGTGTTCTATTTTTGCGGCATTTCCATTTCAGACGTTATTCGCGTGGTGTTTTTATTTTACCTGTTGCCCGTGTGGACAACCCTTGCCGCCCGCATTCTCTATAAAGAGCCGATAACACCACTTCGCATGCTAGTGATTGTATTTGCATTGCTTGGGATGTGGCTTTTACTTGGCGGCGGAAGCCTCAGCGTTCCAATTCCTTCAAACGTAGGCGATTGGTGTGGGCTGCTCGCCGGAATGTGTTGGGGTGTTAGTCTTGCTCTGGTGCGCGGCAAAGAAGAAGTTGATGCCGTGGGTATGGCTTGCACGACCGCCATTGGTGCAACCGTCATTGCACTTATTGCCGCCTTGTTTTTACGCAATACCGAGCTGGCTATGATGCCAGAGGTAGACTCGGTTACTCTGATTATAACCGCCAGTCTTGGGTTCTCGGTGTTACTACTCTTTCCCGCCTTAATGGGCCAACTGTGGGGCGCAAAACGCGTCGCTGCACCCACAGCCGCATTGCTCACCATGTCAGAGATTCTAATGGCAACGGCATCAGCCTATCTGTTGATTGGAACCGATCTGAATACGGCATCGATGGTGGGTGCTGCGATTATATTGGTTGCCGTGTTGACAGATATCGCAATGCAACGGCGAGAACTCCGGAAAAACCGGGGATAGAAAAAACCGGGGACAGTTTACTTAATTGCCTAACGACCTATGCGACATCACGGTCTATGCGCAATTAAGTAAACTGTCCCCGGTTTTCCGGCTTTTTCCATAAAAAAATCCCCAGCCAGTTTCCCGGCCGGGGATTCGTCTCCTTGCGGAGAATACCGCTTGTACGCGAGTGCGTATTACTTTACGTTAACACCCAGAGCGTTAACAGTTTGAACGTTCAAGTAACGATCAACAGGTAGGCCTTTAGAGCGTTGGAAAGCATTTACAGCTTTAATCGTTGCTGGTCCCATGCCACCGTCGATTGGGCCTGGGTTGAAGCCAGCACTCTTAAGCGCTTTTTGGATTTCCATGATACGGCCTGGCGTTGTGTTAGTTTCACACATGATCTCACGCCAATCCATTCTTCCATCAGTTACCAACTCACGAGAGCTAACAGTTGTGAACTTCTCAGGAATAGCGATACGACGCTCTTGAGCAGGTGTGATCTCTTCAGTCACAGTCACAGTGCTGTACTTAGCTGGTATTTCGATAGTCTTAGTTGTAGCTTCAGTTGCAACTACACGCTTAGTAACTGTACGGTACTCAGCAGGAATAGTACGGTTACGAGTTGAAGCTGGAGTCTTTAAAACACGCTTCTGGATAGTCTTGTAAGTAGCTGGTACTTCAACTAAACACATGATCTCACCAGTTGACTCATCAATACGCTGGATAGGGCCTGTGCCTTTCTTCCAAGTAGTGTGAGCCGCTTTTTCTAAGATACGCTCAGAAACAGTTTCGTATACTGGTGGAATTGTTTCAGTTACTGTGCGAGCTGGACGAACCATAACTTGCTCAGTTTCAGTGCGGTAAGTAGCTGGCACAGTTACTAGCTTAGTAGAAGCTTCCTGAACCAGAACACGCTTTTGAACTTTACCGTACTTGGCAGGGATAACTTCTATACGCTCACCACCTTCACTAACTAGCTTACGAGCTGAAACTGTCTTGTAAGTAGGTGGAACCCATAGGCGTGTAAAACACTGACCAGGCTTTGCGTTTGGTGGAAGCATTTCATTACCACCAGCAGAAACAGGCATAGTTGAACGGTTAGCAAGTGCAGCTTCACGAGCCTTAAGCTCAGCTTCTTGAGTTGATAGAGCTGCTTGACGAGCTTCTAACTGACGAAGCATATCGCCATTGTCATCACCAACTACTTTACTACCAGAGCTGCTGCAAGCCGTTACCGACAGCAGTACCGCAAGTGACGCTAGTGCGCCAAGTTTATTCATTTTCATTTGAGTATTACCCTCAGTACAATATTTAAAATGAGTCGACTAAAACATCGGATTAACCACATGTAGCCGACCCAAGAAAAAAGCGTCATAAGACAGTTGAGCCAGGATGCGTGGTTCCCAGACTGTTATCGAATCGTGACTGGAAAACTAAACACGAATGGGTTAGTTGATTACACCAACACAGGTCCAACACACGCTTCAGGTACGAATTAAATGTAAATAACTGTTATGCGGACGATTGACACAAGCAATGAAGTACGTAAAACCGCTTAAAAGGATGTGTTTTAGCGCTCGAAGCCTAGCAATGAGGTTTCACTTTAGGTTTTGGCTGTGCGCAATAATGGAAATAGTGCACTCTTACGCAAATTGCACACAAGACAGAAATTAATTGGAATCATAAACGCCTTTACCGTAGGCTTACGCGGCATCTTGGGCTTATTATTGTGAACTAAATCTAGTTGCCTAATCTACGCTTTACCTGCGTTAGGCCACGTATCGCTAATGCGATATCCATGCGGCCATGGATCGCGGGGGTCTAGTGTGTGTTGATGCGTGCCAGTAATAAACGCTCGACCCGATAAACTTGGCACCACGGCCGTAGTACCAGCCAAATCAGTTTCCCGTTCAATACAACACACAAATTGCGAACCAATAATGGACTCACCTACAAACGTTTCGCCCACCTTGATTTGACCACGGGCATGCATTAATGCCAACCGCGCAGAACAACCTGTGCCCGTTGGCGATCGATCGATCTTTCCGGGCATGACGGTTACTGCATTTCTGCCTAGCTTAACTCCGTCCTTTTCTTCGACTGGTGCTGCGAACTGACAAAAAGAAATATGCGTCCAATCTGCATTGGTTGGATGTGTAAAGCCAAGCTGTTCATTAGCAGCATTAGTGATTTTTACACCCAATTCACTCAGATCGCGTGCTTCATCAGGGCTGATTTTAAAACCCAAACCCTTTGCGTCCACCACCACAAAGCTATCGCCACCATAGGCCGTATCTACCGTGAGCGTGCCAACGCCCTCTACCTCAATAGAAACATCGAGCAAGGCCGCAAAGCTCGGCACATTGGTGATCTTCACCGAATCCACTTTACTATTGCTACAAGTGGCACGCACTTGCACCAAACCCGCCGGTGCTTCTAATACAAGATCGGTGTGTGGCTCATGCATCGGTAGAATACCTGTTTCAAGTAATACCGTTGCCACACACAAACTGTTTGACCCAGACATAGGTGGCGTGTCTTCTGGTTCCATGATTATCCAGGCAGCATGCGCATCTGGGTGTTTGGGTGGAACGAGCAAATTGAAATGCCTAAACACGCCACCGCGAGGCTCATTAAGCATGAAATTGCGCAAAGTTTCGTCTTTAGCAATCCAACGTGATTGTTCCCACAAGGTGTCACCCGGTGGAGGACTTACACCACCAACAATCACGTCGCCAACTTCCCCTTCCGCATGGCAACTGACGGTGTGCACGACTCGTAGACTTTGCATTTCAACCAACCTTGAGTTATTCACGTTTAACTATACTGATTACGCACTGTAGTCACATTACTGCAGATTACATCCGTGCGGCCATTAAATGCTTAGAAGCAAGTATCCACTTCACAGAGCGATTTATTAATTTTGCATCGAAATGAGTTTGATATGCTATAGCTGCATTAACAATACTGTGTACACCTTGATATGGCCAGCAAAGCATTTAACACGCTCGTTAAATCCGTCCGTGCCTGCACATTGTGTGAAAAGGAATTAGAAAACGGTGTTCGGCCTGTTTTACAGGTTAACCCTAAGGCACGCATTCTGATCGCAGGTCAAGCGCCAGGGTCAAAGGTTCATGCTACCGGAATCCCTTTTGATGACCCCAGTGGCAACCGACTGCGTGAATGGATGGGCATTAACAACGATACGTTTTACGACGAAGAATGTGTGGCCATTTTGCCGATGGGTTTTTGCTACCCAGGCAAGGGCAAGTCTGGCGACCTACCACCCGTCCCACTATGCGCGCAAACGTGGCGACAAAAGTTGGTCGATGCATTGCCAAGCATCCAACTTACACTCGTTATTGGCCAATATGCCATGGCGTGGCACCTGCCGCATCAACAAAAGAATTTAACCCTAACGGTACACGACTGGCAAAGCTACGAAAAACACGTAATGCCACTACCCCACCCTAGCCCTCGAAATAATATTTGGCTAAAAAAGAATGAGTGGTTCGAATCCGATGTACTACCCGATCTGAAACGCCGTGTGAAGTCTGCCTTGAAATAGCAATATGAAACTTAGCGCACCACAACTGGCACTTCGAGAAATAGCCGACCCCAATATTGCTTTATCTGCCCAACGTTATTTTAAAACAGGCAAAGGCGAGTATGGCGAGGGCGATCAATTTATCGGCATACGGATGGGCGATATACGCCGCATCGCAAAAAAACATAAAGAACTACCAAGCTCACGAGTATTAAACATACTACGCTCGCCTATCCACGAAGACAGAATGCTTGCACTGATTATGTTGGTGCACTTATACGCCAAAGGCGATGAGGAGCAAAAACAGGACGTGTATAAATTGTATCTGGCCAATACAAAATACATTAACAGCTGGGATCTGGTGGATAGCTCTGCCTATTTCTAAAAGATAAAGAAGATTTAATTCACAAGGCTGTTGGCTGGATGCTACGCGAGGTAGGTAATCGCGATAAGCAAACAGAGCTTGAATTCCTAGATAAACATTATCGAGCGATGCCACGCACCATGCTGCGTTATGCGATTGAGAAATTCGACCAACAAGAACGACTCAAATACCTTAATTAATTTAGGTTAGTGATCTTCATTAAGGCTCGTGTACCAACACAATCTCTTTATAACAGTAAGAATAGATAGTGCTATATGCCATGTAACCCAACTTATGGGTGTTGACAGCAAAGTTATTGGAGGTGTATTTTTGGACCAATGGTAACTGTGTACTTGTACAGTTAGGTTAATGGAGAACAACCATGCTAAAGGCTAGGCAGACGCTTATGAATAAGAAAGTAGATGATATTCCGTTTGGTGTGTTCCCACGTCCAACCTTGTCTCAATTAGAAGCATTGCTTGATGACCGGCAAGTTAAAGACAGACGTAAGAAAAAGGTGGCTATCCACTTTGAAGAAAGACGTAAACGACAACGACGAGTTAATGTTGACTAAGCTGTACGACGAAACCCTAGGAGCTTCATGGCTCTTTTTTTTCGTGTCGATCTTCAGCTCAGCTAAACGCTAATACAGTTCATTTCTAACTTTGTGGGCGTTCGGCAAAATGTTGACGCGCTTTTACTGTCGGTAACAATCAAAAGACGAATAAAAAACGGCGCTCAGAAGCGCCATTTCTTTATCGCGATCACTAAAACTAATGTTATCCGGTATTTAAGCAATTAAGATTTTAAATGCCGCGACAAAAACTCGATACGGTCTTGCCCCCAAAACAACTCACCGTCAACTATATAGGTTGGCGATCCAAACACATCATTGTTATGTGCCTCGTCCGTTGTTGCCTGTAATTGTTTTGCATAAGCATCCTGCTTGGCTTTTTCCAACAAATCACTGCCTGCAAGCCCCACCGATTCAGCGATTTCGATCAAGGTTGCTTCATCGGCTATGTTTTTCTCCTGTGCCCAAACCGCGGTCAAAACGGCGTCACTAAAATCGGCCGCCTGGGCATTGCCCGTAGCCCCATCTGCCGCAAACACCATTTGTGCTGCCAGCGCTTGATTGGTTGGGAAATGTGCCGGCGTAAAATTAATTGGCACATCTAAGTGCGCTGCCCAACGCTTGAGCTCATCCATACGAAAACGCTGTCTGGATGGGTGGCGTTTCGCAGGTGGCAGGCCCCCCATTTCATCGAAGGTTTGCATCACATCGATGGGCTTGTAGTTCACCACCACGTCGTTGTTCGCTCGCACTTGGTTGAATTGTTTTATAGCCAAGTAACTCCAGGGGGAGATTAAAAAGTGGTAGTAATCAATGGTTTTGCTCATGGTGATCTAGTCAGCCTCGTTGTATTCATTGTCTAATTGCGCCCAGTATAGCGCTTAGCCTGTTCTGATAGCGACATCAGGAAAATCAGGTGATAGGCACCGTGCTTTTTTGGTCGATAAGCTGTATAAATCTCGCCCCGTTAAACGAATTGTTGCCATGTTCGGTGTTCTGAAAAATACCTGGCCCCTTATGCTTGGAATGCTATTGCTGATGCTCGGCAATGGCTTACAAGGCACCCTGCTCGGTGTGCGTGGTGCGCTGGAAAATATAGATTCGGCGACCATGGGTTACGTCATGTCCGCCTACTTCATAGGATTCCTGGGTGGGTCCAAAGCTGCGCCCTGGTTGTTACGCCGAGTCGGACACATTCGCGTGTTTGCAGCCTTGGGGTCGTTGGTCTCAGCAGCGTTCATTTTGTATGCAGCCGTCGTACACCCGTTGGCATGGCTGTTTTTGCGTCTGGTTGTTGGCTTTTGTTTCTCAGGAATATACGTGGTGGCAGAGAGCTGGCTGAACAATGCCAGTTCGAATGAAAGCCGAGGCCAATCTTTATCGCTGTACTTGATCGTGCAAATGTTGGGCATCGTATTGGGCCAACTGCTGCTTAACTTGGCAGACCCAGGCGGCTACGACTTATTCGTGCTCATTACGGTTTTAGTTTCGGTGTCATTCGCGCCCATATTGTTGTCTGTGTCACCTGCGCCTGTGTTTGAAACCACCAGCGCCCTGTCGATCAAAGACCTTATAGATGCATCACCACTGGCCTGTTTCGGTACTTTATTGCTCGGCGGTGTATTTGCAACTCTGTTTGGTATGGCGCCCATATACGCAACCCAAAGCGGGTTTAGCATTGCGCAAGTATCGTACTTTATATCCGCCATCTACCTTGGCGGCATGTTGTTACAGTACCCAATAGGCTGGTTATCAGATCGCTATGACCGCCGAATTCTTATTATCGGCGTAACGGCTATTTGCGCGATCGTATCGGTTGCCGGCTTATTCTTCAGTAATAACTTTCCCGTGCTCGTGCTTATCGCATTTGTTATAGGTGGCACATCTAATCCACTGTATTCATTACTACTGGCTTACGCGAACGACTACATGGAAGCCGATCAAATGGCCGCTACGTCAGGTGGGTTGTTATTCATTAATGGCTTAGGTGCGATGACCGGCCCGATACTTGTGGGTTACGCAATGACAGAATTTGGCAACCACTGGTTCTTTATCACCATCTCAGCGTTGATGGCCATCATATGTGTTTACGGAATTTATCGAATGACTCAACGCAGTTACGATATTGCACCAGAAGATGCTGCACCACACGTTGTACTTACCAGCCGTACCACCGCTGTTGGACAGGAGCTAGCCATTGAAGCCGCAGACGAGGCCCAATTGGATTTACTCGAAGAGGCTGATGAAGCGACCGAATATGACAGCCATGACTCACAAGTCGTTGATCGCTACGATGCTTTCAATGAAGACAGTGGCAGGAAACCATAGTCAATGCTGCTATCGCTACCTGTTATTGCTTTATTCTCGCGAAAATATGCTCATCCAGAAACCCGCCTTCGGACTCCCTGAACACAGAACATTCGTGCACACCCTCTAGATTATATCCACACTTTTCCAGCAACCGCATCGATGCCTTATTAGGCCCCAACACAGGCGCGAACAACCGCCTAGCATTGGTATTGTGAAAAACATAATCTGTCATGTGCGATAAAGCATTAAAACCGTATCCCTTTTTCCAGTGATCTTGCCCGATCCAGTAACCTATTTCCCACGAAAACCTGTCTTCCATAACACCTGGTGTAGCACCTATCGAACCAATACATTCCCCATCCAAGTCGATTGCTCTATGCATGCCCCGCAGCGCTTTATGCCCAACGCTAATCCACCATATGGAATCGTTTAATGTGTAAGGAGACGGAAACGATTGGAAAAGATAACGGGCTACATTTGGATTGTTAGCATGCTTTTGGTTAGACTCGGCATCTTGCTCTTTGTATTCTCGAATGCTAATCATAACTTTTTCAACAAGGTTGTTAAGCAGGCATCATGGCCCCGCGCTACAGGGTTGTTTAAACAGAATTTTTTATATTGTTTAGCGCTATCACAAAACCGGCTAACTGCGAAAAGCCACCGCTCCAGCAGCGCCTAACATTGACATAGCTGCAAACTTGTTTAACCACTTTATTGCTTTGGTACCACTTGCCATTCGCCGCCCTCTGTCGGCTAAAAAGGTATAAAAAACCAATACCGATGTCCAGACCACGACAATAGTTAAACCAAAACTCAATGCCGTAGCAATGGAAAGTACTTCAATGTTCATAAATGCAGGAAGCAAGGCCAAGTAAAAGCCGACTGCCTTCGGGTTCCCCAGTGGCAGGGCTAACGCCAATGTAAAGCTGCGTAGTCCATGACTGTTTGGCGGTTCAATGCTCGTACTAGATGAGCCAGTACTCCATGCGTTGTAGGCAAGATAGAGTAAATAGCCGATGCCTATCCACTTTACGATCAGGAACAATCCGCTGTATGTTTTTGCTAAAGCGACCAATCCTAACAAAGCCATACCAAACAAGAATAGATCACCAATAACGAGACCAGCAATAAAGGGGAGCGTACGAATTAAACCAGCAGATGCTCCGCGGGACATGACCATCGCAATAGCAGGGCCGGGTGCAATAGAATCTATTGTGAAGATGATAAAGAATGCCCAAAGCAATTCCGGCTGCATAGGATAGTACTCAACGCTAAGAATCTTTGTACTACATTACCTTATCTGAGCCTTTTGAGCTTGTCGAGACAGCACTACCTCACGATACAAAGTATAAAGCCCCATTAGGACAACGATTGTCGACCCAACTAATGTATAAATATCCGGCACCTCATCAAAAAACAAATAGGCAAACAGAATGGCCCAGAGCAGACCGGTGTAGCGATACGGCACAACATAAGCGATCTCGCCCGAGCGCATGCTTAATACGATAAATTGATAGCCAAAGAATAGAAAGACCGAAGCGGCGAGCAATGTCAGCAACTGGCCCGTGTTCATGGGTTGCCATGTCCCCATCCCTAAGGTTAGCACCATGCCTAACACCGCTATAAAAACAGCGGAAAATCCAGATACCAACAGCGAAGGCACACTCGATGGCAACCTACGCGTTACCAGATCGCGAGCCGCTGCGAACACCACCGAGAAAAGAACCAAAATGGACGCCATATGGAAACCATCCAAACCAGGCCGAATAATAACGAGTACCCCAAACATACCAACCAATATCGCTAGCCAACGTCTCCATCCCACCGGCTCACCCAGAAACAGAGCAGCACCCAGCGTTACGGCCAAAGGTAAGGATTGCAAAATAGCGGTTAAATTGGCGAATGGTAGCTCGGTAAGTGCGCTTAAAAACAGTAAGGTTGCCCCACCTTCACAGATTGCGCGTAGGGTTATACGTTGACTGACTCCCTCTCGCCACCTTGGTAACAAACCGCGCTGCCAAACGATCAAGAGTATTAACACGCTAAGAAAACAGCCCCGAATCCACATAACCTGGTGGGTTGGCAGGCTACCATCTAAAGATTTTATTAATAAATCATTGATGACAAAACCTAGCATCGCTACCATCATGTAAATACTAGCGCGTATATTTGGAGATACATTCATTATCGCGATAGTATCGGAAAATGACGTTGAAGATGTTATCTAATATGGCGTGAGCTCTTTAACTGCTGTTTTATTTATTTGGCAGAATCCGTTGACCAACACTACATAGATTAAAATATTGCCACACAAAAACGAAACCCCTAAATGTAACACCGTGAAATAGCGCTATTCCACCCAAACGTAAGGTATCTCAAAATACTGGAATGCTTCATGCATAGTGGTGGTATGAAAGGTGTCATATTCGCATTCCTTGCCGACATGGTTGAGGACAAATTCGGTTTGGAAGCATGGGATTCCATACTGCACGAAACAAACCTAGACGGTATATACGTTTCGGCAGACACCTATGACGACGAGCAATTGTTTAGATTGGTGGAAGCCGCATCGGCCAAAACCGGTATTGACGCAGACGACCTTATAAGATCGTTCGGAAAATACTCGTTCGGAAAATTCCAGCAAATGCATCCAGATTTCTGCAATCCCAACTTTAGTCTAAAACAATTTTTACTAACCGTAGATAACGTAATTCATGTGGAGGTAAAAAAGCTACACCCCGACGCGATTCTTCCGTCTTTCAAATATGACGAAATCAGTGACAACGAATTGAGCATGTTTTACAACTCGCCAAGGAAATTGTGCATATTGGCAGAAGGGCTTATTGCGGGTGCTGCTGAGTTTTACGGAACTGAGTATGAGTTAAAGCACGATACATGCATGCACGATGGTGCAGACCACTGTCATCTGCATATAACGATGGTTTGATCGTCGTGGGAGAGAAGGACCCGCTAGAAAAGCAGCTTGAAATAGTACAACGAGCCTATTCTCGTGAAAAAAAGCGCCGCAAGTGTGCCGAAAAAATTCTTGAAGATAAATCCCGAACCTTATATTTGTCCCAACAAGAGCTTACGAATACGACTCAAGCTCTATCGATTGCATCAGATAAACTTGAAAACCAAACTGAGTTACTTTCGGATCTCGCAGAAGATTATGATCGAGTAACCAAAGAATTGGCTTACGCTGCCAGAATTCAAAAAAGTCTTCTACCAAACTCCGTTAGCCATCCTGGATTCTGCGCGACAGGACAGCTCAAACCGGCTCAATTTATAGCTGGAGATGGTTACGATTTCTTCAATTTACGTGATGATATTTTAAGTTTCTATATTCTTGATGTGGCAGGGCACGGAATTGCCGCGGCCATGACATCGTTTGCCATTCAAATTCAACTTAACCCAAAACTTGATGGGATATGCCAAAAGCATCTTGCAGACTCTAAAAATATTGAAGAAGCCGTAAGTAACACGATTCTAGAAATAAATCACATTTTCTATCATGAGCACCGAGACTCTCAGTACTTTACGATGATTTACGGTCTCATAGACTTGAACACTGGCAGAGTAACTTTTGCACAAGCCGGTCACCCTCCTCCCATACAATGTAGTGTTAATTCAGGCAAAGCAATACCACATGGGAAGGGTGGCACACCTGTGGCAATGTTTGATAAACCTTCTTTTGGAATTTATCACTGCAACATGGAACCGGGAGACAAATTATGTATTTATTCAGATGGTATTACAGAATGCAGAAACAAACATGATGAGGAATTTGGTGATGAGCGTCTGATTAATCTATTAGAACGTCACGCCCATCGTACAATAAAAGAAACCACCGATTCTGTTATTGCAGAGATATGCACATGGAATGGCGGTGAAATATTTGAAGATGATTTATCCGTGCTTATAATAGAATACAAGAGCTTAGACGTAGAACATAGCACACCATCTGACCCAAAATTAATTTATAGCAACGCCTGCAAACTAAGCAATTTGACCAAAATACAGCAGGAAATTGAAATTTTTCTATCGGATTGTTATCAAGACGACATAACATTAAATTTTACAACGCTTGCCATCATTGAAGCCATGGCGAATACATTCGAGCATGGATTTCAATCTATCGAGATTTCCGATCCAGAAATACGCATTACGATTAGCAAGGTTGCACAAAAGGTAACCGCTACCATTAAAGACAGTGGAGACACTATCCCAAAAAACGTATTGGAACAAATGTCAAACACGGGTGTTAACATGCCTTCTACAGATGTTTCAAACGATGATTTACCTGTTTCTGGATGGGGTTTAAATTTAATAAATAGCGCCACATCGTCAGTACGCTACTATCAAATAGAAAATTTAAATCATCTCGAACTTACTTTCGATTGCCCAGAACACAAATAGTTTAATCTCAGGAATTTCATTAACCCTCTTTTCACCAGGGCCAGTCGATCTGTTGCCAAGAAGGTTGCATCCGCCATTAGTATATCGTCAATCGAACTTTGGCTGTTCAGTTCAATTTGGGCAGGCCCAAGAATGCCAACTGGATATTCGTCTCTGATAAATTGCCAGGGCTCACTACGACCAGCTAAGTCGTCCGGCCGGCATATTGATACACCAAACCAATTCAACTCCCCTAGAAAAACATTGATTAAAAACGGAAGTTTGGACAGTGTGCTATTACGACAGCGAATCCTAAAGCTATTTATCTGATTTTGATTCTGACCTTTATGACGTGCACTACCTAAGATACGAATACGCTCGATAGGCTTGAGCCCATTTTTCGTAAAAGCATCGAAGAAGGCGAACAACCAAGCCGGAATTAATAGTAATAAGATTATACCGGCGACCATTCTTCCAACCACACCGGTGAATTGCGACAAGAAGGCTGTTTCTGTTAATCCACTGATTAGTTGATTGTCATTAAGTGTTAGTGATGTACCCAGGTCCACACGTATATAGGTATTGCGCCAAAGTATCGCATTTTCAATATTAAGACGTTCACCTACAAAGGTATTGTCCAGAATAACGCTGTTGGATATCCGTGTATGTCGATCTACTATGACATTATTACCCACTAAGACGGAGCCTTTGCATTGAACCGATTTCTCTAATCGACAGCCCTCACCAACCAACATCTCTCCATACTCAAGGTTTCCAGAATCTACTATCGATCTCGATCCCGCTACTAAACCTGGCGATATTTCCTTACCACGAAGTAGTATGCCGTTGTAACGGTGGCGAACAACAGCCATGTTTGAAGCTAAGTAGCTCTCGAGAGAGCTTATCCTAGTACAATGCTCCATGTGCAACTGAACCTTAGCAAAACCATGTTTTGCCACCGATAATCGTGCTGCTCGCACTGAGTCAAAAAAATAGACACCAACATCGACCTCATTGAGCATACCTAGGACAGACGGTTTGTTTACTAAACACATCTGCTGTAAAGCCTCTTTAATTTCAAAGGACCTAAATACGCTTGCATCTAGTATTAAGTAAGAACATTCATTATCAGGCCGCTCCTGATCTATAAACTTGGCAGCATCCGTATTTCCGCGAGTCGTGGTATAGGTAATATTCATACCCCAGCGCTCGCCACTTCCAACAAACTCTCGAACCTGTCCGGCAAAACTGCACACTAGCAACTGAACTTCACGTACAGATAAGGGTATCAGCGACTCCAGCACGTGCTCAATAAGCGGCTTTCCACCTATCGGCAGCATTGCTACATTTGTCGTATCTGTTAACGGTTTGAGTAACTCTCCCGCATTGTCTGCTATTACAACGACCTTTATCTCTTTTTCTAGCTCATATTCCATTAGTAAGCACCTCTTCCGGAAAAAACAGCAGGTATAGTTTTCAGCAAGATAATGATGTCATTTAATGTTCCACGCGACTCCAGATAATCAATATCTAATTCAACTTGTTCTTCAAAAGTTGTATCCGATCTGCCGGACACTTGCCACAAACCTGTAATGCCTGGCGTGACTTCAAGTCGACGTCTATCTCGACCCGAATACTTATCGACCTCATTTGGCAATGGAGGCCTTGGACCCACTAGAGACATTTCACCTTTTAAAACGTTAATGAGCTGAGGCAATTCATCGATCGAATATCTACGTATAGTTCTTCCAATTCTTGTAACGCGTGGATCAATTTTCATCTTAAAGGTGACTCCACCAGCAACCTCATTGGACTCCAATAACACATTCTGCGCTCTTTCAGCATCAGTTCTCATTGATCGGAACTTGAGCATATTAAAGGGCTCACCGTATCGTCCAATACGGTTTTGCTGAAACAACACAGGACCACGTGATTCGATCTTAATAATAATGGAGACCAACAGCATCAGCGGAGACAAAAATACAAGAGCACTAGATGCAACAACGATATCTATAAATCGTTTTGTTATTTTTAGCAATTGATGCCGAATAATCCATACATTCTGTTGGCGTATATATCTTTTATTGGATTGAATACCTGTCCTGTACGGATTCATGAAACGTCTATAGGTGGCAACACCACTATCATCTTTTGATTGGCGATATATTCGATACAGGAAAAGAGGATTACCAATCAAATACCGTTTCCACAATCGCATCGGTTCTTGCTTGAGCCTCCATACCCACTCCATACCTATATCTTGAACCCACCTTGGAGCTCTGGAGATTCGACTTGTATGAAAATCAAATAAGCCTCCAACACCTATCTGCACTAAAGAACTAAAATTATTAAAGTTATTTTCAATAAACCCCTCTTGGATTGGTGCTCCTAAACCCACTAATAATATATCCGCTTTAGATTCATTAATAGAGCGAATAATATCGGGCAATTCCTGGGATCCAAAATATCCATGTTGTGTACCAACTATTCTAAGGTTGGGAAAACACTTGCGTAATTCTTTCGCCGCATCCTCCGAAACACCAGGCTTACCACCCAGTAAATATATGGAGTAATCGTTCTCTAGACAGCGTGTACACAGCCTTGGAAGCAAATCTGTTCCATTGACATTGCCCTTTAAATTTACGCCAAGTATTCTCGCGCCCATTTGTAAACCAATACCATCGGCGAATACAGCTGTCATTCTTGATAAGGTTTCTCTATATGGGATATTCTTTACTGAAATGTTCAGGCAATCTGCATTTACAAACGCATATCGCGACTTCTGGTTTGCATCCAGCCCATTTACAATCATAGATACAGCATCGTCTAATACCATATTGTCAATGGGAACACCTAGCATGCTAAATTGTTCCGGGCTTTGATAACTAGATTTACCTACAAGAAGCTTTATGAGAAGGTATCGAAACAATACACCCAGCTTGGCCAAGATGGATTCACTAGAGGCAACCTCGTTCTCGTACTGAGTACCACTGCGTTCTCGTAGCTTTTGTAAATTAACAAGGCAGCATTTCTCACCTCCTAAGACTGAATCACCATAGTCAATTGTTCGCTGCTTAGAGATCGCCTCATCTAATAGCAGCCCGTTACCCACGAATACCACATCACCATTGACTATGTTAAACAAATAACCCAAATTTCTACCATACATAAACCCTGCAAATTTGAGTATGGATACTGACCCTGAACTCGTCACTAATTGCGTTTTTTCAAACACCGAACCTAACTTATATAACGCCACAATTGATCTAAACACCAAAAACGGCATTATCACCAAAATGACAATAACAGCCAGGATTCTGTCAAAACAACACTCATTCACTGCTCTACTCAAGATCTATTCCTCGCTGTAAAGCTCTTTCTGCTTTCAGGTGAGTCGACAGAAAACCCATAGCTTTTAGAATGATTTGCCAATAGAAATGAAATAAGCCTTTTTTGCAGCCAATGTAAGCTGCCTTTTTTCTTTCTTGCGAAAGTAGCAGGCTCTTTCACTTCAGTACCGGATAGTTGTCCAAATTCGCCATACTTATGCAGGGTGAATCCTTGATGTAGCATAGTTTGCAAAGTTCGGTCGTCCACTGGACTATTCAGGTACTTCATTATCGTTTTCAAAGTAGTTGTGGGGCATGATTTAAGCGATTCATACCGCACAACACAAATTCCAGGATCGCTGAGTAGTAACTCCTCTGTGCCTGGGCTGGAGAAAAAATACTGATATTTTCTAATCGCGAAAAATGTTGATTTGGGCGCCCAACTTTGCCCCCAACTTTCGGCTGCATTCAGAATAGATTCGATAACATCTTCCGGCTTTCGCAGCAAAACAATTATTCGTGCGTCCGGAAACACACTACGAATATCAGCAATGCAGCGCAAATGATCAGGAGTTTTATCAAGAAACATTTTGTTTTCATTATATTCTGGCACATTAGAATACACACGCTTAGCCGTTTCTCGAAGTAACTCAAGAAAATCCTCCTCCGTAAGATAGGCAGGCAAACCAATTCCACCACGACCATCTTCAAAGTTGAGTATATGCTTCCAGCTGTTTATCATCGGCTGTAGAAAATGATTGAAAAGATGCGACTCCTGAGCTGTACCTATTTCTGGGTGGTTACTTAAAATACCTTGCAACCAGGTTGTTCCACTGCGCGGCGGCCCAACCAAGAAAACCATTTTCTCATTTATGTCTTGGTCTTGATCTTTTTCATTTATATTAGAGTTTGTATTCATGAGCGAACCAACAATTTATTAATAATGAACACTTTTGCAACAACTGCCGACGCAGCATCTTTTACTTTTATTCTTAGAGACTGAATTTGCCCGGTAACAAACAGTCCAATCGGCATAAGCCTATTAAAACTCTGAGCCGGCAACAGCTTGAGTAAATATGCCGAGATTCCTGTAACTATGGTTCTGGATGGCTCGTGAAGAACAATACTCCAATCCATCACAATTGATTTCTTGAACATGTCCACAGCCATGGGACCGTCTGCCAGACGTATCGCTTGCCTGGATAAATACCTTAGTTGGTAGGCTTTCGCTCTTCTGCCATGCTGTTCAATGAGTTCGGGCGCGTACGATTGGGTTTTTGTTATTACTTTTTCCCAAGTGTCTAACTGCTTAGGTATGTTCGCTGACAGCCCTCCAGAATTGAGTCGATACAACGTAAGTGGCTCAGACAGTCCTTCTATACGCCATCTGGTAAGTAATCTAATGCGCAACCAACATTCGATGTCTTCTGATTGTCTGAATGATTCGTCGAAGTAACTATCATTATCACAATGACCATTATTAGCTGAAAATTTAATATCATCGAACACCTGCTTTCGAACTACTGGCGCTGAACCATTACCAATAGGATTTCTACACAACAGATATTCAGGCGGCACATGATCCAATCGAGGCATCTGATGAGTTCCTAATTTCTCACCTTTTTCATCGATAAAGGCTGACCTGGAGAAACTTAAACCGATAGAGTCATTAGATCTAAAGTGTGCAAGATGTTGTTCTAACTTAGTTGGTTCCCACACGTCATCTGAATCCAAGAAAGCGATGTAATCGCCTGACGCAAATCGAATACCTGTATTTCTGGCGCCAGCAAGGCCTCTATTTTCAGAATGACGGACTATTTTTATTCGTCTGTCATCAAATTGCTTGCAGAGCTCAATGCTTCTATCTGGCGAACAATCATCGATAACTAACAATTCAAAGTCTTTATGTGTTTGATCTAACACCGACTGAACAGCCGATTCAACAAACTCCTCTACGCGGAAAACCGGCATCACTACTGATACAAAACTCATCATACAAATCCTCGAATAACAGGGAGCGAACTATGCTCTTCAACTTCCCGACGTGGTTTGACCACGAATAAAAAATGCAAAGGAGCCGCTATGAATTGAACACTCACAATGGCAATCACTAAACCCAATAACCCCCAGTACAAACCAATAATCATTGCTAACACAAACGTACACGTATAAAAACAGTTCCAACGCAGATCATCTGAGGGCCGATTCTGGGCGCGAATATACTGCGCACCTGCCTCAGTAATAAGTAAAGGTATACCCATCAGGCATAGGAGTGACACATACGTTACAGCCCCCAGTTCTTCCCATTTTTCACCAAACAAAAATGGAACGTAATACTGCGCAAAGTAAGCCTGAGCACACAACAAAGGAACCAATAGCAGAAGCATGTACGTAACGCCTTTTACGTATATGGATTTCATCTCCAATAAATTATGCTTTGCTTTACAAAGATACGGATAGAAAGCATTATTCAGCGATGTTATAAAGCCTCTGGACAAACCGAGGCCTGCGTTATACGCAAAATAATAGACACCGAGAGAATGCATACCGAGAAAGTAGCCGATTAGGATATAGTCGATGTTATGCCGTACAACGCCCAGCAACTCAACACCCAGCACTCGTCCATTAAAGCTAAGATGGTCTGACAAATAGTCTAGTGAAAGTTTTGAAGAAGGTCGCCAATCAGACCCAGTCTGGTGCAACTTAACCCATAGAGGAATTACCAATAATTTGGGCAGCACCAAAGCCCATACACCAAAGCCAAGCAACACCAGTATCAATATTAAAACTGCATCGCATACAGTTTGTAGAATTTCTGTTTTCGCCAGTAAATCAACTTTTCTGTCACGCAGGTTTCGAGCTGCATGTACTTGTCCTATCGGAAGCAATAGGTAACTCACGCCCAAAGTGCACACCAAATAAAACAAGGTCTCATTTTCGTAAACGCTCGCGAGAATACCACCAATCAAACATTGAAGTAAAAACAAAGCCAATCCAACGATCCAATTTACTGTGTAGGCAGTGTTGCTTATAGAGTCCAACTCATCTTCATCAGACCGGATAATTCGACTGTTGGTCGCATTCTTAGCGATTACATGAGCCAGTTCATTCGATGCCAATGCTACTGCCGCAACACCTAATAGATCTGGCTCCAAAATGCGCACTACAGCTATGGTAGAAATAATTCTGACCAGCCGCGTAGCAATCTGGGAGCCACCAACCCAGGCGATTGCATTAATAATTGATTGAGGGGAGTGATTCATGGCATTTTGTATGGAAAGTTAACAAATTAAAATGGATAAAAACATCGAAGAGATACAGACATAACGGTATGAATGCACACTAACAAGTTCAGGAATGGATATAGAAACCGACGGAACAGGGGATAATCCGCCATTGGCTCTGTCCGCGTTAACGGCAAGCGTGAAATCCAAATTTAACTAACATACAAATATTTACTCTATTTTTCTCCAGTTCTCGCCATCTACGTCGCAATTAGAGTCTTAAGTTACATAGTGAAATGCCTCTTATACTTAAGCACACCTATAAATATGACGCTAAAGAATGAAAGCCGCTGCCAAACTGTGTGAAATGCACCTCACTCTGTTTTTAGAGCTCTGATAATTTTCTCAAGGGTTGTTGTCGTTGGGAACAAAGTCTTGTAACAAGGCTTCCATACAGCACTTATCAGCGGCATGTGAATTAAACAGGATTAAATACGGACAACTGATCATGATCACATTAAGCCATTCGATCGAACAGGGAGTAGATATCGTTGGATTCCACGGCAGACTCAGTGCCGCGGATGCTGGCGTTGTGTCTGACGAACTACATCGAATTCTAGAGACAGGAGACAAAAAAATATCCATAGATATGTCTGATCTGGATTTCGTGGATTCCAGTGGGCTTTCTGTTCTCATTACTACGCTTAAATTTGCACGTAGTGACGGCGGAGATCTTGTGCTATTCAATGTCAACCCGAGAGTAATGGCTTTACTAGAGCTAACACGTTTAAACGAAATCATCGATATATACGATGATCGGGACGCTTTCCTCACGGTTTTTCGTTAGTCCTGATGTATCCCATCGGGTAATTTCTGACATGAAAGTAACTCCCCCGATCTATTTGATACTGGCATCAATATCTATTCTGGCAACTTTGAGTGGTTGTCGAGCAATGGATACCCATGATATCGATGGCACCAGCTATCAAAATGAAGAGCGAAGATTCTATGCGCCTGAGAAAGAAGCTCGTATCACGCTTATTAGTCATGCATACAACTGGATATCAGGCGACTTAAAAGGCAGCTGTGCAGAAATCGAAAGCGCAGCACTACGCAACGCGCTTCCAAGCATTAGACCTAACTTGGACCATGGCTACCTGCCCGTAGACACGATAGTGATTGACTATGCCGCATTATTCCCTACTGACTCTAGCAATCTAAGCAAGAAAGGGATTGAGCTTCTGACACAAGTGAAACAAAGATTGTCATCTTACTCCAATATTTACCATTTAACTATTGAGGGACATACAGACAGTCGAGGTACTTCCAAATACAACGATTCACTATCTAATCGACGCGCCCAAAATGTAGCCAAAAATTTACACGCATTGGTGCAACCGGATAAAATCATGATTAACGCATCCGGTGAAAATCGTCCTTTAAACGACAATAGTAGTTCGGTAAAAATGGCTGCTAACAGGCGTGTAAGCCTAACCGCTGTAGTTTCCGCAAACGATGACGCCCCAGCTAGTAATGCAGGCTATTCAATAAACAGTTTGTGCCATACAAATAAAAATAGTAAACCCGCCAAAAAAACAATAACGCTTAAAGAAAAACTCGAGCAACGAGTAAACTTATCACTACAACCTGCCTATAAAGACCGCCCACCTTTGTCGGCTGGTGATCGCGTTCGTTTACTTATCCCCGAGGGAGATGAGGTTAGCGGCATATACGAAATAGGTATTGGTGGACAAATCGAAATCCCGTTTCTCGGATTAATACAAGCACAAGGGCTCGATACTCGAATGCTCCAACAAGTTATTCATGATCGCTTGATCGAGAATGAAATATTCCAACCAGGTATGCTTAAAGTAAGTACTACGGTACAAGAATGGGCTCCTATAGATGTGCTCGTCTCTGGCGCTACTTTCGACCCAGGCAGAGTCACTATTAATAGACAAAAGGCCGAATATAGAAATTTTAAGCAAGGCCAGATATCGGGCGATTTCGCTAAAGACAGATTATTAAGTGCTGCACTTTATTCGGCTGGTGGAATACGCCCGGATGCAGATCTCGAAAAAATACAGCTCATACGTGATGGTGAAGTTAAAACAGTCAATTTGTTAGGCTTGTTTACCGGCGATCTTACAAAAGATGTTCCCTTGGCGGCAGGGGACCAAGTGTTAATTCCAAGTACGGGCCGATTCCAAGCCCAGCTAGTAAAAAGAACACAAGTTACACCACCAGGAGTACGCATATTCATTTCCAACCTAAGCATTCCAGCGCTAAACAACTCCCAGTCAGCTGTGAATAGCAGCTCAACAAGTATGCCGTATGGAACTCGATTCTTACAAGGGCTGGTTTCTGGTAATTGTGTGGGTGGCACGCAGCTAACCAATGCCTCTCGAAGGGCTGTATTAATCAGCACCAATCCTATATCAGGTCGCACAGAAGTTATAGAGCGCTCAATTCAGCAATTGGTAAGCGATCCTGAGCGCGACAATATTAATCCATACCTGATGCCCAACGATGCTATCGCCTGCTACGACTCAGGCGTTACGAACTTTAGGGATGTTACACGTACATTCTCAGAGTTTCTTGCACCCATATTAGATTTAAAGCTGTTGTAGCAACACTGGTGGGCAATTCAGCTAAAAATCTTGACAGCCAAAGCAATGATGCGGATAAGGCTAGTGATCAACTCGAGACAGTGCTCACAGAGAATGAATCTAGCGCGAACTCTTCCGTATATGGAGCGAACAAAGACAAATTGGGATTGCGGCAGCGACTCAGTATGTCTCGAACAAAAAAGTACGCGATTGCCGGTGCGTTTAACTTACTGATTATATGGGCATCTACGCTTTTCTTTATTCAATCCACACCAGACCGATTCGTCAGTAAATTCA
>CALHOU010000020.1 GCA_938035945.1 uncultured Granulosicoccaceae bacterium
TTGCGATCAATCCATGGCAGGAAGAACAGAACCAGAATCGCCGCACCCATCGCCATAACACCCATTAGCTTATCTGGCACTGCACGTAAAATTGCATAGAACGGTGTGAAATACCAAACCGGCGCAATGTGTTCTGGTGTTTTCAGTGGGTCGGCAGGAACAAAGTTCGCGTGCTCTAAAAAGTAACCGCCCATCTCTGGCGCGAAGAACACGATGGCAAAGAACACGAGAAAGAATACACACGCACCGAACAAATCTTTAACGGTGTAGTACGGGTGGAACGGGATACCGTCTTTTGGAATACCGTCAGCGTTTTTGTTCGCTTTGATCTCAATACCGTCTGGGTTGTTTGAACCAACTTCGTGAAGCGCCAGAATGTGCGCTACCACAAGGCCAATCAACACTAAAGGTACTGCTATGACGTGCAAGGCAAAGAATCGGTTTAGCGTTGCATCTGAAACAATGTAATCACCCTTCAACCACAGTGTGACGGCATCGCCTATCCCGAACGGTATCGCCCCGAACAAGGAGATAATGACTTGCGCACCCCAGTAAGACATTTGGCCCCAGGGCAGTAGGTAACCCATGAACGCTTCGGCCATTAGCACAACATAAATAAGCATGCCGAATATCCATAGCAATTCACGTGGCTTTTTATAAGAGCCGTACATCAATGCTCTGAACATGTGTAGGTATACCACCACGAAGAACAAGGACGCACCGGTTGAATGCATGTAGCGGATTAGCCAACCGAAGTTAACGTCTCGCATGATGTATTCAACAGACTTGAACGCAAGCTCGCCATCGGGCTTGTAGTTCATGGTTAAGAAGATGCCGGTGACGATCTGGATGATCAACACCAACAAAGACAAAGCACCGAAGTAATACCAGAAGTTAAAGTTCTTTGGCGCGTAATATTTGGTTACATGCTCTTCGATCATTTTGGTGAGCGGGAAGCGCTCATCAATCCAACCCATCAAGCCACCGCTTTCATTCTTACTCATGCTGCAGCTCCCTGATCTTCACCGATTAATATGCGATTATCGTCAAGATACATGTAAGGCGGAATTTCAAGATTAGTTGGTGCTGGAACGCCTGAGTAAACTCGGCCAGCGTAATCAAATTTTGAACCGTGACAGGGGCAGAAGAATCCACCTTCCCAATCGCTACCTAAATCAGATGCAGCAATGTCTGGTCGGTAAGTTGGAGAGCAACCCAAATGTGTGCAGATACCAATAACCACCAACACTTCAGGTTTGATCGCACGGCTTTCGTTTTGCGCATAAGCCGGTTGCTGTTCTTCTTTTGAATCCGGATCGCTTAGCTGATCTGCAACTGATGACAGTGACGCCAGTGCTTCAGGCGTTCTCTTCACTATCCAAACAGGTTTGCCGCGCCACTCAACCGTAAGCAACTGACCCGGGGACAGTTTACTGATATCAGCTTCAACCGGTGCACCGGCCGCTTTTGCGCGTGCGCTGGGCGACATGGATGCAAGCATGGATACCCCAAGCGCACCCGCGCCCAGACCACCCGCCACCGACATACCACCGACCAGTAGTCGACGCCGTTTTAAGTCCATTCCATCTTGGGATATGGAACTATCAACAGCAGCCCGACCCTTGTCGGACGCTTTTTTATTCGCACTCATGCGACAACTCCACTAAATACTAGAATTCGTTGGCCGAGGTAGCCCGTATGGCTGAAAATACCCCGCCGATGCAACCCACAAGATTAACACACAAGCGGGTTAAATCAGGCTTATCAGGGCAATTGTTACCTGCGAATTAAGCCGGATTCTCAACGTCAATAAACTGATGAGATAACTGTAGTTGCTCAGACAAATTTTCGCCAAGCGCTTGCACGCCCAAACGCTCGGTGGCGTGATGGCCGCCGGCCACATACAAAACCTCATTCTCACGCGCCTCGTGCGTGGTTTGCTCGCTGATTTCCCCGCTGATAAAGGCATCAACACCCAAGCTAGCCGCTTGATTTAAAAAACGTTGTGCGCCACCAGAGCACCATGCAACACGCTTAATCGGCCGGTTGCTACGACCAACAGCGATCACAGAGCGATCTAATTTCTGGCTTATGTGGTCAATAAATGCACTGTTTTCCATGGGTTCAGGCAATCGGCCATAAAACAGCAACCCATCGGTTCCACCAGCAGCAACGCGACCTTGGACTTCGAGTCCAAACAGCTTGGCCAGCTGGGCGTTATTCCCAAATTCCGAGTGCACATCCAGCGGCAGATGGTAGGCCAGCAAAGATAAATCGGCGTCGAGCAAGGTGCGTATGCGCGCAAGCTTCATGCCCGTTAATTCAGGCGCTTCGCCACTCCAGAAGTACCCGTGATGCACCAGAACCGCATCTGCTCCTGCCGCAATCGCGGCATCCAGAAAACGCTTGCTCGCCGTGACACCAGTCACTAAATGCTTGATTTGCTCGCGCCCTGCCACCTGTAATCCGTTAGGGCAGTAGTCCTTGATGCTACTGACATCCAGTGTTCGGTTAATATATTCGACTACATCATCACGCTGTTGCATGGTCGCTTTACTCTTGTTGATCGCGGTGGTGATTCATTTACGGAGATATTCTTGCAGAAAAAACAGCTTTTCATGTTGTTGTGCATTGTCGCAGGCGTGGCAATGGGACTGGCCTTGTACCGCTTCATTCCGGCGCTCAATGGTACCTCCGTGGCAAATCCTAGCCAGCAAAACAACGTTGCGCCCAGTATTTTCAAACGCAAATTTTCATCGCATTCCTACCACGAAGGCATTATGAAGGTTGCCCCGTCGGTTGTAAGCATTTACTCCAGCGAGACTATCTACAAGTCCCCGGTTAGTCGGCTGCAAGGTGCAAACGAAGAGCCGGTGATCGCACCGCGTGAAAGGCGCAGTACCAGCCAAGGTTCTGGCGTCATCATCGATCCAAATGGTCTTGTTCTAACCAACTGGCACTTAATTGAACACGCTGATGAAATTAATGTGGTGCTTAGCGACGGGTCGCTGCATTCTGCAACTATTATCGGGCACGATTCTGAAACTGATCTGGCGGTTGTAAAAATCAACGCGACCCACTTACCGGCTGCGCCGGTTAATGCCGAAATCGGATTGCGCGTGGGCGATATCGTACTGGCCATCGGCAACCCGTTTGGCGTTGGTCAAACCATCACCCAAGGTATTGTCAGTGCAACAGCCCGCCAAGTCGCTGGCGCTAGCGCCTGGCAGAACTTTGTGCAAATCGATGCGGCCATTAACCCGGGTAATTCTGGCGGCGCATTGATAAGCCCGGATGGCGATCTGGTTGGTATAAACACGGCTGTGTTTCTGCGCGACAACGGCGCTGAAGGTATTGGCTTTGCCATCCCCGCACAGTTACTTGGGCAAATTGTGCCGCAGCTGATTCAAAATGGCCGTGTGAGTCGGGGTTGGTTAGGCATTGGTGCGGATGACTTACAAATGTTTCCAGGCATTAATCGCGTGGTAGACAAAGGCGCTGTGATAACCGGCGTACTTGAATCGAGCCCTGCGCACTTTGGTGGATTAAAGCCGTATGACGTGGTTATTGCAGCCAACCAACAACCCATTGCTAACGCCACTGAGCTGCTGTTATTGATTTCGGGAATGCCGCCAGGCTCGGAAGTGCCGTTGAAGGTGTTGCGAAATGGTGAAGCACTTACCCTGGTGGCGCAATTATTAGAGCGCCCGAATTTCGAACGCTGATGCTTGTTACTGCTTCTTAGTACTGGCGGCAGTGAATGCAAATAAAGATAAAACCAACAGACCCGCTTTAGAGACAGAACCCGCAGCGGATTCCGGCTCATTCCTACTCGCAATCACCGTAGGCTCACCGGCACTTGGAATATTCAAGTGATCGTTGGACGTGCCGTTTTGACCAAACGAATAAGTCGCAATATTATTTTCACTTGCAAAATCTTCAGCACCTACCGGCAACAGTTGGCCTGTGACAACTGCATCTCCACTGCCATCAGCATTCACGATGTTAAACGACAAGCTGCGAGATTCACGCGCACCAAGCGCACTGATTGCACACTCAGCACTGGTAGGCGATACCAAGTTACACCCAGCGGGCAAACTGAGTAGGCCTGCCACGCTACTTTCAACCGTTAGTTTTGCATCGATTGCTACTGTGGAATCGAGATTACTTAAATCAAAAGCAATACTGCCAGCACTACCGCGCACATTTAAAGACAAGTCGACGGCATTGACCAAGCATGATTTGGATCGTGCACCGGATAAAGATTCTTGCGAGCAGTCACTAAACACGACCTGTGTGCGCGATGAAATATTCGGCCACATGATTTTACTGGTGTCGCTATTACAAGACGTATCTGAATCGTGCTGCGAACCCAAGGAGTGACCAAGCTCATGCGTTAACAACACATCACCAATCGCACTGGGCGTGGTTATACCCACATCATAACCATCGGTTCGGCACAGGGTATCAATCCAGGCCAAGCCCAAGGTTCTGTCGGTGCGTTGTTTTCCGGTAAACAAATAGGCCAACACGCTGTCGTTAAACAAGGTTCGATTGTCTTGCCGATAACCGCGGAAACTATTTAAATAGGCTTCTAGTGTGGACGGTGCACTTAGCATGGGGTTAGCATCATTATCGCCGTAAACTTGTACTTCATCTACTGATAAAGCCAGTCCGAACTGACGGTAAATACCATCAGCCACGTTCAACTGATTAAGCGCGGTGACTAATCCATTGCCACCGTGGTAGCGATCAAATTCCGCATCAACCACAATCGATATAGGCACCACGCGTAAATCGCTAAACACTTGTGAGCCGCTGCTACCTGAGTTTGCTGCACCCAAACGTGGTGGTGGGCGAAGCGCATCGCCATGCAGCTCGGCTTCAGTTGAAATCGCATCAGGTGATTTTGGTGAACGTTTTTTCGCGCTGCGTGGTTGGTAGTAATCGAGCGTACCAATCAGTGTGCCCGCTTGCATTTGATAGGTTTTTCCAAAGGCATACGCGATACCGGTGATTTCTTCATCAACGATAACGGCACGAACCCATGAATCCGGGTCGCCAACAACCTCACCAACAAACACACCAGCCGCCGGCGGCAAGCTGTCTTGTTTATCACCGTCACGCCAGGCTGTGTTTCTTGTTAAAGAGCTGGGTCGCAGCCGGTACTCAAGGTCAACACCGTCAACGTTGACCTGTACACGCCAGTCATCTTCAGACTGGGATTGTATTGAGCGCAAACGGCTGGCGCTTTGACTGCGTTTTTCTATGATATTGATGCGCCTGTCTGCGCGATCAAACCAATAGCGCGATAACACATTACCCGCCGGCCAACTGTAACCAAACGGCAGCGACAACGCGGTGTGCTTATCACGAAGCGCCTGCAATTGCATTTGCGCCTCATCAGTATCGCCCATTTGCTCTAGTGCTATCGCATCTAAGTAGTGAGCGGAATCCTGGTACGAAGAGTCAGGATACGTTTGTTGTAATTGCGCTAAGGTCTTTCTTGCGGCATCAAACTCATAACGGTCCATGATTTGAAGATAGGCTTTTAAATACAAGGCATCATCGTTCAGAGAATCGTTTGGGTATTCAAGCAAGATGAAATCTATGGTGCTTAACGCACCGCTTGCATCACCTGCGTCTCTTTTATCCAAGGCCGTTAGATAATGGCCTAAAACAGGACTGTTTTCGTCGGCCTCTTGCAACACGGCAATGCGGGTCTGCACTGCCGATAGCTTTTCAAAACCCGGATAGTGAATTTGGATACTTCTTAGCAACGCTAGCGCATTTTTATACTCTCTTGATTCAATTTGCAGCAACGCATTTTCGTAGTGCGACGCGGCCGAGTTCTCGTTTGCATTTACAGCAGGTGCGATAAGGCTTGCGCAAAGAACACACGTTAAGCCTAATCGTGTTAGGAGAGTTATCACCTTATCCGTTTGCAGCTGGTCGTTCATCGCTGGCGACCTTGCCTTGATTGAAGAAATTCAAAACATCGCGGCAATTAATCAGTGCTTGCTCTACTTCTTGCGCATCGGGTCGGGGCTGTTGCTCTAAGGTATCGAGAATGCGTGTTTGCTGTCGGGCCTCTTCGATCTTGCCTTGTATCTGTTCCAATGCACGATTCAAAGCATCGCTTAGTTCACTGAACTCTTGTGAATCACCAGAACGCAGACGCACATCAACATTGCCATCACCGAGTTCATTTAATGCACGGCGAATAGCTAACAATGGGTTACCGAGTTTACGCATAATGTAAATCCCGATTGCGCAAGTGATTATCGCGTTGACACCAAGCATAATGAACACCCAACGCATCATCACCTCTTTTGTACTGGGAACGGCTTCGCTTAACAGCGCTAAGTCTTCAGAGGCAAAAAATAATGGCGCTGTGCCTGCAACCATTTCTCCTAACAAGTAGTGATAGAAAATGCCAAGGATGATGGTGGACTGTACGATAAAGAACAACGTCAGCAGCAACACACGCCTGATCTGACGCATTTGAAAGGATTTATCTCGAACCAGTGAGAGCGGAAATACCGCATCAGATGAGCGTGCCATATCATCCCTTTTTAAAAAAACACCCGTTACGGGTAACCCTTAAAAAATCGGCCTAATGGCGACGAACTTGATCAATGCTCGATGGTGGATAAGATCGGTAATGGATGGGTGTTAGAAACTGTGACCTGGTTTGCAAAACCAAACCAAGCGCTAATCGTTTAGGTCGACCTTAAACAACACCTCATGTTCGAGCAGGGTGTCGCGTAAAAATATAAACCGGCCCGAAACGGTATCGCCTGCCAGCACTTTGGGTAACCAAATTCGATCATCGGCCCACATTTGCTCGTATGGAATTTTACTGTGCTCAAACCATAAGGGAGAAGCTTCTTCGGTTTCAGTTGGCGCACCCTCAAATGAGGTAGCTACAAACGCATGAACATCAATCGAATAACCATCCATAAACTGGAAGCGCAGTCTGCCCATTTTTTGCGACTCGCTAACCTTGATGCAAAGTTCTTCTTCGATTTCGCGGTGAGCACATTGTTGTGGTGTTTCACCCGGCTCGAGTTTACCGCCAGGGCCATTGATCTTGCCCGCACCTAAACCGCGCTTTTTTCTTATCAACAAAACTTTATTTTGTTGTACAACGAATATTAAGGTTGCCGTATCGGTGGCTTGCCATTGCTCGTTTATATATTCAAGCGTATATAAACCTGGATTAGCCACCGTACAACTTAAACCGCGCGACGCGCGGTAACGGCTTGAGCCAACATGTCGAGTAAGGGTGCGGTGTCATCCCACGACAAGCACGCATCGGTCACACTCTGGCCACGCACCAATGGTTTTGCAGATGGGCTTTGCGCACCTTCGACCAAATTACTTTCAATCATCACACCCATGATGCGTTTATCACCATCGGTTAACTGCGCACAAATATCACGACAAACGTATTTTTGCCGCGCGTGTTTTTTACGCGAGTTTGCATGACTGCAATCAATCATGACGCGCTCGGGCAAATTGGCTTTACTCAGCATTGCACAAGCATCATCAACACTCGCAGCATCGTAGTTAGTGCTTGCCTTGCCACCGCGTAAAATCAAATGACAGTCTGGATTACCGGCGGTTGTGAAAATACTGGACTGACCATTTTTAGACACGGATAAAAAATTATGCGGCTGTGTGGCAGCACCGATAGCATCAACGGCAATTTGCATACTGCCGGCTGTGCCGTTTTTAAACCCGACCGGGCAAGATAAACCAGACGCCAATTCTCGATGGCCTTGACTCTCAGTTGTGCGCGCACCAATGGCACCCCAACCCACTAAGTCAGCAATATATTGTGGACTGATCAGGTCAAGGTACTCAACACCGGCTGGCAAACCCATTGCGTTTATGTCGGCTAACAAGCCACGCGCCAGTTCCAAACCCTTATTAATGTTAAAGCTGTTATCCATATCAGGGTCGTTGATTAAGCCTTTCCAGCCAACCGTTGTACGTGGTTTTTCAAAGTACACACGCATGATGATGCACAGCTCATTTTTATATTGCTGTTTTAAGGCCACTAACTTTTGCGCGTATTCGCGTGCCGCATCCGGGTCGTGAATAGAGCAAGGTCCAACCACAACCGCAATGCGATCATCCTCACCGGAGAGCATGGCGCTAACCTCTTGCCGTGCTCGGGTGACGGTTTGCCCAACCTCGCTCGACACTGGAATTTTTGCTATAAGCTCATCAGGCTCACGCAGAGCTTGTTCGCTGGTTATTCTTAAATCGTCTGTGCTAGTAGCCATGATGTACTTCTATGTTGATTTCGATACGGCCGCTTCGAGTTGATGAAGCAGATCACTAATGGGTTGATTGTTGGTTTTCAATGCCGCTCTGTTAACCACAACACGCGATGAAATGTGCGCCATCAGTTCCAATGGTTCCAAACCATTGGCCTTCAAGGTTGCGCCTGAATCGACGACATCAACAATCAGGTCACACAGTCCAACCAAAGGCGCAAGCTCCATAGAACCGTAGAGCTTGATGATTTCAATTTGACGTGCGTGTTTTGCAAAATGCTGACGCGCACAGTTTGGAAACTTAGTCGCCACTCGCCAACGTTTACGTTGATCCAGATTTGTATCTGGGTAACCTGCCACCATTAACTTGCAACGCGCGATGTTTAAATCCAGCGGTTCGACAAGTCCGTCGCCACCGTGCTCCATCAATACATCTTTACCCACCACACCTAAGTGCGCACCACCGTGTTGCACATAGGTAGGCACATCGGATGCACGCACAATTAGAAATTGCACATCAGGGTGCGTGCTTGGCATGATCAGCTTGCGTGAATTTTGCGGGTTTTCGGCAGGCTCAATACCTGCCGCTGCAAACAAGGGCAAAGTTTCATCAAATATTCGCCCTTTCGATAGAGCGATGCTTAGCGCTGCCACCTTTAACGATCCGGTTCACGACGAATATCAGCACCGAGCAAATGAAACTTCTCTTCGATGCGTTCGTAACCTCTATCGATATGATAAACACGGCGAACCGTGGTTTCGCCATCAGCGACTAAGGCGGCAAGAATAAGGCTTGCAGACGCACGTAAGTCAGTTGCCATAACCGGTGCACCGCGTAGACGCTCAACGCCACGAATGGTGACAGAGTTTCCGTCGATGGTCATATCCGCGCCCATGCGCTGCAATTCGTTAATGTGCATGAAGCGGTTTTCGAACACCGTTTCAGACACTTTAGCAGTGCCACTGGCAACTGCGTTCAACACGCAAAATTGCGCTTGCATGTCAGTTGGGAAGTCTGGGTATGGCGCAGTCGCAATGCTGACCGATTGTGGTCGTTCGCCGTGCATATCCAACTCAATCCAATCATCACCCGTGGTGACGCTGGCACCAGCTTCACGCAACTTTTCGAGCACCGAGGTCAAGATATCGGGGACAGTGTCTTTAACTCGAATTTTGCCGCGCGTCACCGCCGCCCCTACTAAAAATGTGCCGGTTTCGATGCGATCGGGAACTACTCTGTACGCACAACCATCAAGCTGATCAACGCCTTGCACGGTGATAGTGCTGGTACCAGCACCGTCGATTTTAGCGCCCATCGCGATCAGGTAATTGGCCAGATCAACAACCTCTGGTTCACGCGCTGCGTTTTCTAAAACGGTTTCGCCCTTGGCAAGTGTTGCTGCCATCAGCAAGTTTTCGGTACCGGTTACTGTGACCATGTCGAACGCAATTCGGGCACCTTGTAAGCGACCGGCTCGGGCACGAATCTGTCCGTTTTCGATGGTGATGTCGGCACCTAGTGCGCGCAAGCCATCGATGTGCAGATTTACCGGTCGTGCACCAATGGCGCAACCACCAGGTAGAGACACGTCAGCCTGACCATATCTGGCCACCAACGGGCCCAATACCAAAATGGAAGCGCGCATGGTGCGCACTAGCTCATATGCAGCTGTGTAGTCATTTATTGTAGATGGGTCGACGTCGACTTCCATATTGTCGCCCATGGTGATCTGGCAACCCATGCGGGCTAGCAGCGACATGGTTGTGGTGACATCGTTTAGATGCGGCACATTGCTGATGCGCGATGTGCTGCTGCCGAGCAAAGTGGCTGCAAGAATGGGCAATACGGCGTTTTTTGCGCCGGAAATTTTCACGTCGCCCGAGAGCGGCGCACTGCCTTCAATCAGTAATTTGTCCATGGAGACCTTTGGCCGAGGTTAAAAACAGGAATGGGCAAAAAGTCTATTCCCAGCAAATACAGACGCAAATCGCGCCTACTGAGGGGAATTATATCAGGCTGTCCACCTGACACACGGTTGAAATCTGACGAAGTGAGTCTGGGATATTCTCAAATCTGACGGTTTTGTTTGACCGCTGTGCCTCGGCCAACCATTCGATCATGAGAGCCAGGCCTGCGCTGTTGCTGTGTGTGACGGCGCCAAGGTCGATCACTTGCGTTGTGTTGTTTGCAGCGGTGGCCGACGTAGTGGCCAGCATTTGCTCGTTCACGGCCGCCAATGCCTCGCTCGCCGTGGTGAAGTCGAGCTTACCAGCGATGGCGATAACGCCATCGTTGGTGGTTACCTGAAAATCAGGATTTGGCATTCTTGTCTTTCATTGTTTGTAGCAAGCCATCGATACCACCTTTTTCAATCTCGCTTGAAAAGGCCGTGCGATAACTGGTAACCAAAGAAATCTGATCAACTTCGATGTCGTAAATCAACCAGCCTTCCTTTTCGCGCAGCTTGTATAAGACAGGTACGGTGTTGCCGTTGGATTGCTTGAAAGTAGATCGAACCACGGCGCGATCATCGCGACGCTCAGGTTTGAAATTTTCAAATTCAATTGACTCACCGCTGTATTCAGTTAGCGCGTTGGTGTATGTGTTCAACAACAGGGATTTAAATTCCGACACCAACTCAACGCGCTGACTTTCATCGGCTTGCCTCCACGATTTACCGACGGCTAGTTTGGTCATGGTATCGAAGTCAACATAGGGCACAACGTATTTTGATATTTGCTCGTCGAGAAACGCCTTATCATTTTTAACGCGATCGCCTTCATCTTTGAGAACACCCAGCAGCTCAGTGGTTGAAGTCACCACCATATCTTGTGCAGGATGAGTATCGGCCGCCGAGGCGCCAAACGCGAAAGCTGAGAGCAAACACGCTGCGATAAATTGTCTAATTTTTATAGTCATAAGAAGTCCGTAATCTCGTTCGGCCTTACCAAAACACCCAATATATAGCTGGATATAACGGTTTCAACTGGAAGCTGGTCAACAAACGCTGTCAAATGTTACCGGTTTAACAAAACTTGCCCGATAAGTCGCTCTAACACCAGAGCGGATTGCGTTAATGTAATTTCATCTTCTGGCATCAATACCTCATCTTCAGCGCCAGGTTCGAGTCCGATGTATTGCTCACCCAGTAAACCAGCGGTATAAATACTGGCCGTTGTGTCTTCTGGGAAGGCATTGTACTGCTCGTCTATTGTCAGAGTCACTTTAGCCTGAAACGTTTCACCGTCGTATTCGATTTGCGATACCTGTCCAACCCGTACGCCGCCGGCTGTGACCGGTGCACGTTCACGTAATCCACCGATATTTTCGAAATATGCCGACAACTCATACCCTTTTGCACCAGACAAACTGGTTAGGTTACTGGCCTTAAAAACCAAAAACGCCATGGCCACAAAAAATAAAGCCATGAAAACACCCACTAATATTTCGACCGATCGAGAATTCATTTTAGATAACCCTTATCTTCTAGAACATCAGTGCCGTTAGCACGAAGTCGAGACCGAGTACGGCCAATGACGAATAAACCACGGTGCGCGTGGTTGCGCTGCTAACGCCTTCTGATGTCGGTATGCAATCTGCGCCTTCAAAAATCGCAATCCAACATATAACAAACCCAAATACCAACGCTTTAAGCATGCCACTGAGCACATCATGCCGAAAGCTCACTTCGGATTGCATTTGTGACCAATAGGCACCAGCATCTACGCCGAGCATTTCTACACCGACTAAGTGTCCACCAAGAATTGCGACCGCACCGAACATCGCTGTCAGTGCAGGCACGGCAATAAATGCAGCCAATAACCGGGGCGCATAAACCCGCTTATAGGGGTCGACGGCCATCATCTCCAATCCAGCCAACTGCTCGGTGGCCTTCATCAAACCAATTTCCGATGTCATCGCTGACCCCGCTCGACCAGCGAACAACAGGGCCGTAAGAACAGGTGCAAGTTCACGAAATAACACTAAAGCCACAAATTGCCCCAGGGCCTCTTCAGCACTAAATCGAACCAGGCTGTTATAGCCTTGCAAGGCCAACACCATGCCGACAAATAAGCCGGACACCAGAATGATAAGCAGTGTCATCACGCCAGTGGAGTACAACTGCTTAACCAGTAAAAAACCGCGCCCAAACAAAGACGGCAACCCAATGATGACTTGCAGCAGAAATAACGTGGCCCGACCGAAGCGCTCAAAAGCACCAATCCAACCGCGACCAAATCGTTGTAGTAAATCAACCATGCTTAGCACCAAGCAGGTCATCACGATAATCTGGCGCTTCAAGCTGAAACGGCACCGGCCCATCGGACTTGCCTTGTAAAAACTGCTGAACCCAGGGCGACTCAGATGCACGCAAAGCCTCTGGTGTTCCCGCTTCAACCACAACACCATCAGACACAATAACCACGTAGTCTGAGATAGACATCGATTCGTGCAAATCGTGCGACACAATAATAGAGGTTAAGCCCAATGCACTATTTACGGTCTTGATGAGATCGAGCAGTACACCCATCGAGATAGGATCTTGCCCGGTAAACGGTTCGTCATACATGATCATGGTTGGGTCGAGGATAAGTGCTCGGGCCAAAGCCACACGACGCGCCATGCCGCCTGAGAGTTCAGCTGGGTATAGGTCACGTGCGCCGCGAAGGCCCACGGCGTGCAAACGCATAAGTACCAAATGCCTGACCAAACTTTCGGGTAGGTCGGTGTGCTCTCGCACAGGGAACGCGACGTTATCGAATACCGTTAAATCGGTGAGCAGTGCGCCGGATTGGAATAACATGCCCATACGCTTTCGTAGTGCGTAGAGAGCCGAACGTGACAGCTTAGGAACGTTTTGCCCATCAACTTCAATGGAACCCTTTGCCGGTTTAAGCTGTCCACCAATAAGCTTCAACAGCGTGGTTTTTCCGGTGCCACTGGGGCCCATGATGGTTGTGATCTGGCCACGAGGTAAATCCATCTCGATGCCACGGAAAATTTGTTTGGATCCGCGCTGAAAGTGCAGATCCCGAATTTTCACCAACGACTCGGCGTTTTCGTCCAATGTGATCACGTTACTCATAAAGAATGTCCCGCACCAAGTGTACCAGTTTGCCCGCTACCGGCTCTTTTACACTTGTATCGGTTAGTAACGGATGGCTATACGCCAGACGAAGGCATCGGCTACACTTGATCGACCAGTTTAAGAAATTTGGAATCTACGGCTATTTTCATGCGAAATGTACTTCACTGCTTGCTGCTTGCAATGGCCATTGCGTGGGCTACTGCCTTGACCACAGGGTGTGCAACCAATCCGCCTACAGGTCCGGTATACGACCCTTGGGAAAACACCAACCGGAAAATTTTCAGCTTCAACACCAAGCTCGACAACTACGTGCTTAAACCCGTAGCCAAGGGGTATCGCAAAGTGCTGCCAAACCCGGTGGAAAAAGGCGTAGGCAACTTTTTTCGCAACCTCGATGATGTAACCGTTTTGGTGAACGATATATTGCAGGGCAAACCGGAACAAGCCGGTAATGCCGCAACGCGCTTTGCCATTAACAGTGTGTTCGGTATTGCAGGAATTTTCGATGTCAGTACACGGGCAGGTTTACCCAAGCATTACGAAAACTTTGGCCAAACCTTGGGTGTATGGGGAGTGGGTGAAGGACCGTTCGTGATACTGCCATTTTTCGGCCCGAACAACATACGCTCAACCACTGGCTTGGTTGTCGAATCACAAACAACCAACGTACCTCCCTACCTGACTGATAACAGAGACATATTAATAGGTGCAACTGTGTTGGATTTGGTGGATACACGTGCGCAATTGCTTAGTGCTGGCAACGTGTTGGATACCGCACTCGACCCGTACTTATTATTGAGAGATGCTTGGGTGTCTCGTCATCGAACCGCAACACTTGATGCCGATAAACGGGTAAAAATTGGCCGCAAACCTTCTTCCGCCAAAAGCCTATCTGGTGGGCTCGATGAGTTGGATGAACTTGATGAGTTGGACGAACTAGATGAAATAGACGAACTTGATGAATTGGACGAACTAGATGAGTTAGATAAATTGGACGAGCTCGAAACCGCCCCCGAATAACTCTAAAATGACTCAAGCATCTGAAGATAAGCAAGGCATTGTGTCGCTTGCCAAAGCGGTTATCGACACCGAGATGTCGGCCGTGGGCGCCCTGCTCAACCGTGTTGATGACTCTTTTGTCGACGCCGTAACTCTACTGTTAGGCTGTACCGGACGCATTATTGTTACCGGCATTGGCAAGTCTGGGCATATCGGCAACAAGATCGCCGCAACCTTTGCCAGTACCGGCAGCCCCGCTTATTTTGTGCATGCAGCTGAAGCCAGCCATGGTGATATGGGCATGATGCAAAGCGGCGATGTGGTGATCGCTATCTCTTATTCAGGCTCTTCGGACGAACTCATAAAACTGGTTCCGGGTATAAAACGTTTAGGCCTAAAGCTCATTGTACTAAGCGGTGTGCCTGACTCTACACTTGCGCAAGCGGCTGATGTGGTTTTGGATGTCAGTGTTGATAAAGAAGCTTGCCCGCTGGGTTTGGCCCCGACCGCCAGCACCACCTGCACCCTCGTTACCGGCGATGCACTTGCGATTGCTTTACTGCACGAACGAGGATTTGATGCGGATGATTTTGCCCGATCGCATCCCGGTGGCCGGTTAGGCAGACAACTGCTTCTACATGTTAGCGACATCATGAGTGAGGGTGATGCCCTGCCAACCGTTGAGCACAGTGTGCCTGTTTCAGCGGCGCTCATTGAAATCAGCAAAAAAGGTCTCGGTATGGTTGCCATCACTAACGACAATGGACAACTGATGGGCATCTTCACCGACGGCGATCTACGTCGCGCGATTGAACGCGGCATCGATATTCATGGTGTATCTATTACCGATGTGATGACCAAAGGTGGCCACTCTATTGCGCCCGATGCCTTGGCTGTAGCTGCGGTGAATAAAATGCAGCAGCATAAAATAACCGCGCTGCCCGTGATTGAAAATGAACAGGTGGTTGGCATTATCACCATGCACGGGCTGTTTGCCGCAGGTGTTGTGTAGTGAGGCGTAAACACACATGTTAATGCGACTAATCTCGCGCTATTGGCTAATCGTACCCTTGCTATTGCTTGCAATCGTAATACGCGACTGGGTTGAAACCACACCTGAAACGATTGAAGTTGAAGACACCATCGACATGAGTGCGACCAAGTCAGACTACTACTTGGAACAATTTAGTACGCGCAAGTTTGATGGTTCGGGCAACATTGAATACGAAGTCACAGGGCAAACCCTTGCGCACTACCCGATCGATGACAGATCGGAAATAACACAACCCTCAGTCGTGCTTCACCGCGATGCCGTGCAATGGACAATCGGCTCAAAAATTGGTCAGCTGTTGAAAAACCCAAGCGTCTTTACTCTGCAAGGTGATGTGGTATTAAAACGCGAATCTACCAACAACGAGGTGCTAACCATTCGCACCGAAGAAATTTCTATCCTGACTGATGAAAACGAGGTTAAGACCGATAAACCCATCGAAATCGTGGCGGAGACCTGGCAATTGAGTGCAATCGGCTTGCAGTCCTCTCTGAACGAAGGCAAGCTAAACCTACTTTCCTCAGTGACGGGGCGATTTGAAGTGGGAGACCAAAAACTAAAATGAACAGATATCTATATCCCATAAGCATCGCTCGATACGCCTGCGCGGCACTTTTATGCGCTAGTATGCTCGCAGGTTCTGCGCATGCGCGCGAGAGCGATTTCACTCAACCCATCGATATCGATGCAGACCGCATTGAGTTCGATGAAAAGTCCGGCGTGCAAGTGTGGTCAGGCAATGTTGTGTTGTCGCAAGGCACCATGCGCATTAATGCCGAGCGCATCGCCATCACCTTGGTTAACAAACAGCTGAGTCGGATTGAAGGCAGCGGCGCACCCATAAAATTTCAACAAGAAAACGAAGCGGGTGAATTGGTAACCGGTCAAGCCGATGCGATTGACTACGATGCCGTTGGAAAAAGTTTGGTACTAAAAGGCAGTGCCACGTTACAGCAACCGGGTCAACGGCTTAAAAGTGAACGCATTGTGTTTGATTCAACCAAACAAAAAATCAGTGCAGAAGGCGGCGATAAAGGTCGCGTGAGTATTCGCATTCAACCCCCTACACCAAGCAAGTAATTACAACGTGAACACCAGCGACAACTTGTCTCAGCATAAGCTGGTGGCGAAGGACCTGCATAAGGCTTATAAAAAGCGGCGCATACTCGAAGGTGTGTCACTTGAAGTCAGCAGCGGCGATATCGTTGGCCTACTGGGTCCAAATGGCGCAGGTAAAACCACGTGTTTTTATATGGTTGTGGGTTTGGTCAAACCCGATCAAGGTCAAATTCTGTTTGACGATCAAGACATCACCTCGCACCCAATGCATGCACGCGCACGACTAGGCGTTGGCTATTTACCGCAAGAGGCATCAGTGTTTCGCCAACTCACGGTTACGCAAAACATCATGGCCATTCTGGAAACGCGCAAAGGATTAAGCAAAGTAGACCAACGCGACAAGCTAGAATCGCTACTCGAAGAGCTGCAAATTGCCCACATACGCGACAGCTTAGGCATTAGCTTATCTGGCGGCGAGCGTCGCCGCGTTGAAATTGCGCGCGCCTTATCGGCCGACCCAAGTTTTATCTTGCTGGATGAACCTTTTGCAGGTGTTGACCCCATCTCCATTCTGGATATTCAGCGCATTGTCGAGCATTTGAAAGAGCGCGGCATTGGCGTTCTGATAACCGATCACAATGTGCGCGAAACGCTGGGTATTTGTGACCGCGCCTACATATTGAGCCAAGGCACCCTAATCGCCGAAGGCAAACCCGATGATGTGCTTGCTAATGAACAAGTTAAACAAGTCTATCTAGGCGAAAACTTCTCCATTTAAAACACCCAAAAGTACTAAAAGCACCTCACTTGGCAGTTGTAATCCTCTTCGCTTAGGCCATACTCAAACAAGCGCAAAACGCAAAATTTTTCCGCCCATTGGGTAGGGGTGATGCTGCACATGTGCGTCATTATTTTGCCTCACAACATAACACTGGAAAGCTCAATGAAACAGTCTTTGCAAATCAAGATGGGCCAACAACTGGCTATGACACCCCAGTTGCAACAAGCCATCAAGTTACTGCAGCTTTCAACGCTGGAATTGCAAACAGAAATTCAATCGGCCTTGGAAAACAATCCAATGCTGGAAATGTCGGATGAAGAAGGCGTTGAACCTCGCGAGAATGATGCCGCCAACGAAAACAGCGCCGAAATCAATGAGCGTAAGCGCAATGAAGAAAAACTCAAAAAAGAAGAAATAAAAGAGGAAGTCAGTGCCAGCTCTGCCGATGACACGATCGTAGAAGAACACTTTGAAGCGGCCATGAGTGAACAAGCAACCGACTCCATGAGCGACGCCAATGTTGATGAGCTCCCGGTCGATAGTGTTTGGGAAGATGTTTACGACAACAGTGCCCCTGCCAGCGCCTCCAGCAGTGGTTCAGATGGAGAAACACGTGATTTTACCGAGTTTCATAACGCCGGCATCTCTAGCATCCAAGATCATTTAAACGATCAAATTCAATTTGCGCCCTTGTCTGAGCGTGATCAAGTCATTGCCGAAACTGTGATCGATGCCGTTGATGACAACGGCTACCTAATCGACGACGTAGAGACCTTGTTAGAAGGTTTAAACCGTGACTTCAAAGACCCTGAAGACATGTTTGAAATGAGCGAGCTTGAAACCGTTTTGCACATGGTTCAACACTTGGACCCACCGGGCTGCGCCGCACGCAACGCCAGTGAATGCATGGCGATTCAACTTGCACAACTACCGGCCACAGATTTAACAGCCACCGCCACACGCATTGTCACTGATCACCTTGACTTGTTGGCGGCACATGATTTTTCAAGATTGCGTCGATTGTTAAAAATTAACGATGAGCACTTGCAAGAAGCCATAGCACTAATACGCAGCTTAAACCCAAGACCAGGTCGTCAACTGGTACAAGATCACGATCAGTACATTGTTCCTGATGTATTTGTGCAAAAGGTCAAAGGTGTTTGGCGTGTTGAACTCAATCCTGACATTGCCCCAAAGCTTGGTATTAATGCGTTATACGCTGGCATGGTTAAGCGTGCAGATAAAAGTGATGACAACAACTTCTTACGTAACCATTTGCAAGAAGCACGTTGGTTCATTAAGAGTTTGCAAAGCCGCAACGAAACCTTGTTACGCGTTGCTACCGCCATTGTTGAACGCCAACGAAATTTTCTTGAATATGGTGAAGAAGCAATGAAGCCATTGGTGCTGCGCGACATTGCAGAACAGCTAAGTTTGCACGAGTCGACGATTTCACGCGTGACCACCCAAAAGTACATACATACACCGCGCGGCATCTTCGAATTTAAATACTTTTTCTCGAGTCATGTTTCTACCGCCAATGGCGGCGAATGCTCCGCAACTGCGATACGCGCCATGATTCAGCGCTTTATAGACGCGGAAGACCGCACTAAACCGCTAAGCGACAGTAAAATTGCCAGCACTTTGGTCGCTGACGGTATACAGGTTGCAAGAAGAACAGTGGCGAAATACCGCGAGTCTATGGGCATCGCACCGTCGAATGAACGCAAGCGAATGAACTAGTTTTGCGCAGTAGGTGCTCTTTACAAGGCCGAGCTCTTGTAAAGGGCAGTTTTCGTACACATTAAACATGTATAAGTTACTACCAATACCGACAAAAACGTAACACCTTTGGCACGCATAATTATCATTTTCAAGCTAACTGTTACAACCGTCACACAAAATATTGTTTATTGGCTCGGAGTATGTTTACACTGAGTGAACGCTTAATTTTTTACTAACCCAAAAGGACCTAAGAAACAAAACGAATTTTTAATTAAAACTTATTTAAAAAAGGTAAAAAAGTTTTATGCAAGAAAGGCATTTTTTTAACAACACGGTTCACGGCTTCGACACACATCCTGTGTTGTCTATCCACTTGAATCAAAAAAATGTTTACTCCCTTCCAGGAAGCGCAATCTTCCGCCACTTTTTCTCACATCTTCAAACATCGATTCTTCACAGGAGAAATATATGAATTTAACTGTCACAGGCCATCACGTTGAAGTCACAAACTCAATGCACAACTATGTTGTCGAAAAGCTTCAACGGTTACAAAGACATTCAGAAAACCTGTTTGATATCCAAGTAATCCTGTCAGTGGAAAAAGTACGCCAAAAGGCCGAAGCCACCATCTCTATCGCCGGTAACAAACTCTACGCCGACACCACGCAACCAGACATGTATGCCGCCATCGACTTGCTCATGGACAAGCTCGATCGCCAGCTTATCCGACACAAGGAAAAAGCCAAAAATCACCACCGCCGCAGCAAACCGCTACGCATGGTGGACACTGAATCACTGGTGGTGTGACGACAGACACTTTCCTATCGCGCTTTAAGAGCGCACAATACTGGGTAGAGAGAAGTCGCTGCGGCCAAATGGGGTCGCAGTAGGCTTTTTTCGCTAATTCACACCCGGTTTTTATGAATGATTGATTTATCAGAGCTACTGGATCCCAGCAGAATACGCTGCCAGTGCGACATACGTAGCAAAAAACGCGCGTTACAGACCCTCGCTGAACTGCTTGCTCCAAGCGTCAGCGAACTGCTCGATCAAGGTGACGAGGCCGATGCAGATGATGACACCCAGTCAGATATGGACATATTTGACGCACTCATCACCAGAGAACGCCTTGGTAGCACGGCCCTGGGTCACGGGGTTGCACTTCCTCACAGCCGCCTTGCCAATATCGAAGAACCCATTGCCGCCATGATCACGCTTGCGGATGGAGCAGATTATGAAGCTATGGACGATCAACCCGTTGATATTTTGGTTGGTCTGTTAGTACCTCAGCAGTGCAATGATGAACACCTGAAAATATTGGCCGCTCTGGCCAAGCGCTTCAACAACGACTATTTCCGCGACGAAGTGCGAGCATTTGGTACAGATCAGGCCGATGCTTTATATTCGTTTCTGCAACTTCCGGCACCCGCTGCCTAAATATCATCTGGAAACCCGTACGCCGTGACAAATAAAAGCCGGCTTACCGTTGCAAAAGCGTTTGCCGAATTCAAAGACGATCTCAAATTCACCTGGGTAGCCGGACGCGAAGGTGGTGATCGAATATTGACCAGCGAACGCGGCGCAGCCAAACGCCCACGTTTACTCGGACCGCTTAACTACAACAGTCCAAACCGAATACAGCTACTCGGCAAAGCCGAGGTGCGTTTAGTGAGCACTGATGACGCGCTTGAACCTGATCGGTTTGAGTATTCGCTACAAGAGAGTTGCGAACTGATCATTGTCACAGACAATGCCACGCCGCCGGCATCCATCGTGACGCTTGCCAGCGAAACCAATATCCCTTTGTTTGTAACCTCACTGACCTATAGCGAGCTAATCAGAACGCTGCGTTATCGCTTAACGCAAATGTTGGCCGAATCGGAAATTATTCATGGCGTCTTAATGGATGTGCATGGAACGGGTGTATTAATTACCGGGGAAGCCAGCGTGGGTAAGAGTGAACTGGCTTTGGAACTGGTGAGTCGTTCGCACATATTAGTGGCCGACGATGCACCTGAGTTTCGTCGCATAGCGCCCGGCACCGTTGAAGGTCGTTGCCCACCACTACTGCAAGATTTTTTAGAGGTGCGTGGCCTTGGTGTGTTGAACATCGCTCGCATGTACGGTGATGCGCACACACGATCAAGAAAAATTTTGCGCTTTATCGTAAACCTAGAGAATGTTCAGCCCAATGATTTTGAAGTCAGCCTTGAAGATATCGTTGGCGAACGTCTCGGTGCACCTGATGCGCCAAGAGATGTGCTCGGCGTGTCTATTCCACAACGCACTATTCCAGTTGCCCCCGGCAGAAACCTGGCAGTATTGGTTGAAGCGGCAGTGCGGGACTATATTCTGCGCTCTGGCGGCTACAACGCAACACGAGACTTGGTAGCCAAACAGGCTCAAGCATTAACACAATCATGAATCGACTTACGATCGTTACCGGACTATCGGGTTCGGGTAAAAGCGTTGCGCTGCACACCCTGGAAGATGAGGGGTTTTACTGCATCGACAACCTACCCAGCTCGATGGTGAACGACCTACTTGATAAAGTGCTGGCGGAAAAAAACAAGTTATTCGAAAAACTCGCCATCGGCATCGATATGCGTGGCGAACACAACACGCCCGATGAATTTTTAACGGTGCTTAAGTCCTTGCATGCTCGATCAGACTTACAAACCGATGTGCTTTTTTTGGATACGTCGCGACAAACATTATCCAC
>CALHOU010000021.1 GCA_938035945.1 uncultured Granulosicoccaceae bacterium
TCCCTGTAGGGCCCTTGAAGACTACAAGGTTGATAGGCAAGGTGTGGAAGCGCGGTAACGTGTGAAGCTAACTTGTACTAATTGCCCGTGAGGCTTGACCATATAACACCCAAGCAGTTGCTTGCGTTTATATGCGACAACATAACGATTGAAGTTATCAGGACCGTTTCTTAGTGATAAGATTCGGGTTCGATTTGACACTCCAGATTCGGAAGGTATGTGAGGATTACGCTTGCGGCGGCAACGTCGAAGTTTAGGCACATATCATCCACCCAGTTTCCGGCGATCATAGCGTCTCGGTACCACCCGATCCCATCTCGAACTCGGAAGTGAAACGAGTCCGCGCCGATGATAGTGTGGGGTCTCCCCATGTGAAAGTAGGTCATCGCCGGGTTTAATAAGTAAAAAAGGGCTGCCAACTAGGTAGCCCTTTTTTTATGCACGCAGTTCGCAGGCCTACTTTCTCATGGAGAATGTGACAGTTTGCGTTAGCAAACTGCATCGGCGTTTTATGCCGACCCCGAAGGGGCGAAGGCGCAGCCTGAGTAAAGTAGGTCATCGCCGGGTTTATTTAAAAAGAAAGGGCTATCCAATTGGATGGCCCTTTTTTTTTGTGAGCAGTTCACAGATCTATTTATACCTACTATGGTACTTTCACCGTGACCAGGGAGCGAAGCGATTCTGACAACTACCCATGCTGGGCACAGGCGCGCAGTTTGCGGCTAAAGTAGGTCATTCCTCCTGGGCACTGGCTCGTCGAGTTTAATAAGTAAAGGCTCTCGATTTGGATGGCTCCTTTTTTGCGTGTAATTCATAGACCTATCGAAACCCATTATGGGTAATTGCACTTTGACCAACTAATACTCTTCGTTGATATCATTACGCTTGGTTAATAGAGCCCATCTCAGTGAAAAGCCATATAATTAATGCGATACAGCAGATTTACTACGCCACGGGTGTCTCCTCACTCTTGGCTAAACGTAGTTCTGTGGGCAGAATCATCATGTTGCATGGCGTCGGTGATGATGCGCATCTGGCTAGTGTGTTCGAGCAGCAAGTAAAATTCTTAACCACGCACTTTAACGTTATCTCGCTTGATCAAATGCTTGCAATGTCTCAAGCAGGGCAGCCATTTACAAATGAGTTGGTTCTCACATTCGACGATGGATTAAGGAACAATCTGACGCATGCTTATCCAATTTTAAAAAAATATAAGGCACCGGCAACCTTCTTCGTGTGTCCAGGTTTGGTCGAAAAGGGCAATTGGCTGTGGAATCATGAAGCACGGGAGCGTTTGTATTCTTTGACACCCGATCAAACAGGCGAAATAGCGAAGAGTTTGAATTGTGCCAATGACGCAGAATCGATAGTCGCCTGCATGAAAGCACTTGATATCGATACTCGGCAATCCTACACAAACGAAATTCGAAAACTCACTCCTGCCTTTACGCCATCTGATGCGCAACGGGTCGCGTATGACATGATGAGCTGGGATGATCTGCGAGGCATCGACTCGAGCTTGGTCACAATAGGTTCGCACACCACCAATCACGTTATCGCAAAAAACCTATCCGAAACTGATTTGGCTACAGAAATAGCTGATTCAAAAACAATACTGGAAGATCAGTTGGATCGATCTGTGGATCACTTTTGTTATCCGAACGGCGACTACGACGAACAAACAGTAAGGGAGGTTAGAAACACGTATCGTTCAGCGGTTACGACAAAAGAGGGTGTCGTGTTATACGGTGCGGATAACTTTTTATTTAATCGAATTCCTTCAGCCAATAGCGCAAGCTATCTTGCTTGGCGCTTATACAGGCCGGCGAGCTAACATCTGTTGCAACGTTAAAAGCTTTGTGGGTGGTCAGTTTTTTAAGCAGCTGGTTTAGTCTGATCTTTCATCGCATATCGATTTGATAGGCTAACCAGTAAGTCGAGTTGTTCCTCGGTTAAATTCACGAAGCGCAAAATGATTCCATCCCCGTGTTCATCAGTTACCAGACGTACGCGTCTGATCGATAGGTTTTCCAGAACAAACTCTTGATCATCTTCACCGGTCAGAACTATTTTTTTGAGTGTTAGCAGTCGGGCTTCGGGAAAGGTTTTTTTTGTGTCTTCCAGTGACAACACTTCTTCAGGATAAACACAGCAGCCACGTACATTTAGAATCATTAAGCCCTTTGTTTGTACTTTGCAGTGGATAAAAGGGTCAGTGCTGGGGAGGGTGAATTCGCATCGGCAGGCCACACGCTCACCACTGACTTTACGTCGGTTGCGAAATGCTTTGTCCTCAGCTGGTTCTGCTTCTTTAACTACCGGTTGACGCGAAAATCCGAACATATTTGTTTCCTGCTGCCCATGCCTACTCAGAATCTCCCCTAATTCCCGCAAAAAACCAAGCTCGCCTGGTTTCGTCTGACTCAGGTTTGTCCGGGATCCGCTTAATTGACTGTATCGCCTGACAATCACCATCCTTTACGGATATGCTTGGTAGTACTTATGGATAGTCAATTAGGATGTACAAATTTGGTACTGTTTCACAAATCCAACAATACTGATCTTCCCCTCATGAAAAGAAAAATCACTATATAAAATAGTCAGTTGCACCAAAGATCAAGCCGTATCGTCGAAAACTTCAATCTATATGATTTAATACGGTTTGGCAGGTGTATATTCTAAATGGAGTTGTAAAGTGCTAGCGGTTGTCTGTTCCAATGTCTGATGATTTATTGAAACGAGTACAAATTGCGCAAGCGCAAATTCTACTCGCCAATGTAAAAACCAATGTAATCGCCACGATTAGCACAGCATCGATAATGCTGTTGATGCTGATACAGCAGGCGCCAAAACCGTTTCTTATCCCCTGGTATCTGTTTTTTCTTGTTATAACGATTGCCCGCTATGTGCATGTAACCCGATTAGAGAAAACTCAACTTAATCGGGATAACTTGAATCAGACGTTATTGGTGCTTGCAGTGTTGATCTTTACAACCGCTTGTATGTGGGGGAGCTTGGGCCTTTTCTATATAAGTGCTGAAGCGCCAATTATCAGTCTCATCCTGCTCATGGTGTATACCGGGCTAGTTGCAAACGCATCAGCGACTATGGCGACCATTATCCCGCTGTATATGTGTTTTGTGCTACCAATTCTCGTACCCGCTGCCTATATGTTTTACGCTATTGGCGAGTCTCGTTATTTTTGGATTGCCGCTTTAATCGTTTTGTATTTTACTGTTAGCTGGATAGCCACAAGCAGGATCCGCTCAACGTTGCGTCAATCTGTGTTGTTACGATTTGAGAATTTGGATTTGATCGATAACTTGCAAATTCAAAATAAAAAAACCGAAAAAGCATTGCTGGTTGCCGAGCAAGCGAATATTGCCAAGTCACGTTTTTTTGCTGCCGCAAACCATGATTTACGTCAACCACTTCAATCTTTGAGTATGTTTAGCACTACCTTGGCGGCACAGGTTAAGAACCCTGAGCAGCGTAAAATCGTGTCCCATATGGATACGTCAATTCAGTCTTTAGCTGGTTTATTCAATTCGCTTTTAGACCTTTCTTCGCTCGATGCGGGTACTTTAAAATTAAACAAGCAGCACTTTTATCTCAAGCCGCTGATTTCGAATCTGTCGGTTGAGCTCGCGGAGCTTTCGAACAATAAAAACTTAACTTTCGATATTGAGGTGGATGATGTTGTCGTATATACCGACCCATTGCTACTAAGTCGTGTCGTGCGCAATTTAGTTAGCAATGCAGTTCGTTATACCCAGTCAGGCGGTGTGACACTACTTGCACGCCAAGCGGACGATAATATTAGATTGACGGTTGCCGATACCGGCCGCGGTATTCCGGTAGATCAAAAAGAACGGATCTTTGATGAATTTGTGCAGCTGAATAACCCTGCGCGAGATCGGAGCAAGGGTCTGGGTCTGGGTTTGTCTATCGTTCGGCGTGTTTGCCAATTACTCGACATGAGCTTGCAAGTTGATTCAATCGAGGGTGAAGGTTCACGATTTACTGTTGAGCTGCCCATCGGTGATGAGACTGAAACTGTTCGACAGGCTGCAAGCGACGCAGTCACACCTTATGCGTTTGACGATTTCTTTGTTCTCATTATAGATGATGAGGTAGAGATTCAAGTGTCGATGGAAGGCTTGTTAGGTGAGTGGGGGTGTACAGTGATGGTTGCAAGTTCCGGCAAAGAAGCGGTTAAACAATTAATTGAGTATGGCGAGATCCCACAGGCCGTTATTACAGATTACCGATTGCAGGATAATGAAACGGGTGAGCAGGCGCTTGAGCTGGTGTACGCTCATTGTGGTTACAAAGTTCCGGCTATTGTCATCACCGGGGATATCGCAGCCGAGCGTTTGCTCGAGATCGACAAGCTAGGCTTACCGGTGTTACACAAACCGTGTAACGCCCTACAGTTACAAACGTACTTATATTCCGCATTGTCGCCATCAAAATAATGATATACAAAAAAGCGCAGTTCGATATACCCGAAAATCTTATATACCTTGACGGCAATTCACTGGGTCCACTACCTAAGGCGGTCAGTGCAAAAATCACCCAAACTGTCGAGTCGGAGTGGGGTACGCAACTCATCCGTGGTTGGAATGATTGCGGGTGGATGCAACAACCTCGTCAGCTAGGCGACCGAATAGCGAATATTGTCGGTGCCCAGGCCGGTACTATCGTACTTGGCGATACCTTGTCCATCAAAGTGTATCAAGCCGTGTCTGCTGCTTTAACGATGAATCCGCAGCGTCGCGTTATATTGTCCGACACAGGGAATTTCCCAACCGATTTGTATATGGTGCAGGGCTTAATCAACTCATTAGATCATGGCTATGAGTTGAAAACCGTAGCACCCCAGGACGTTGCTGGTGCAATTGATGAGCAAGTGGCTGTGGTCATGCTTACGCAGGTGGACTACCGCACTGGCAGAATCCACGACATGCAGCGCATTACCGAACTAACGCATAAGGCCGGTGCCATCAGTGTTTGGGATTTGGCTCATAGTGCTGGTGCCATACCCGTTGAACTGACGCATAGCGCTTGTGACTTTGCGGTAGGTTGTACCTATAAATACCTAAACGCAGGCCCAGGGGCGCCTGCATTTATATATGTACGACCCGATCTTATCGAGACGATAACGCCTGCGTTATCGGGATGGCTTGGACACCAGGCGCCGTTTGCTTTTGAACCCAACTACACGCCAGCACCGACGATAGACCGGATGCGTGTAGGCACGCCTTCCGTGTTGCAAATGGCAGCCCTGTCTTGCGCTCTGGATTTATTTGATGATGTTGATATGCAAGCGCTTCGGCAGGTGAGCGTGCAACTCACTGAGCTATTTATTGAACAAGTTGAAGCGCGTTGCCCGGAACTATCTCTGGCCAGTCCGCGCGACGCGCAAGATCGTGGCTCACAGGTTTCGTTTGGATTTGAGCATGGCTATGCCGTGGTTCAGGCATTAATTGATCAGGGTGTGATCGGTGATTTTCGTGCACCCAATATCATGCGATTCGGCTTCACTCCTTTGTACATCAGTACAGACGATGTGATCAGGGCTGTTGATGTCCTTGAATCTATTCTCAAAGACAAAATCTGGAAAGACCCAAAATATCAGACAGTGAAGGCTGTAACCTAGCCAATGCCAGTGGGCGAGCGCGAAAAAATTTTTAAGCTGCTGTTAATTTTCGATTTTCTGAGTGTACTGGCCTCATAACAAGGCCAGTACAGCGTTAATAGTGAGCCTTAGCCGCCGAGGCTAATTCGGTAACGCGCAAATCCTTCATCACCTTCGCCGGCAGGTTCAATATTAACTGCCGTTACATCAGATACGTGTTTCTTACCAGCAGGCCCCGTGTCGAATATCACGCTCGCGCCTTCGACTGGTGCGAACGACCAGTTGGAATCAGCTTTTGGATTGATAGTGCCTTGATCAACGATATATCGCACAATCACATCGCGATTGGTATCAGGGCCAACAAAAATGGTTGCATCTGCGTTTATCCCGGGAAAATTGCCTCCACCACCTGCTCGATAGTTGTTTGTAGCTATCACAAACTTTTGCTCAGGGTCGATAGGCTTGCCATCAAACTCCAAGTCAACTATGCGGTTGGCGTCTGGGTTTTCGCTTTCACCCTTGGGTCCATACTTTGATGGTTGCGTTAAATCGATGCGGTAAGTTACGCCATCGATAACATCAAAATTATACGATGGAAACGCAGGATTTATTAAGGGTTGGTCTGCCAGGCCAGGTTTGACCTGATTGAAAATGCCAGCCGAGCGTTCTAGCCATTCTTTTACACCGGCTCCGCTAATGGCAACTGCACGCACAGTGTTTGGATAGAGGTAGAGGTCAGATACATTTTTAATAGCCACATCGCCAACCGGTACATCGGTGTAATAGTCAGGGCCGCCACGACCGCCGGCTTTAAACGGTGCTGCTGCTGATAACACGGGTAGCCCTTCCCACTGTGTGCCTTTCATCATATCGCTTATGTACCAGGTTTGTGCTTGCGATACGATCTGCACGGATGGGTCGTCGGCAACTAATGAAAAGTAGGAGTGAAGAGGTGCAGCGGTTTTACCAACGGCACGGCGCACATACGCAAGCGTTGCGTCGTGATCTGCTTTAACCGAATCGAGTACATCTTGTTGACTTTCAACCAAGGCAACATTTTTGCGTTCTACGCGTTCTGAAATTGGACGTGCTTCAGTTTCAAAAGACACCACCTTCCATTCGTCACCACTTTTCTCAAGCAGTAAATCCATGAGGCCCATATGTGAACCCCAAAAGCCTGCCATAACGGCGGGTTTGTCGAACAGCGTTCCTTTATCTGCATCGATACCGGGTAGGTCGGCATACTTAGCGCCGGGGAATACTAAATGGTGATGACCGCACAACAAGCCATCGATACCTTCAACGGCGGCTAGATGCAGGGACGCGTTTTCCATGCCTTCGGTCCGGCTCGATGAGTCGATGCCCGAATGTGATAGCGCGATGATGACATCGGCACCTTCTTCTTTCATCTGCGGCACCCAGCTTTGTGCAGCGTTTACGATGTCGCGGGTTTCAACGTTGCCTTCTAGCCAACGTCTATCCCAATTTAAAATTTGTTGTGGTACAAAGCCTATCAAACCAACTTTAACCGTGTGTTCTGTGCCGTCGCCATCCAGCACGGTTCGATCGAGGATAACGTAGGGTTTCACGTTAGGCAGCGGTGCATCTGCAGTAGCAGTTGCGGCCAATTTTCCGTTCGCAATATTTGCACACACAACCGGGAAGTTGGCACCGGCCAAGGCTGCATCAAGAAATTCCAAACCATAGTTAAATTCATGATTACCCAAGGTTGTGGCATCGAAGCCAAGCGTGTTCATCGCGGCTATTACTGGGTGGATGTCGCCTGCTGACATGCCTTTTTCGTACGCGATGTAATCCCCCATAGGGTTGCCTTGTAAAAAATCACCGTTGTCGATAAGCATACTGTTGCTGGCTTCTTCACGAATGCCTTTGATGATGGACGCAGTGCGTGCCAGTCCGACATTGTCGGCAGGTTTGTCACCGTAATAGTCGTACGGGTATACATGAACGTGCAGGTCTGTGGTTTCCATAATGCGCAAGTGTGCTTGATTGCTTTTTGCGAATACGGAGTAAGGGTGCAACACAGCAAGCGCGCCGCCGGCACTGGCTGCTTGAATAAAGCGACGGCGTGTCACTGGGGTATGAAGCTTTTTCATATCGATGTCCCTTTATTTAAATTGTCCATCGAGTGTACGCCGTAACTGCTGTGCTTGTCACCTACGCAAAATAAGTAGCCAGCGGCCAATATTAACAAGGTCGGACAATGCACCAGCAAAGTAGGTAAAGGCGGCGGCTTTTAAAATTCTTCGAACAGCTGGAATGTCCTCTTCTTGCACGTATTCACCTTTACTTAATATGGGTAGGGCCTTACCAAAACTGGCATCCCATTCTTCGGGTAATACGATCAAGTACATCAACGCACCAATCAGTTGTAGCAAGATGCCTAACGCCACAAATATAAACATGGCGCTCGGTGCCCGCAGCAATATGCCAACAAACGGCAAAGCACCGAACATTAAAATGCCAGCTTTTTTAAACATCTGAGCGACTGGCTGATACCTGCCACGTAACACTGAAATAATTTCTTGTCGTTCAAACTGAATAGCGTGTCCAACCTCGTGCGCAGCTATTGCGACAGCACACAGCGATTTTTCGTGGTACACACTCGGGCCTAAGCGAACGGCTTTGCTACCGGGGTCGTAGTGATGTCGACCTTCTTCGGTTTCTTCAACGACGACGTCGTGAAGTTCGTATTGTTTGAGTAAGTGAATGGCAAGCTCTGCCCCTGTACCGGGTAAGTCATCACGGCGCACACCGTGCTTACGCAAAACGTACTTTATCCAAAAACTGGGGAATGACAGGAGAAAAACGCCGACGAGCGCAAGAATGAGAAAGTGCATGTCGCCAGTTTACTTTATTTTCAGCTTGATCGAGTAAGCGCAATGCGTGGAGGATTCAAACGCAATACGCTATTATGATTTGAACTTTTTCGTGAAATCACGCTATGTCAGCACCCGTTATCGACTTCATTCACGATCTTCGTTGGGCCGATGCACCAACAGATGTACAAGCGAGCGCGCGCTTAGCTTTGCTTGATTTGCTGGGCGTGGCCGCCAGTGGCACAGCCACCACTTTGTCAAAGCTTATTCGCCAACATGCGTATGAGCAATTCGCGCCACGAACCGCGCCTGGTTTTGAAGGTTGTCGCATCTTATTTGATGGTAGACGTTGTAGCGCACCGGGTGCAGCATTGGCCGGTGGTATGTTGATTGATTCGGTCGATGCTCACGATGGTCAGAAATTAACGAAAGGGCACGTTGGTTGTGGAGTTTTGCCCAGTGCATTAGCGTTTTGCGAAATGGATGTGGAGAGCTCGGAGTCCGATTTAATGGGTCACTTATTAATGGCATACGAAATTGGTACACGCGCCGGTATTGCCTTGCATCAAAGTGCTAACGACTATCACACCTCAGGTGCATGGATTGCTTTGGCTGCTTCAAGTATTGGCTCACGGGCGATGAAGTTATCAGCTAAACACACGCGCGAAGCTTTGGGTATCGCTGAATACCACGGACCGCGTTCGCAAATGATGCGGTGCATTGATCATCCAACCATGCTTAAAGATGGTTCGGGGTGGGGCGCTATGGCGGGAGTTTCGGCAAGCCTGTTGGCGCGCGATGGATTCACCGGTGCTCCAGCCTTAACGATTGAGCAAGATGATGTGCAAAACGTGTGGTCTGACCTTGGTTCGCGATGGTACATGCTAGAGCAATATATCAAAGCTTTTCCGGTTTGCCGTTGGGCACAACCGGCCATAGCTGCCGTGTTAAAACTGCACAGCGAGCATGAATTCAAGCACAGTGATATCGAGCGTATGGAAATCGCCACTTTCCATGAATCCAAACGGCTTGCTGTGAGTGAGCCGGATAGCACGGAGCAGGCACAATACAGCTTACCGTTTCCCGCAGCAGTTGCTGCTGTGCACAAGAACGTGAACGTAGAACACATCGATGGCGATGGCCTTGTCAATGAAGATGTGCTGCGCATTAGCCGCATGGTTGAGTTGGTTGAGGTTGATGCATACAACGATGCATTCCCGGCAAAAAGATATAGCCACATAACGCTTGAATTGAGCGATGGACGCAAGCTCGAATCAGGCACGGTTGAAGCGCCAGGTGACCCAGAGATGCCGTTTGAGCACTCTGAAGTTGAAGATAAGTTTATGCGCTTCGCAACCCCTGCTTTAAGCGAGTTTGGGGCAATCGCCTTGGCCGACGAGGTTCGAAGCATTGGCGCAAAACCGTCGCTAAGCACGCTCAATGCGTTGATCTATAAAGCCGGCGCGTTCAAGTAAGTAACTCGCCACTAGGCAGTGGCGATAAATTGTGCACTCGGGAATAAAACGTGAGCTAGAAAATATTGCGCAGGTGTTCGATAAATTCTGTATCCAGCGTATTATTTTGCGGCATTTTTTGCCGGCGTTTGTAAGTGCGCACCGCTTGCATGGTTTTCAGCCCCGGGATGCCGTCGACTTCACCTTTGTACAAGCCTAAATCTTGCATGGTTTCCTGCACCAACATAATGTCGCTGGTCGAGGCGGTTGGCGGCGAGCCCTTTTCGTTTACGGTGGGTTGCATGCGCTGATCTTCTATCGTGCTGAGGTCTATGCTTTAAAGTGTAAACCAGATCGGGGTCGCAATTGCGCACTTGATAGCGCATTAGAGGGTAAAATAAACAACAACACGACAAGCAACCGTTTTCTTAAATGAATAACTACCTAGAAGAACTGCGCTGGCGCGGGATGATTCACGATGTAATGCCCGGTGCGGAAGAACACTTGCTCGAAAGCATGCGCAGTGCTTACGTCGGTTTCGACCCGACTGCCGATTCGCTGCATATTGGCAACTTGGTCACTATTATGCTTTTGGCGCATTTTCAACGCTGCGGTCATAAACCTGTGGCACTTGTGGGTGGCGCCACCGGTATGATCGGTGACCCATCGGGTAAATCGGCCGAACGTAATTTGTTGGATGAAGCCACGCTTCGGCACAATCAAGATGCAATTCAAAAGCAGCTAGAACATTTCCTGGACTTCGATTCGGCAAAAGACAACGCAGCCGTCATGGTCAATAACTATGATTGGATGAAGTCTTTCTCGTTCCTGGATTTCATTCGCGATGTGGGTAAGCACATCACCGTAAATTACATGATGGCGAAAGACTCGGTAAAGAATCGCATCACAGTCGATGCTGATGCCGATACTTCTGGCGGTGGTTCAGAAGGTATGAGTTTCACCGAATTTACCTACCAGCTGGTGCAGGGTTACGACTTTCTGCATTTATTTAGAGAGAACAATTGCAGCTTGCAAATGGGCGGTAGCGATCAATGGGGCAACATTACCACGGGTACTGAATTAATTCGTCGCATTGCCAATGGTAAGGCCTACGCCATAACTTGCCCTCTTATAACCAAGGCTGATGGTTCGAAGTTTGGTAAGAGCGAAGGTGGAAACGTCTGGCTCGACCCTGCGCGAACATCGGCATATAAGTTTTATCAATACTGGTTAAATTCGAGTGATGAGGACAGCGAGAAGTTTATCCGTATTTTCACGTTCTTAGATGAATCAGAGATCAACGCACTAATTGCTGAACACAATGAGGCTAAGCATTTGCGCGTACTGCAAAAACGTTTAGCCGATGAACTTACAACCATGGTACATAGCGCTGACGCCCTCGAAAAAGCAAAGCAGGCAAGTTCCATTTTGTTTGGTAACGCAACGGCCGATGATTTGAAAGCGCTCGATGAACAAACTTTTTTGGATGTGTTTGATGGTGTGCCACAAGCGCAAGTGTCAGCGGCGAATGTGGCGGCAGGTCTTGACATCGTTGCTGCCTTGGCAACCGATACTGGCTTTTTAAAGTCCAATGGTGAAGCACGCCGCGCGTTAAAAGAAAATTCTGTCGCGGTAAACAAAGTTAAAGTGCTCGAAGAGCACAAGATTGGTACACAGGACTTAATCAACGATAAGTTTATTTTACTGCAACGCGGTAAAAAGAATTACTTTGTGTTGAAGGTTGTGTAACCGAGTAAGCACACTACCGTTGTACTTCAATCGGTTGGCGACTTCCAATGGGGCTGGAGCTAACCGATAATTCAAAAACAAACCCCGTATTCTTGCCTCGAACAGCCACTGTTTGTGGCAAGAATCTGCCGAATGGGCTAAAGCTCATGGTCTTATCTGAAATTTCAAAAACGCAGTCAGGCAATAATCCATCGCGGTACTCGGTTACCAATTCATTGTTCACAGCATACAAAGTCACAGGTTCTGGAAAGATGATTGCGCGTTCGTAGCCTGTACGCAAATGCAAATCCACCGGAGCGCCTGCGTATCGCACTGCTTTGTTATTTGCCCAAGTCCCCATTGGGACTACAGATTCAAAGGTTTGCGCCAACAGCGATGGACTCGTGAGTGCTGTGGTGGTTAGAGTGGTAATAAGTAGCGTGGCGTAGCCGTACGATACCAGTCTGGGTTTTGATCGCTCACAGATTCTCTTTAATGGGTACTTCATTTTTTCAATCCGAAAAAGCTTTACCTATACATATCAGTTTTAGAAGTGAGTTGATATAGTTAGTTCCTGCATTTTGTGCACGATTTTACGAAATTGTGAGGAAAAAATCACACGAAAAATATCACACGATATGAACACTGGCTTTGCCACGAAAGTTTTGTGTATAGTGAATTCCCGACAAACAAAACTGGTTTATAAGGATATGAACCCATGCTTAATAAATCTCAATCACGAACCGTCTATGTATTAGACGATGACCTTCAATGCATTAAATTCGCAACCCACTTGCTTGGCTCGCAGGGCTACGGTGTGCGCAAATTCACGTTGCCAGAAGACGCCATCGACGCTGTGTCGCACGCAGGAAAGAGGCACGAATCTGCTCTGCTAATCGATGTACACATGCCCACCATGAGTGGCTTGGAAGTGCTCGACCAATTACATCGGCACGGTGTTTTTATACCCGCTATCTATATGAGTGCGCATGCAGATGTGCCGAGCGCAATTGCGGTCATGGGAAGAGGGGCGATCACCTTATTAGAAAAACCGCTGGAGCGCGTAGCCTTGATGCGTGCGATGAGCATGGCATTTTCAAAATCCATGCAACTACGCCGAAGCGTCCGCGCGGATAGGTGCGAATTGGTCCGCACTCAAGCACAGTTGGGCTCGCTGACAAACAGAGAATCAGAAATTGTGCGCGGCCTGTTGGCTGACTTAAGCAATGTCGAGATTGCCAGAGAATGCAATATCAGTATTAAAACGGTGGAGTTGTACCGCTCGAAAGTAATGACGAAGCTTGGGGCGAAAAATGCTGCACATCTGGTTCGCATGGTCCTGAGTCACGAGTACATGCGCTACTAGCCGTGATTTTAGGCAAAAATCAGTGGTAGTTTTCACGCGGCTTCGGTATCTTCACACTATTGCCCATTTTGATAGTCGTCACTCGTTTATTGCCTACAGGTTGACGTACCAGATTGCCGAGATTGCGGTAACAGGACGCATGGCTTTGTTTACGAAGAGGTACCGGAAATGAACTCCACCAAATTACTCCTTGCATGTGTTGGCCTACTGGTTATGGCTGGATGCGCAATGCAGCCAGCTGAGCCGGTTGCTCCCATCCCAACACCGGAACCCGCCATCAAGGCCGACGCGGTCATTGCTCAGGATTTTGTCAACATCATGGTGCAAATCGACGAACTGTCACCGTGGTCAAGCGTTTTGAATTTTGCTTTGGACGCAGACACAACTTCCGCTACATTACCCACGGCCGTGAAAGCAAGACTCAATTTTGCTAAAGCCCTGCGAGCGGCAGCTGCAAAAAGTGGTTACTCAGTAAAAACTGTTGAAGACGAGCAAAGTGAAAATTTTATCAGCTTCACCATCACTGAATTCGAAGACCCTGTTATTGGCGAAAGCTACACCTATGACTTATCCGTAGGTGATATCGATTTTCGTCGTGTGTATAAACCACTTGATGGTGATCGAGTAGAGCCAATCAAGCCAATGCTTGTTCGCGGAACCGATGTGACGAATCTGGAATCGGACGACACGTTGTTTGCCAATCAACCAAGCAGATCCGCCAGCGCAACGATTGCTCAAACAGAAGATATATCCTCGCTTTCACCCGATAGCAACACATTTGATTCACCGGTTGCGGCAAATGACCAAGCTTTGGCTGTAAGCGATGATGCTACTGATACGCTTGCCAGTGGCGATGTGGACGATGATTCGAACTTGAGTCAACTTGTTGTAGATTCGGCGAATGTGCAGGTTGAAGCTGATACTGCAATAGATCGTCCAAGCGAGCTATTGATCAGTAAGCCTGGTGAAGTGGTTGAGCCAATTGGCACTATTGATTCAGACGGGTTCGAGAAAGTACGTAAGATTAATATAGCGGTATCGGGCACATCAAACTATGAAAGCCTCTTGGCCGATAAGCAGAACGTTGTTGAAGAGATTTTAATTTTCGGTGATGACTCCTATGTACTCGGTGCCAGGAATAAGAAAATTCTAGGCGACATGATGACTAGTTTTGATCCAGATACAGATGTGGTATCGGTTGTGGGGTGTTCAACAGGTGTGACTAAAATTGAAAACGGTAACGCCGCACTGGCGATTGGCCGTGCGAATCGTGTAAAGGAGGCGCTTCTGTATAGTGGCGTACCGCACGATAAAATTTACGATGAGGGTTGCTGGTCACCCACACCAAACAGCACGCCATTCCCTAATCGCGGTGTTGTCATCACGGTAAAGCGAAAGGTCGACAACGGCTAACGCGTCACAAAACACTGACGATCGAAAATGCCACTCATGCGTTTGCGTGAGTGGTTTTTTTGTGTGTTCTGTCACAATCAGTCTGGCTTGAATTGAAGTTGGATATTCGAGCGCACGCTACTACAGGGACCTATTTCCTCTTCGGACTCCTGTTCTATGTCTTTGGACAAATCGTGCCTTGCCATTGCCATCGTGTTGGCCATTAGCGGATGTACGTCCAGTTCTAGCAGTAGCTCGCGTGATTCTGGCACTGATACACCCTTAGTGGGAGCAGCCCAGCCAACAATAGAGCAGGGTGCTACTGCCAGCCCCGCGACTGGTGGAACACAAACTGGAGATCAGAGCAACAGTGAGGTGAACGCGGTCAATGCCGAGGAGACGTCCAGCGTTGATGGTGCGTCTTCTAACGCAGGCAGCACAAGTACTCAAGACAGCACAAGTACTGCAGGCAATACAAGCAATTCTGGTGAAAGCGCTGTTGGCGTGACTTCCAATACCTCAAGCGCCATCGGCTCAGGCTATTCTGAGTTTATTGATTTCGGCGTTGACCCTACATCGCCTGACTTTGTCGAGAGCGATTCGCGATTTTTTCGTACAGCTGTGCTAGGTGCATGGGCTGGTACCGACTGTCGCCAAGTTAATTCTATCTTTTCAACCACTGAAAGTTTACGCACTGTCTTCGTCTTCACGCAGACCCAGCTCATAGAATCTGAATATGTTTATAACTCGCTAGATTGCTCTGGAATACCGTCCAGCAAGTGGTATCCACTGCCTATTCGTAGTTGGAACCTGGGTCAATACCGCACCCTCAGTGATGGGTCGAATGTGTGGGAATTGGATACGACTGTAACGCAGCGCGGTGTCTATGCAGGCGATATTGATGAGGACCTCGGTACCGATAGTTACGTCAATATCGATTTTGTTGATGGAAAGCTGGAGTTCAATACGCTAGTTGAGAATTATAAGATCACTCGACCTGCGGTGCGCTCTGGGCGGTACTTTGAAAAACTCCAAGGGCGTGGTTTAGCCGACATCAATGCGGCAGCACTAGCAGGGCGCTGGAAAGCGTCTTGCACCGGGCGATTGGAATCAACCTACGAGTTTTACGCAGACAGCTTAATCATAACTGATGAAAACTGGGCTGATGTGGGATGCGAGGGCGATAGCTATGCTGTGCGAAAAACCACGTTTAACCTCGACTACGGCGATCCCTTTACCAGCGTATTCGGTAACCACTTGATCGCAATTAAGCTCACGGCTGTAAGCAATGAGCTACTCAAGTTTGACACTAGCCAGGGTTTAGATGAGCCTGAATTTAAAGTTCAGGAGGGTAAAACCGAATTTCGAGCAGTCAGTATCGATGAGAACACGCTCATACTTGCTTATTGTTTGTATCGCAATAGCGGCGAGGATGATTGTCAGGACAGCGAAGAGCGTACGCCTGATATGGTTGATCATAATTGGGCTGTGAGGTTCGACAAGGTTTTATAGGTTGTACGTCGCATTTTTTCCACAAAGACTTCCACCGTAATTAAATTCGGGTAAGTCGACCGTCGATACATAAGTTATGGCGATGTTATTAGTCAATTAAACACACAATGGATTTGTAAAAAGAGCTGCACCACGGCTCATGCATTTTAACTAAGTAGGCGATAACCAAATGAAAAAATTAAAACAAAAAATCAAACGGTTTATTACTAAAGAAGAAGGCTTAACCACGGTTGAGTACGCGGTTGCAGGTGCAGTAGTTGCATCAGCTGTATTGCTAGCGTTCACCAACTTAGGTGGAGCTGTGGCGACAAAAATTGGTGGGATAACCACGTCCATCACGGGCTAATACCACCACTCTCGTTAACGAACATGGCTGTCGTTCTGACAGCTATGTTCGATAGCCAAGCTTACACCCGCCAACATTGTACTCTCTTCCATTTCTTTTCATCCTACTGCTAATTTGCGTGATTAGCGATTTCAAATCGCGGCGTATTCCTAACAGTATTATTGCTGTTGGTTTAGGCGTGGGTATAGGCTTCGCTGCGTTCAGTTCGCACAGTGGGGTCACTATTGTGCAAGCTTTGATGGGTGTTCTAGCCGGGCTAATCATGCTTATGCCGTTTTACTTGTTGGGTAAAATGGGGGCAGGCGATGTGAAACTTCTGGCGATGTGCGGAAGCTATCTTGGCTTTCAGACTACTTTGATGGCAGGTTTTGCAACGCTCATGACCGGCGGTATTTTTGCGTTGATTTGGGTTGCGTTGCTCAAGACATTTCCGATTAAAGACAAACGCTACCCATACGCAGCAGCGATCGCCACTGGCACATTATTTGCGCCGTACCTACATTTTAACTAGGTAAATTCGCTACAACGCTCAAATCCTATCCGATTTTGCCGATAAAGGTGACTGAGTCACAGTTAACCCGTTTGAGGTGTTGTCATGTTGAATATGAAGGCTGGTGTTTTGCTGCTGCTCGCACTGCTGTTGGGCACGGGTGCCGCGATGATGGCGTATGGCTGGATTCAACAACAATCTCCGGAAGCGGCTGCGAATGAATCTGCCACGCTAATTTACGTCGCAGCTCGCGAAATTCCACACGGTAAAACTCTAGATAAATCCCATTTGAAAAAGATGGAATGGCCCTCAGATAGCGTCCCCAAGGGCGCGATACTTGCAACGGAAGACATTGTAGGAAAGGTTGTGAATCAGGAAATGTTACCTGATGAGCTGTTTTTGAGCGCCCGCGTGACAGACAAGCTTCAGGGCAGCCGGCTTTCGTCGATCGTGAAACCTTCGATGAGAGCGATTACGGTGCGGGTAAATGATGTTGCTGGCGTGGCTGGGTTTTTATTGCCTGGTAACCGTGTCGATGTGCTCGCCACTCGGATGGAAGATCGCCGAGCAATCACATCAACTTTACTGCAAAACGTAAAGGTACTAGCGGTTGATCAAAAGGCTTCAAGTGCGAAAGACGAACCGATTGTGGTACGTGCTGTGACACTCGAAGCAAAGCTTGAACACGCAGCTCTTTTGGCAAGTGCAACAGAAGAGGGAAATATTCAGTTGGTTCTTAGGAACCCTGATGATCAAAGCACACAGCTTACACCAGGTGAAAACCTGTTGGCCGCGCGGAGCGCTGCTGAGGCAGAACTTGAGCAAAATGCACAGGCCCCTGAACTGGCTGCAGCATTGCCCGTAGTGAAGAAAAAAATTCGGAAGCCCGACGATAGATTAACGATTATTCGAGGCACCGAAGTTGTTAGAACCACCCTTCGGCAATAAACAGCCAAGGTGGACTGTTAGAACGAATTCGCAAAACGCAATGGAAGGCGACCGACAGGAAATAAGATGTATCAAAGTAATTTCAGTCGTCTGCTAAAAACTCCATTCGCTTTGATAGCGATACCGTTGTTCGTGTGTTTTGTTTACAGCACAATCGCAAAGGCGGATATCGGTGAACAAGATTTAGTCCTACCCCTATACAAATCTAAAATTATTGGCCTGGACAAAAAACCAATGCGTGTCTCGCTTGGTAATCCTTCAATAGCGGATATTGTTGTTCTGCGTAATGACCAAGTGCATGTGGTGGCCAAAACCCTTGGAACCACCAATGTAGTTTTTTGGGACAGACAAGATCGAATTTTTCAATCGATAAATATTGAAGTTACACACGATCTGGCATTGCTGAAGAAAAAGCTGCATAACATGATGCCGAACGAGTCTATTCGTGTTTTTTCCGCGCAGGAAAAGTTGATTTTAGCCGGTGAGGTAAGTTCTGCATCAAATGTTGGGGCGGCAGTTAAGGTCGCACAAGGCTATCTACCTGGCTGCAGCACAGAGTCTGGCGGCACGGGCGAGGGCAAAGAAGCGTCAGCGTCTTGTGGGAGCGCCGAAGTTGTTAACCTGCTAGAAGTGGTAGGCAGTCAGCAGATCATGCTGGAAGTAAAAGTGGCGGAGATGTCTAGAACGTTTCTACGCTCTTTGGATACTGATTTAAATTTATTGAATTTCCAATCCGGTGCCGGTGCCATAAATGGTGGTGGTTCATGGCCAAATGTTTTAATCGATAACGAAGAAATTCCATTTTTGGCCGCAGGTATTCCTGATGGAACAGTGCCGGTTATCGGTCCGTCAGTATCCAAGTTCCAATCCAGTACTCCCAGTATCAGCGATAAAGGTTTGTACTTTCAAGATTTGGTTGGAGATAATTTTTTTCTGGCAGCTTTGGAGCTATCCAGATCAAACGGTTTGGCAAAAGTACTGGCTGAGCCGAATCTTACAACTTTGACGGGGCGTCCAGCTGAATTCATATCTGGTGGTGAGTTCCCTGTACCGGTTCCTCAAGATGGTCGCACGAGCATTGTATTTAAAGACTACGGAGTAAACGTAAAGTTTATACCCACCATCCTCGATCTTGATCGCATCAGCCTGGATCTGGACATTATCGTTAGCGAGTTGTCTGAAGGGCGGCAAGTCAGTATCGCATCGACCGGTGCAAATTCAGTATTTTCAATTCCAACGCTCACCAAGCGAGGTGTGTCGAGCACGGTTGAATTGGCTGATGGTCAAACCATTGGTATTGCCGGGCTCATCCAAGATAATGTTCGCGAAGTCATCACTAAACTACCTGGAATTGCAGACATTCCTGTACTTGGCCAGTTGTTTCGAAGTCAGGAATTTATTTCGGGCCAAACCGAGCTAGTAATTTTTGTTACCGCACATCTTGCTAATCCGATAGACAGTGATCAGATCAAGTTACCCACAGACAGTTTTGTTCCTCCCAGCGATCTGGAGTTCTACTTATTAGGGCGTATGGAAGGCCGGAGCGCTGATGCGGGCGCAAATGCGCCAACTTCTTCAACGCCTTTGGCAGGTGGGGTGGAAGGGGTTACATTCGGGCACGATTTATAGGAGCGACAGATGACACAAATTTCTCAAATAAAAATGATTAAGCCGTTTGCTTTGAGCTGTGTGGTGTTGCTTGCCTCGTGCACGTGGTCAGACCCTGTGCGAGTGCAAGATGATTTTGGTAACTCAGTACGACATATGGTGGACCAACAGACAAAACGTAACAATGAACCCTTATCTAATGATGTGCAAAAGCCTGGCGCACTTGATGGTGACTCTGCGATCAACAGCCTAGGTCAATATCGGACAGCTCAGAAACGTACAGTTATTAAAAAATCTCTCGATACTTTTGAGCTTAATCAGTAGGCGGTCTTGATAGCAATGGAGAATTATTTAACAAGGTCGCCAATTCCTTCCTCGAAGCGTCAGCAAGGAGCAATGCTGCCCATTGTGGCTCTGGGCATGGTCATTATTCTTGGCATTGCCGGGCTTGCAATCGATAGTAGTCACATGTTTTTAAACAGTACTCGATTGCAAAATGCGCTAGATGCCGCCGCTTTAAGTGCAGCCAAAACCCTGAATCGCTCGGGTGGAAATACCCAGTTGGCCAGTGAGCATGGCACTGAAGCTTTTAATTTGCATCTGATAGATGAGCTGGATAATACCGATGTAACTTTAGAATTTCATTACGCCAAAACTCTAAACCCTTTTCAGGCCACTGATGTAGATGCGCGTTTTGTTCGTGTATCTGTTAAAGACTACGAACAACAGTTTTGGATTGCGCAGGTTCTACCTGGCGTTGAAGATTCTGCGGTACTAGGCGCAACGGCGGTAGCTGGCCCTATTCCGTTAGGCAGTGGCAAAGTGTGTGATATTGCGCCGATGATCGTGTGTGGCGACCCAAGTGATACCGATAGCTCCGATGGGACTTTTCTGGGCATGAACTTTGGTGACGAAGCATTTGTTCAATGCATTAAATCCAGCCGTAACAATTTTGGTGCGGATGATAGCAGTCGCAGTATTAAACGGGCCAAGGGTGGCAATGGGAACGGGAACAATGGAAACGGTAGTGGCAATGGTGGTACTGATACAGGCAACGGAAACGGAAACGGAAACGGAAATGGCAACGGAAACGGAAACGGAAACTCCAACAGCGATATTCCACCTGAATGCCAACCACCGATTGATAGTATCGGTCCGGGAAACTTCCAGTTATCTCAGTTAAGTTGTGGTAGTGGGGCGAACTGTGTTCGTTTGTCATTAGCAGGCGAAGTGGGCAGCTGTGCGGAGAGCGGCGGTAGCATTACAACAAAGCCGGGTAATGCGGTAGGACCCACAGCACAAGGATTAAATACTCGATTTGGAATCTATCAAGGGCCGACCAATGCTAACGATCATCCGCCAGATCTAGTGTCACAATACCCGCTAACTTACTTGCAGTACGAAGCTGCCTACTATAACGAGCAATATGATCAACCCAACGGCACCGCGCAACGAAGAATTTTGGCGGTACCGATTGGTAACTGTAGCGTGGCAAGCAGTGGTGTAACCAGTATTCCGATCTTGGGTTTTGGTTGTTATTTTTTAACTCAACCAACGCAGGGCACCGGGCAGAATAATTGGATTATCGGCCACTTGATTGAAGGTTGTGAAGTGGGTGGGACGCCGGGTGAAACACCAGAGAAAACTGGGCAGGGCTATTCGGCTTACAAAATCATTTTGTACAATGATCCGGATAACCGCGCATCGTGAGCACGTTAAGCGCAAATCTATGCGGGCTAAAAGATAGGCAGCAAGGCATCGCCTTAGTCGAGCTCGCAATCGCTATACCAGCCATGCTGGTAATGATGCTGCTCACAGCTGAGATTTCCCGAGCGATGTATCAATACAACACACTAACTAAAGTCGTTCGCGATGGCTCGCGCGCTGTATCTTCACACGTATTAAGAGGTAGTCCAGGCTCTGGGCTTACTAGCGATGAGCTACAAACGATAAAGCATCTGGTTATAGCAGGAAAACCGCAAGGTGGTGCTGCACTCTTATCGGGATTAACCGAAGACAATGTATCTGTATTGGTCAGTCGCGTGGGTTCTAGCGCTCCTCAACGCTATTACGTTGAAGTGTCGGCCGACTATAGTTACACGCCGATTTTTGCATCTGTTGGTGGTAGTGGTTTTCTACCACAAAGTTTTCGATTCGATTTTATATTAAGCGCGCGCAGCAGTATGAGGGCCGAATGAATAGGTCTGCCTACATTAAACAGCAGCGTGGTGCTTACACAGTTGAATTTGCCTTTGCTATTGGTATTTTCTTGCTTTTGCTATTCGCTGTTATAGAAATAGGTAGGCTGTTTTATACATGGTCGGCTTTGAATTTAGTAACCCAACGTGGCGCCAGGGTAGCTGCGGTTTGCCCGGTAAACGATGCTCTGATCGCACAAATTGCTGTGTTTGGCTCAAATGAATCTGAAGTTTCAACGATAATACCCGGTGTCACGTCCGACAACGTTGCTTTGGCCTATTACGATGAAAATGGTGCGCCTAGTACCGCGTACGAGGACATTACGTATGTCAACGTTAGCATCACCAATTACACGCACAAATTGCTTATCCCGGTTTTTTTTAGCGATAACCTTGCACGAGATATTTTAGCGCCAACATTCTCAACTACCTTGCCGGTAGAGAGCTTGGGTTACAACCCAAGTGCTGAGAACAGGGTTTGTTTTGCTTGAAGTGCTATCGCGCTTTGGTTGAGAATAACTATGAACAATGAATTACGCATAATGTTGGTCAGTCATTCTAGCTCTGCGCTTAACAAGTTGGAAAGTGCGCTGGAAGATGCTACGGATATTGTAAGCACACGTACGTTACTGAATGAAGAAGACTACTACCCTAAAGTATCCGATGCTTTAACCACTGATGTCATTGTTGTGGCTTTGTCGGACACGTGGGAGAGCATGCTCTCTGCATTTGCGGAGAATAATAAAAATGGCAACCGTATAGCCACTGTTGTGGTTGGACCAGATAACGAACCACAAATCATAAAGTATGCCCTTAGGGCAGGCGCCTCAGACTACGTAGGAGAATCGGATGACAAGGGCGTTTTTATCGACGCGATAAAAAATGCTGCCATTAACAAATCACCCGTAAATGACTCCGCCAGTGATTTTACGTTGTTCGTCACTCCGAAGGGTGGGGCCGGTAACAGCACGCTGGTAGTAAATCTGGCACATATACTCTCCGAGCGATCTGATACAAGCGTGCTAGCGATGGATTTGGATATCCAGTACGGTAATTTGCCTCTGTTCTACAACGAAAAACCAAGTACCCGATTAGCCAATGCGCTGATGAATGATGAACCCATTGACAGTACTATGTTATCTACCTGTATGAGTCATGCTGGAAAAAAGCCTGCGGTATTGGCAACTTATTCCGATCAAGTTGTGTCGTCATGGGAACTTAATCCACAACAGGTAAGTGATCTGTTCACCTTGTTGGCTGCTCAATACAGTCATGTTTTGGTGGATTTGCCACGTTCGATAGACCCGCTAACATTTTATGCACTGGAGCGCGCCAATAAAATTTGCGTGATTGTTCAGCAAACATTATCCGATATGCGAATTGCGAATCAGTATATTCGATTGTTGCTGGATCAGGGGATCGCGTCCGATTCGATTTGTATCATTATTAACAGACACGAAAAACGCAATACCATTCGTCAGCAAGATTATGCATTGGCGTTTCAAGGCTTTGATATCTTTGTCATACCCAATGATTATAAACGTGTAAATTTCGCAACTGATAACACGGTTGCTCTGGTTGATCGGTGGAAGTCTGCTCAAATATCCAAGTCTTTGATGGAAGTTAGTAATCAACTTTGGCCTCATCAAAGCGAATCGAAGCAGTCCATGTTCTCGTTAGCTAAACATTCCGGAAAGGCGGCCTAGTCATCTATTATGGATAAGAAAATAAAAACAAACTTACGTTTAGCCAGTGTTAATGATAACTCAGTGAAATCATCCACCGGGTTGAAGAAAGCAGAGTTAAGCACCAGTCGGTTAACGGATACCGATGAAGTTGGAGATAACAATTGGATTAGGCGTACGCATGAGTCATTGCTGAATGTGCTTGACCTTTCACGCATCACCAGCATGCCGCCAGACAAGGCTCGTGTGCAAATTAGAGAAGCCGCCACTAAACTACTAGACGAAGCGAATGCGCCCTTGGCTGCTAGCACCAGACAGCGTGTGGTTAAGGGTGTCGAAAACGAAATACTGGGATATGGCCCACTCGAACTTCTGTTGGAAGACCCGACAATTTCCGATATTTTGGTTAATCGTTACGATGATGTGTATGTGGAAAGGAAGGGAAAGCTGGAGAAGGCGACGACCCAATTCAGAGATAACCAGCATCTACTAAATATAATTAATCGTATTGTGTCGAACGTAGGGCGGCGAATAGATGAATCGTCGCCGATGGTTGATGCTAGGTTGCACGATGGTAGTCGTGTTAATGCCATTATTCCTCCATTGGCATTAGATGGTCCCGCAATGTCAATTCGTCGTTTTATAAAAGATAAATTATCTACCGAAGATTTAATCAATATTGGCTCCATGAATGATGCGATGGCAGAGGTGCTTGCGGCGATTGTGAAATCGGAGCTAAATATTGTTGTGTCAGGTGGCACTGGCACAGGTAAAACAACCATTCTTAATATCTTGTCGAGCCACATTGGCCGCACCGAGCGAATAATAACGATTGAAGATTCTGCCGAATTGCAGTTACAGCAGCCACATGTCGTAAGGCTAGAAACACGTCCGCAAAATATTGAAGGCAAAGGTGCAATATCGCAGCGTGAATTGGTCACGAATTCTCTGCGTATGCGACCCGATAGAGTCATTATTGGTGAGGTGCGTGGTGGAGAAGCGCTTGACATGCTGCAAGCCATGAATACAGGACATGACGGTTCTTTGGCCACCTTGCATGCAAACACACCTCGCGATGCAATCAGTCGATTAGAAAATATGGTCAGCATGGCTGGTTTGAAACTACCGACAAGTGCAATGCGATCTCAAATTGCGTCGGCTGTTGACGTGATACTGCAGCTGGAGCGTATGGAGGATGGTAAAAGACGTATAACCAGTATTACCGAAATCCAAGGCATGGAAGGAGACGTTATCACCATGAGTGAAATTTTCAACTTCACTAGAACGGGCTTGGATGAGCAAGGAAACATCACAGGATATTTTACCGCAACGGGTGTTGTACCAAAATTCTATGAGAAATTGAAACAACGTGGTTCGGATATGTCCCCCAGCTTATTTAAACCAAGAACGATTACGCGGAAGGCGTCGTAGTGTCAACCTATTACGCCATTGGATTTTCTGCACTGGTTTTTGCGTTTGTTCTGATACTTTTTTCAGCGCTGATTGTTCCCACTTTTAGTTCTGACGCTCAAGCCGGGCGGAAAATGCGTAAACGTATCCAAGCGACGTTATCGGCTGATGACGATCAATCGCTTATTAGAGATGGCTACGCTGATTCGGGAAGTTATGACAGCGCTGGATTTAGTGCTACGGTTTTAAATAAAATCGAAACAAAAATTAGACACGCTGGTCTTAAAGTTACAGTTAAAAAAATAGTTTTCATGTCGTTTGCTTGTGCCGCGGTGGCGATGACCGTTGTGCTCATCCTATCGCAGTCATGGCTTTTTGCCATGGGTGCCGGCGCAATGCTCCTGTTTTTCCCATACGTTCGTTTGTGTAAATTGGCACGCCGCAGAGTTGATTTATTTGAACAGCAGTTGCCCGAAGCACTTGATGTGATGTCACGAGCATTAAAGGTAGGGCATCCGTTCAACGAAACTCTTAATTTTGTCGGTGAAGAAATGGATAATCCCATTGCCGAAGAATTCAGTCGTGTGTTCTCCGACATGAACTACGGTCAACCCTCAAAAGCGGCCTTCCAAGCACTACTCGAAAGAGTTCCCAGTGTTGGCTTACAAACTTTAGTTACCGCCGTGTTAATACAACAAGAGAGTGGTGGAGCACTTGCAGAGATTTTGGACAAAGTAGCGGATGTCATTCGAGGGCGATTTCGATTACAACGCAAACTAAAAAGTTTGTCGGCAGAGGGGCGGATGTCAGCCTGGGTGCTGACCATGATTCCGTTTGTTTTGGCTGGCATGCTCAGTGTTGTTTCTCCTGACTACCTGCCGGTTTTGTTTTCTGATGAGTTGGGGCGGAAGATAATTGGTGTCGGTATTGGTCTGTTGTGCCTTGGCGCATTGTGGATCAAGATGATCATTAATATCAGGGTGTGACCAGGATTCTAAGTGAATAATGATAAATGATTTAAATCAAGCTTTATCAGGTGTCATTGCCTACTTTACCAACTCTAAATTGTTGTTTGCTTTGATAGTGGGTATGAGTATTACCTTCTTCTTAGTGGCTGCATTTAATATCATTAATAGTGTAATGAATCCGGTGCGTAGACAAATGCGCGACTTGTCATTGGTTGGTGATTCAACAGGACGTAAGCGCTCCACGGATATCTTAGATAACAGCGTTTTATCCATGCAGCGTTTTTTGTTGCCCAAGTCAGAAAAAGAGATTTACCGCACGCGTAAACGCCTGGAAACGGCTGGGCTACGTCGCGTTAGCGACATGGTGTATTTTTATTTGGCGAAAATAACTTTCTCTCTCGTATGCGGGATAATTGCGCTAGTACTTAGCAGCCGTAATCCAGATATGGGTGCGGCAGAAATGTTGTTTTCCGTCTGCCTTGGTTTCGCCATTGGGATGATAATTCCAAGTTATATACTGGATAAAAAAATCAAGTCGCGGAAGATGCGCATTATTAATGGTTTTCCCGACATGCTCGATTTGCTGGTGGCGTGTTCGGAAGCAGGTCTGGGTTTGAACTCCTCGATTCAGCGCGTTAGCAAAGAAATTCACTTGGCTCATCGCGATTTGGCTTGGGAGCTAAAAAAAGTAAACTCTGAAATGTTAGCCGGTATTGACCAAATTGAAGCGCTGAAGGGTTTGTCACAGAGGACTGAAATCGAAGAAATATCCGGTTTCGTGGCCATGTTGTGTCAAAGCGTACGCTTTGGTACCGGAATTGCTGAAACATTGAGAATATACGCAGACGAATTTCGAGATAAACGCATGCAGCGAGCTGAAGAGGCCGCGCAAAAAGTGGGAACCAAGCTATTATTTCCACTGGTGTTATGCATGTTTCCCTCGTTCTTTATTGTGGCCGTTGGGCCAGCTGCCGTATCAATGATGAAAGCCTTTGGAAATTAGCTATGAAAATACGACAGTGCCGATCTGCTTTATTGTTAGCATTGTTTAGTGTTTGTGCATTATCTTCCTGTGCTATTAACCCCAAAAACTCAAACGCCAATTCAGAATCAAGTACCGCCGTATCGTCAGCGCAAGCCTTTAACGAATTAGTTAACAAAGGTGATGAGGCTCTATCGCGTCGAGCTTATGATGACGCGCAAGTACAATACGCGCTGGCCTTAAAGCAACAACCCGATGATATTGACTTACTGTATAAGCTCTCGGTTGTTCACTATGAGACCGACTCTTTCGATGTAGCGACAGAACTTCTGATTGCCATTCTCAGTAAGAGCGAGCAGCATATTGGTGCGCATGAAATGCTTGGTCTGATCGCACTGAAGAATAAAGACATTGTGCGGGCCGAAGAAAGACTTAACTCAGCGCTCAGTATCGACGCAACTCGATGGCGTTCTCAAAACGCTATGGGCATTGTAAAAGATATGCAATCTCAGCATGCCCAGGCTCAGCAACATTTCTTGCAGGCCTTGCATAACACACCCAATAAAGCGCAAACACAGAATAATCTTGGATACTCTTATTATCTGGACGGTAGCTACCGGCAGGCCGAAAAACATTTTCGCAATGCGACTCAGCTAAACAGTAACTACGAAAAGGCCTGGGCGAATCTGGGGCTTGTTTACGTTCGACTCAAACAATATGAAGATGCGCGATATGCTTTTAGTAAAGTTGTGGATGATCATGTTGCTGCAAACAACCTTGGCTACTTAAGCATGCTGCAGGGAGATACAGATATGGCCAGGCAGGAGCTTGCCCGGGCTGTATTAATTGCGCCAACCTACTATCCCAAGGCAAATGAAAATTTGAATAGCCTGAATGCACAGGGCGATCGCCCAGAGTATTTTTCAGCGCCAACTGCGAAGAACGTTGCGGCAGAAGAAGTGTCGTCGAAGCAGCTCGCACAGCTTGCGGCTATCCCTAGCACGTCCAATGAGCCTGTCGGCACTGAGGCTACACCGGCTGTAATTATTAAAGAAAGCGTATACAACGCTGCATTGAATGATCAATCGCAAGTTACACCGAAAGTTGCAGCGCAAGTGCAAACACAACCGGCAATCGGCAAAAGCCAAGCGGCAGTTAAAAAACAAAAAAGCTCGCCCGAACTAAATAGAGAGCTGAGTTCGCTGTACCTAGAATTTTTAGGTCATCAGCTGCGTGGTGGTAAGAAAGAACTTTATTATCCTTTGCTCAGTTTTCAGGCCAGCCATCAACTAGAGCCCACGGGAAAGCTCGATCAAGCGAGCGCCCGGGTATTGCAAGCACAAACTATTGCGCGTGTTAAATCATTGCTCGAATCATTGGATTATGAAGTCAATACAGATATTGATGGAATGGACAGCAAATCGATTGCATCTTTGAATAGTTTTCAACAAGCCAACTCATTGCCACTGAGTACATCAGTGGACAAGTACACCATCGTTGCGCTCAAAGCCTATCTAAATGGCGGCAGTTTGATCGCGAATAGCAGTTCCCAGTAGTAACCCATAGGCCCAAGCCAAAAAATATGCGCGTGATCGTGGGGATGAGACCTGTCGGTAAAAAATAAATTGACCATTTGGATAAAAATTGTTTTAATCAGTTAGGACTACAAATTTTGCCGAGGTTTTAAGCGTGGGTAGCGGGTTAATTCAGAAATTATCGACCGATCTTCACCAGCCGTTGAGCAAGCACGAAGCTCTGGTCGAGTCGGATCGCTGTTACTTTTGCCATGATGCGCCGTGCGTCACTGCTTGTCCCACTGGCATCGACATCCCACTTTTTATTCGCCAAATCAGTACTGACAACCCTCTGGGGTCTGCTAAGACCATATTTGATGAGAATATTTTTGGCGGAATGTGCGCGCGCGTATGTCCCACCGAAACGCTATGTGAACAGGTCTGCGTAAGAAATACCGCCGAAGAGCGGCCGGTAAAAATTGGTGAATTGCAGCGTTATTCAACTGACCAAATGATGAATACGGGCAAGCAACCCTATACCAAAGCGGCGCCAACAAATAAGCATGTTGCTGTTGTGGGTGCAGGGCCTGCTGGACTATCTTGTGCGCATAGACTTGCGCTACACGGTCATACGGTGACTGTGTTTGATGCTTTGCCAAAGGCTGGTGGGTTAAATGAATACGGTATCGCCGCCTATAAAACGGTAGATAACTTCGCGCAACGCGAAGCTGATTACATACTCTCAATAGGTGGTATCGAAGTTAAACATGAGCAACGCCTAGGAGATGCATTTACCCTCGAATCATTAAAAGCCGATTTCGATGCGGTCTTTGTTGGCATTGGTTTAGGGGATGTCAATGATGCTGGCTTGAATGCAGATCAATATAAAAACGTTGAAAACGCGGTTGATTTTATTGCGCGTTTACGGCAATCGCAAAACCCTGCCGATGTAAGTGTTGGTCGACGCGTTATTGTCATTGGCGGTGGAATGACCGCAATAGATGCTGCGGTACAATCCAAAATGCTTGGTGCTGAAGATGTAAGCGTCATTTATCGACGCGCCCAATCGCAAATGAATGCCAGTACCTATGAGCAAGAACTAGCACAAACCAATGGCGTGCTGCTTAAAACACAACTGCAACCGAAATCGCTTATCGCAGAGTCGGGCTTGGTGACGGGCGTCGAATTCGAATACACCGAAGTCCAAAACAATGGCTTGGTCGGCACCGGTGAGACGATCACGGTTGCCTGCGATTCGGTTTTAATGGCCATCGGCCAAACCTTAAGTGAGCAGGCACAACAAAGTGAATTAGAGCTTGCGAATGGGCGCATTCAGGTTGATGAAGAACAACGTAGCAGTGATGCCAAGGTTTGGGCAGGCGGGGATTGTGCCAGCAACTTTGAAGACCTGACGGTCGCTGCAGTGCAATCGGGTAAGCTTGCGGCTGAATCTATTCATCGCGCATTATCGAATAAATCGGCATAAATTAATCGGCATTGTTTAATCCGCATAAGAAGGCAAACACATGGTTGATCTAAGTTCAAATTTCCTGGGTATCAGCTCACCGAATCCTTTTTGGTTAGCGTCGGCGCCACCGACCGACAAAGAAACCAATGTTGTGCGCGCTTTTGAAGCAGGTTGGGGTGGCGTTGTCTGGAAAACTCTGGGCGAAGATCCCAACATCGTCAACGTAAACGGTCCACGATACGGCGCTATCTATTCAGCCGATAGAACGCTAATGGGTTTGAATAATATTGAACTAATAACCGACCGTCCCCTACAGACTAATCTTGATGAAATCGCTCGTGTAAAAAAAGACTGGCCCGATCGGGCGATGGTTGTGTCCTTAATGGTTCCGTGCGAGGAAAGTAACTGGAAGAATATCGTAAAAAAAGTTGAAGACACTGGCGCCGACGGATTAGAACTTAATTTTGGTTGTCCGCACGGCATGTCGGAAAGAGGAATGGGCGCAGCGGTTGGTCAAGTACCGGAATACATTCAAATGGTCACTGCGTGGTGCAAGCAATACTCTTCTCTGCCAGTTATTGTAAAGCTCACCCCAAACATCACAGACATTCGCATGCCCGCAAGAGCAGCCAACGCTGGTGGCGCCGATGCTGTATCGTTGATAAATACGATCAGCTCAATTATTAGTGTAAATCTAGACACTATGTCGCCTGAGCCATCTATCGATGGCTGGGGGTCGCACGGCGGGTACTGCGGTCCGGCGGTTAAGCCCATTGCAATGAACATGGTCGCAGAGATTGCGCGTGATCCTGAAACGGCGAACTTGCCCATCTCTGGAATTGGTGGAATCACCACATGGAGAGATGCTGCTGAATTTATGACTTTGGGGGCGCAAAATGTTCAGGTGTGTACGGCTGCAATGACTTATGGTTTCAAGATCATTGATGAGCTTACTACCGGCTTGGCAAATTGGATGGAGTCGGCGGGTTATAACAAACTCGATGACTTTGTCGGCAAAGCAACACCTAACGTCAAAGACTGGCAAAACCTAAATTTAAATTACATTGCGAAAGCCAAAATAGATCAAGACGCATGCATATCTTGTGGTCGATGTCATGTGGTTTGCGAAGATACCTCTCATCAGGCCATCACTTCAACCGTGAACGGTGAACGCCGGTTTGAAGTTATTGACGAAGAGTGCGTTGGTTGTAATTTGTGTGTCAGTGTTTGTCCGGTCGACAACTGCATCACAATGGAACAGCAAACCAGTGGTGTGGATGCAAGAACGGGGAAGCCAATCAATCCGAACTATGAGAATTGGACAACGCATCCAAACAATCCGGCAAGTGCTGGTTAATGCTTGGGGGCAAGTCCGTTGATTAAGAGCTGCTTGAGTGTGGCTTCGGCATCGTCAAATAATTTATCGTCGCCGTCGTCATGCAAGAATTGAATTTGCGGCATAAAGTCCGCGTAGTGTTGTGTGGTAGACCAGATAAAAAAGAGTAAATGCAGCGGATTAATTGGGGCGAGCTGATCGTCGTCAATCCATTGCTGAATAACGGAGCACTTAGTGTCAACCTGCGCACGCAATTCGTCCTGCAGGTAATAGCCAATCATCGGGGCACCGCTAATAATTTCATTGGCAAATAGCCTTGAAGCAGCAGGGGATCGGCGTGACATTTGTAATTTTGCTCGAGCATACAGCCAAAGTTCGTCGAGTGGTTCGCCATTAGGGTTGAGTGTTTCTAATGGAGTAAGCCAGGCGTCAATGGTTTGTTGGAGCACGGCGACGTAGATATCTTGTTTGCGGCGAAAGTAGTACAACACATTGGCCTTCGACATACCGGCAGTTGTTGCAATTTGCTCAACTGTCGTGCCTCGAAAACCGTGTGCTGAAAATTCTTGCAAGGCTGCCTCAAGTACACGCTGTGTGTTTTCGGTCTGTATGCGAGTGGTTTTTTTTTCGGCCATGAGATTATAGTGCGGGTGTTGTTTGACCAAGCAATTAAGTTACGATAGCGTGAATCAATGCGGCTGTCGAGCCATTGCAACCACAATTTATACTTTGGAGTTTTAATGATGTCTATCACCAGCAATATGAAAATCAATAGCGACAGGCTGTGGGATTCGCTAATGGAGATGGCAAAAATTGGTCCGGGTATTGCCGGTGGCAACAATCGTCAAACTCTGACTGATGATGATGCGCTCGGCCGAGCTTTATTTAAAAAATGGTGTGACGAGGCGGGATGCACCATGGGTATTGATGCCATGGGCACCATGTTCGCACGGCGCGAAGGTACCGACCCAGCTGCGTTGCCGGTGTACGTTGGCAGTCATCTCGATACGCAGCCTACAGGTGGTAAATACGATGGTGTGCTCGGTGTATTGGGCGGCTTGGAAATCATTCGCCAACTCAACGATCTGAATATTAAAACCAAACACCCCATCGTAGTGACTAACTGGACAAACGAAGAAGGCACACGGTTCGCCCCAGCGATGGTTGCATCGGGTGTATTCGCAGGAATACACACGCTCGATTGGGCATACGATCGAAAGGATGCGGCAGGCTTGAAGCTGGGCGATGAGCTTAAACGCATTGGTTATTGCGGTGAAGAAAAAGTGGGTGATCGAAAAATGCATGCGTTTTTCGAACTACACATCGAACAAGGGCCAATTCTTGAAATTGAAGGTAAAGACATTGGTGTGGTAACCCACGGACAAGGCCTGAAGTGGTTGGAAGTCACGCTTACTGGGCGTGAATCGCATACCGGTTCCACACCTATGCCAATGCGAGTTAATGCAGGCTTAGGAATGGCACGCATCACCGAGCTAGTTAATGAGATTGCATTAAGTCATGCACCACATGCTGTGGGTGCGATTGGCCACTGCGATGTTTACCCGAACTCGCGAAATATCATCCCTGGTAAAACTGTTTTCACTATCGACTTCCGGCATCCGCAAAAAGAAGTGATCAGTGATATGGAAAACCGATTGCGTGAGGGTGCTAAAAAAATCGCAGACGATATTGGCCTGGGTATGGAAATAGAAGAGGTTGGTGGTTTTGACCCGGTTGAATTTGATGAAAATTGTGTAAGTGCTGTACGCGCCGCGGCCGAACGGCTTGGGTATAGTCATCGTGATTTGGTGTCGGGCGCTGGACACGATGCCTGCTGGATTAACCGCGTAGCACCAACGGCCATGGTGATGTGCCCATGTGTCGATGGCTTGTCGCACAACGAAGCTGAAGATATATCGCAAGAGTGGGCCACAGCTGGTGCCAATGTGTTGTTTCATGCTGTGGTCGAAACTGCACAAATAGTAGATTAAAACGAATCGAAAAAATTAGGGAGAGGTGTTATGTCAACCGTTATTAAAGGCGGCACGGTAGTAAATGCAGATCGTAGCTTTACTGCTGATGTACTAATAGAAAAAGGCATCATCACAGATGTTGGTGCGAATTTATCGGGTGATGAAACACTGGATGCTTCTGGTTGTTATGTTATGCCAGGTGGTATCGACCCGCACACACATCTGGAAATGCCATTTATGGGTACCTACTCATCCGATGATTTTGAATCGGGAACCCGCGCGGCTTTATCTGGTGGTACCACTATGGTTGTCGATTTTTGCTTGCCTGCGCCTGGGCAGTCACTGCTCGAAGCACGACAAATGTGGGACAACAAAACTTCAAAAGCATCGTGCGACTTTTCATTTCACATGGCGATCACCTGGTGGAGCGAGCAGGTCTTCAACGAAATGGCAACCGTTGTTGATAGCGGCATCAACACTTTTAAACATTTCCTCGCTTATAAAGGTGCGCTGATGGTCGATGACGATGAAATGTATTCATCGTTTAAACGCTGCGCAGCGCTTGGAGCCATGCCGTTGGTACACGCAGAAAACGGTGACGTTGTAGCGCAACTGCAAGCAAGTCTTATGGAAGAAGGCAATACAGGCCCAGAAGCACATGCTTACTCGCGGCCAACGCAAGTTGAAGGTGAGGCATCCAATCGTGCCATCATGATTGCAGATATGGCCGGTGTGCCACTGTACATTGTGCATGTATCTTGTGAAGAGGCACATGAGGCGATTCGTCGTGCCAGGCAAAATGGCAAGCGTGTATACGGTGAGCCATTGATTCAACATTTAACGCTGGATGAATCTGAATACGCAAATGCCGATTGGGACCATGCTGCACGACGCGTTATGTCACCACCATTTAGGAACAAGTTACATCAAGATTCACTATGGGCCGGCCTTGCCGCCGGCTCTTTACAAGTTGTTGCGACAGATCACTGCGCGTTTACGACTGAGCAAAAACGTTTCGGGCTTGGTGACTTTACGAAAATCCCTAACGGTACGGGTGGTCTTGAAGATCGAATGCCGGTGTTATGGAGCAAGGGTGTCAATACCGGCCGGCTCACGATGAATGAATTTGTGGCGGTTACCTCAACTAATATTGCTCAAATTCTAAATACTTATCCGCGTAAGGGCGTGGTCATGGAAGGTGCAGACGCAGATTTGGTTGTCTGGGATCCTAAAAGAACAAAAACTATAACGGCCAGTAAACAACAGTCAGCCATTGACTACAATGTCTTCGAAGGATTTGAGCTAACCGGGTTGCCGCGGTTCACCATAACTCGTGGCCAGGTGGCCGTAACCGAAGACACCATCAACTCGCAAGAAGGGCACGGTAAATTTGTTCCGCGCGATGCCTATCCAGCGGTTAACAAGGCATTGTCTAAATGGAAAGAGCTGACCAACCCGCAACCGATTAAACGCGATCCAGCCAAAATGCCAGCAGGGGTTTAAGCAGCTCAGTGAGTAACACAGAAAACAGTTCCACCAGCAATGTTATCGACATAGAAAATCTTTCGCTAACATTTCAAACTGGCGATGGCGCGGTAGAGGCGCTAAGCGATATTAACCTTGGTATTGAACAAGGCGATTTTGTATCGCTTATCGGACCCTCGGGTTGTGGCAAAACAACATTGCTACGCGTTATCGCTGACCTTGAGCATGCCACCTCAGGTGCTGTCAAAGTAAACAACATGACGCCTGAGCAGGCACGACGTGAACGCGCTTATGGTTATGTGTTTCAGGCCGCAGCCTTGTATCCGTGGCGCACCATTGCAAAGAACGTGGCCTTGCCATTGGAAATAATGGGCCTGAGTGCGGCTGAGCGGCGCGAACGCATTGAACGCAACTTGGCTTTGGTGGATTTAGCCGGCTTTGAAAAGAAATACCCGTGGCAACTTTCTGGGGGTATGCAACAACGAGCCTCGATCGCGCGTGCCTTAGCCGTGGAACCCGATCTTTTATTAATGGATGAACCCTTTGGCGCTTTAGATGAGATTGTCAGAGACCATCTTAACGAGCAGTTGCTGGCCTTATGGGCAAAAACCAATAAAACGGTGGTGTTTGTTACGCACTCCATTCCAGAGGCAGTTTATCTGTCGAGCCACATTGTCGTAATGTCGCCACGCCCGGGCCGGATCCACGACATCATTAAGTCTGATCTGCCGCCCGACAGAAATTTGGATATTCGAGAAACGCCTGAATTCATGAAGCTTGCCAATCGCGTGCGTGATGGTTTACGCGCAGGTCATAGCTACGACGTTAATCAATGAAGACGCACACACTACGTGAATCGTTCGTACCTGTTGTCGTTGTACTGTGTGCAATTGTATTGCTTTGGTATGCGGCCACGGTTTTCCTCAATATCCCTTGGCAACGAGATGTTTATGAACGCGCCAATAATACAGACTACAGCGTTGTCGAGATGGTCTCCGCCACCATGTCGCAGGAACGGCCCGTTATGCCGGCGCCGCATCAAGTGGCACAAGAAGTCTATAAAACAACGGTTGAGAAAAAAATTACTTCCAAACGCAGTTTGATTTTCCATTCGGGTGTGACTTTATCATCTGCCCTGTTAGGTTTTTTACTCGGTACCTTGTTGGGTATTCTGCTGGCGGTACTCATTGTCTATAATCGTGCGTTAAACAAAAGCCTTATGCCTTGGATAATCACGTCGCAAACCATACCCATATTGGCAGTGGCACCCATGATTATTGTCGTATTGAATGCCGTTGGCATCCAGGGCTTGTTGCCTAAAGCGTTTATCTCCATGTATTTGAGTTTCTTCCCCGTGGTTGTTGGTATGGTTAAAGGCTTAACATCAGCCGATTCAAGTCACACCGACTTAATGCACACGTACAACGCATCGGCGGCACAAACGTTTTGGAAACTGCGTCTGCCAACCTCATTGCCTTATTTGTTCACCAGCATGAAAGTCGCGGTTGCGATTGCGATGGTTGGCGCAATTGTGGCAGAACTGCCAACCGGTGCGGTGGCCGGTCTCGGCGCGCGTTTGCTTGCAGGGTCTTATTATGGGCAAACCATACAGATATGGTCAGCATTGGTTATGGCATCCTTACTCGCCGCGCTGTTGGTGATGTGTGTAGGGTTGATTGGTAAACTGGTTAATCGGCGTATGGGGCTGGCACATCATGCTTAGCCAACCAACAGCATCCATGATTGACTTTGATCGCAGCAATCTACAGCGACTGCTGCAACGTATTGTGCTTGTATTCTCTACGTTTGCTGTGCTGGCTTTGTTGATTTCGATCGTACGCGGTGCACCCAGTGGTGCAATATTGTTAGCAGCGGTTGTGTTGTTAACCGGAAATTATCTTGGCGATCTTAAAGTCATAGGACACCTTCAGCGTGCCGTGTTGTTTGGGGTTCTATCCACAATTGCAGCGGCCTTAATATATTTGCAATTGGACTTTTACCTTATCGACGCCGTCGACAGTGGTGTATCAGTTGCTGATTTTCGTTTGCAAGGCGCTGCGAAAGCGGGATACTGGTTGGCCGTGGTGTCGGCATGGCTCACGGCGTGGTTGTGCGTTGAACATTTGTCGGCGATAAAAACATTGGATAAAAACAAACAACGCTTTCTTAATGTACTTATTCCAATAGTTTTTGGTGTTTGGTTATTGTTATTATGGGAGTTCATTACCCGTGGTGCAGCCGTCCCCCAAGTATTGTTGCCTGCGCCATCGGTTATCGGAGAACGCATAGCCAACTCGGTCCCGATTTTATTCGCTGATTTCAAACAAACCTTTTTAAAGGCGGTACTCATCGGTTACGCGATTGGTTGCTCTGCCGGATTCTTGGTTGCCGTAATCATTGATCGTTCACCGTTTTTGCAACGCGGTTTGCTGCCAATTGGAAACCTGGTGTCCGCTCTACCGATTGTTGGCATAGCACCCATTATGGTTATGTGGTTTGGTTTCGACTGGCCTTCAAAAGCCGCAGTGGTTATTGTCATGACCTTTTTCCCGATGCTGGTGAATACCATATCGGGACTGGCCGCGGCCAATTCCATGCAACTTGATCTGATGAAGACATATGGAGCAAGCTATTGGCAAACCTTATTTAAAGTACGGCTGCCAGAGGCATTACCGTTTATCTTTAATGCACTTAAAATCAATTCAACGCTTGCGCTCATAGGCGCAATTGTCGCAGAATTCTTTGGTACTCCCATTGTTGGAATGGGTTTTCGAATCTCTACAGAAGTTGGGAGAATGAATGTTGATATGGTATGGGCAGAAATTGCTGTTGCCGCTGTGGCAGGGTCGCTGTTTTACGCGCTACTGTCCTTAATCGAACGTCTAGTCACATTTTGGCACCCATCAATGAGAACAAGAGGTATAACTTAGAACCGTTAAGGTTCATACACAGGAGAAGGTTGCATGAAAAAGAGTTGGATATTAGCAGGTGCGCTAGCACTGGCTGGAGTAAGTGGATCAGTACACGCTGCTGATGACGTCACCATTCAATTGAAGTGGGTCACTCAAGCGCAGTTTGCTGGCTACTATGTTGCGCAAGATAAAGGTTTCTATAAAGACGCAGGGTTAAACGTCACCATCAAGCCAGGTGGTCCAGACATTGCACCTCCACAAGTTATTGCAGGTGGTGGTGCGGATGTGGTTGTTGACTGGATGCCTTCGGCATTGGCTAGTCGTGAAAAAGGTGTTGCGCTGGTAAACATTGCTCAACCGTTCAAACGATCAGGCATGATGCTTACATGCCGCAAAGATTCTGGCATCACGTCACCTGCAGATTTTAAAGGTCGCACACTTGGTGTGTGGTTTTTTGGAAACGAGTATCCATTCCTGAGTTGGATGTCTTCGTTAGGTATCACTACTGAAGGTGGTGACGGCGTCACCGTATTGAAACAAGGTTTCAACGTCGATCCGCTACTGCAAAAGCAAGCCGATTGCATTTCTACCATGACGTACAACGAATACTGGCAAGTGGTCGACGCAGGTCTAGCACCTGAAGATCTGATTGTTTTTAAATACGAAGATCAAGGTGTATCAACGATGGAAGATGGTTTATATGTGCTTGAAAAGAACTTAAGTGATGAGGCGTTCGTTGATAAGATGGCACGCTTTGTAGCCGCTTCAATGAAAGGTTGGGCATACGCACGTGATAACGTTAACGAAGCTGCAGACATTGTTCTAGAGAATGACGCTAGTGGTGCGCAAACCGAAAAGCATCAACGCCGAATGATGAGCGAAATCAATAGGCTGACCGAAGGCAGTGATGGAAAACTTGATCCTGCTGATTTTGATCGCACTGTGCAAACCCTGTTGTCCGGCGGTTCCGATCCGGTGATCAGTAAAGTGCCTGAAGGTGCTTGGACGCATGTTGTTATTGATAAAGCAATGGCTATGTAAACAACGATTCATGCTAGCGAAAAAGGGGTCGCACAATGGCGGCCCCTTTTTTGTTTAACGGCGCCTGGCAATTATCTCAAGCTTTGCCGCCGCATCTTCAGATAAGGGCAGGCGACTTGCCCACTTCACGTCATACCTTGTAATGCCCATGTCTTTGAGCATGTGATCATCCAGTTTATCGATCTGCTGAATCGCCCTTCGACTCACGTGTTGTTTGTATCTAATCATCAGGTGTTGTTTTGTATTAACCAAAGCTTTTACTACAGCAGAGCTGGTGATACGTGTTAGAAATCCCTTCGCATCAGATTGAACACATCGCTCGCTATCGCTTGTGTTTGGGTAGAGAGCGCTTGGTTGTTGAGTGCAGAGTGTATTCATTGTATTTAACCTCATCGTCTGTTGGGCCGTGTGATGGGCTTTGTTAGCCCGTACCCATACTTTGCGGCCCCGCAGAGATTCAATCAAACGAAAAGATATGATAGTATTTATCAATAAATTTGATAAATAGAGGCGGAATGTGACAAATCTGAATCAAAACAACCAGTTACCGCTATTAGAGCTCGATTTACTTAAAACCGTCGTGGCAATTGCAGAAACAGGGAATTTCTCCAGCGCCGCAGAAAAACTATTTCGAACCCCGTCTGCGGTGTCAATGCAGGTTAAACGCATCGAGGATATGCTCGGTCGCCCAGTTTTTAATCGTGATTCAAGATCGGTCACACCAACAGTGGAGGGTGAAGTCCTGCTCGAGCACGGTCGTCGCTTGTTGGCCTTGAACAATCAAATAGTTAGTCGATTTGTCACGCCGGATGTTGCCGGTCGTGTTTGTTTAGGGGCGACGGATGATATCTCTGAACGAATGTTGCCGGGGTTGTTACAACGATTTGCGCGCTCGCATTGCTGTGTCACTGTCGATGTCGTTGTTAATTCCAATGATGCCTTGCGCTCGCAGGTTAAAAGCGGCGTACTTGATCTGGCGTTGGTTACCTACAACCCAAATCAGAAAATAATGCACGATCTGGAACCAGTATTTTTGGAACGCCTGGCCTGGGCCGGACTGCGAAATGGTGTGGCTCATGAACAACGTCCATTACCGATATCAGTTTGGGAGGAGGGGTGTTCATGGCGAGAGTGTGGTTTGGAAAGCTTAAAAGTTGCACAGATTGATCATCGAGTTGCTTTTATGAGCTCGCACATATCGGGGCAACGTGCAGCTATTTTGGCAGATTTAGCGGGTGCTCCTATACCTGCTTCGTGTTGTGTGAACGATATCGTGGAGCTGACTGAGCAAGATGGTTTACCAGCGCTGTCGTCTTATGGCGTGGGCATGCTATTGCAAAAAAAGCCAAGTGAGCCTGCCTTGGCGGCGGCAGATCATATCCGTGCAAGCCTTGGGGAAAAAAGCGCGGCTTGACTAAGCAAGCCACGCCTTTGTATCGCAACCCTACTTGCGCAGGGATGTTGTGCTAAGGCTATCGTCTCGGTTAGCAACAATATTGCGTTTTACCAATGCGTCGAACGATAGCGTTCCACTCCTTATGGCACTGAGCTCAGAACGTGTGAGCCCCATGTCTTTTAGCAGTGCATCGTCAAGCTGCATGAGTTGGCGCAATGCCAAGTTGTCGGCCTTTTTTTGTTTACGCACCTGTCGAAAGTTGGCGAAGGCACGCGCAAGTTGGGCCATCTTGTACCTGAACCCTGTGTGTTTGAAGCCGGCACTTTGTTGTTCGGCTTCTACAACTGGGTAGTCCACTGGCGAATGGACCGCAGTAGGTGGCGTGGAAACGAATTGATGAGCTTTCTTTGGTGTGACCTTCTCTTGTTCAAGGTCCTCGTATAGGGCAATCATATTTCACCTCATGGTAAGAAGTGTTCTTTGTGTACTGGAAGATCAATTCCGGTACGCCGTATCAAACAACAGCCTTTGTAAGGCTGTAATTAACAATGCGGCAGCGATTTGATTTGGTCAAATGATACCTTGTGATTTCAACTATCACATAAGTTGATTAGGCAATATAATGAAGGAACACATCAGCCCAATTGGGGTAAAACATCCACATGCTTGCTAATCTTCCTCAATTGCCTATGGGCACAATCATGACGGTGTGTATGCTGATTGGACTTGTTTTCAGCGCGCCATACGTGTTAGTGCCGAGTTTGAAACCGCTTCCAAAAGCTCTGGCTATTACTGTCGGATTGATCGTAATGCTTGCGGGTATCTGGAACACGTTCTGGCATGGGCTGCAAAATCTCGAAAACTTCTGGGGGCAAGCGGCCGCGGTGTCGGGTGTGTTTATGATGATGACGTCGCTCTATATCATGCGTTACGAATTTCCGGTACGGCTGCTGGTTTTTCTTGGTCTTTTGGCGTGCTTTCTTGTGTACGCGATCACCATTCATCGCCTTTAGGGATAGGGGCGAGCAGTTTTTTGATCCCGGTAACCGGGCCAAATCGGGTGATTGTTTTATCTCGCAAGTGGATGAAAATGATGATCTAATCCCGCCTTCACCAGAGCAATGCTTATAGGCTGAAAATCAGTCTTGTGTATTCGAGGGTGCAAACAAGGCCGCTCTATGGAGTGGCCTTTTTTTGTGTTGTAATTCGCACAGTTGAGGCGATAGGCCCGTGTCACTGAAAATTCATTGGTTTTTGCAGTTGGGTTGATTGAAGTCTGGGATACTTAAGCCTGTTCACATAATTTTGGTGCCCGGTATTAAAATTCAATCTTCAATTTGTCGTTGGCTTGTTTGTACTTGGTTGGCAATCGTTGGCCAAACAACGGCTGTGCACGCCGAAACCGTCAGCGTCGACTTAAAGGAATTACAACTAGCTCTTGAGAGCGCGAACAGTGATGGTGATGCTGTTGCCAAAGAATTGCTGGATAAAATTTCGGTCGCCATAAACGAGTCAAACTTAGGCTTTGTCGATGGCGAACTTTTATACAGTGACAGTGATTCTGACATCACGGTCGAAGGTGGTTGCAATAGAACCGTCATCCTGCAGATAAGCACTGACATTGTCATCGAATCAAACACCTCGCTATCGCTGACGCTTGATTCGCTCTACGACCCAATAGTGCTGGACTTAAACGTCAGTGCGAATGTTCATAGTGAGGGTGTTGCGCGACAAATTCTGGGCGTACGTTTGGGCAGCTGCCAAAACCTGGTACGCGATAGCTTTTCATTCGATGCTGACGGTCCGGCAAAGTTTTCTTTGTCGGCAAGCTTGGACTTAAATCCTGAGTGGACAAACGAAACTACACTCAGCTTATATCCAGAATTAACACTCGACGGAGAGCTTTTGGAATTTTCTTCCAAGGTCAATGTTGATGATACCGTTCTGGCTGGTGTTCTTGAATCTTATATTGAAGATCGTGTTAGTGATATTTTTAATAACTCTCGCTTAACTTCTGAGCTTGCAACTTTTGAGCGTGAATCAAACGAAAAAATTGAGCAGTCGCTTGATAATGGGCGAATAGATATCGAATTGCCTGAATCGAGCGATGAGCAAATCTTGGCGCTCTATCAGCTACTTCAACCAGATGCTCGCTTTCCAATCACGCTTGACATGATACGACGCAATCGCCAACAACTACTGTCGTCATTGTTGTTTGGTGCCCCTACGTCGGTCAATGCCATTTTAGCTGACGCTATCTTATGCGAGTCGGCTGCTTCTTTTCTAAGCCCGATTAACACTGATTCTCAGTTGCCGAGCAACTACCGGGCTTCTACAGTGGGTGAGTATTGCGATGTCGCACTTGACCCAAATCGCTTAGGCAATGCGGCATCAATGCCTGAAGAATTAGGCCAATGGACGCATAGCCCAGGTTCACGCTTCGACATCAGTGCGCTGAGTGTCGCGGGAAAAACGCAACCGTTTATGCGCCGGTTTGCTTATAAGCGCGTGCAAACAAGTCGCGGAATGTGTGAATTGGAGATGCGCGTGTACTCTTCCAGTGCGAATCCGAGTATGCAAAAACCTCTTATGGCGCTACATGGAGGTAGCTGGCAACATCGCGCCAGCGGTTATATTGGAATAGAGGCGACGGCCACACATTTTACCAATGAAGGTTTTGTTGTCTTCGCACCGTTTTATCGCCTGATTGGTGAGTCGGATGGCAACATTGCGTGTAACAACGCAAGCCTTGCGGATATTTTAATCGATGTTAACGATGCGCTCGATTGGATTCAGTTGCAATCTGCCGAGCTTGGCCTGGTTGGGACAACAACACTGTTCGGCCAGTCTGCAGGTGGCCACTTAGCATTATCTTTAAGTGTCAATCGGCCGCAAGATGTTCGTCGCGCCATATTGTTTTATACGCCTAGCGACTTTGAAGATTTTGCCCGGCAAATCAAGAGCGAGGACTATTCGAACCCAGCTGGCTTAAAAATTCTTGAGGCGGTAACCGGTAGTTCTATCGAGGAATTAGCACTCTCGTCGGCATTGGTACAAGAAAACAGCTTCCCGCTAGCAATATCAAAAGAACCAAATAGCTATCCACCTATGTTTATTATGCATGGTGAGATGGATTCGCTGTTGCCCTTCAGGCAATCGGTGCGCTTGTGTAACGCAATCGACGGCAGTGCAGACTTCAACGTCGGAGCAGCATCGCTTGTTCCTAACCTTTCGACCTTGAAGTCAGTGAGCATGTGCGGTGCGAACGGAAGCCAGTTGCATTTAATAGCTGAAGGCGATCATGCATTGGATCTTTGTCTGGCACCTGGATTGTGTTTATCTGGAGGTGAACAAAGCGCGAAGCTTGTGTCGCAATCCATGCAACGCATGTTGGATTGGTCTAGCGCAGAGTCAGTGGCATTTGAGCCAGACAGGAGTGGTATTGGGGCTGTGTATTGTTCGATATTAACTCTGTTGCTTTTTTGCTGGGTGCGGCGATTTAAACAGGGTGATCACTAATGGCGACTGGATTACGGGTTCGAAATCAATATTTGTTGTCAATCTTATCTTTAGCAACTCAGTTGGGCGAGCAAAACGTATCAACTGCTTTGCTAGTGGAAGCATGGAAAGAGCGAGGGCGTGTTTGCGATGAAAATTTCTTCATGCACTTCGAAGTGTTGCACGAATACCAATTCATAAAATCAATCGCTGGTGATGAGCAGCTGCTCGATCTTGATCAAATGCTTTCATTCAATAGTGAACAAGATCGTTTAATTTCGATTACTCATGCGGGGCGAGAGTTTCTGGAGCGATATGGTGGTCGGTAGTATGTTAAGAAGGCTTATGTTTTTCGTATATCTTAATCCATTCTTGTGGCGTTAACTTAGTGGCAAGCTCGCCAATTAATTCGTACGGAATAGTTTCCATCTTCTTAAATCGAATACATGACTTCCCCATATCAAGTTTGGTTGGCACTTCTTCGCCGTAGCGCTTAGTGAACCAAGTCATTAGCTTTTTATCGCTGTAAATGCCCATGTGGTAAAGCGCAACATGACTCTTTTGAGATGCAAGATTTATAAACGGTAGTGGCTGTGATGGGTTGCAGTGGTAGCCATCGGGATACATCGAGTGTGGCACCACATAGCCGATCATGTTGTAGTTCATCTCCTCCTTAAAGCCTTTGGGCAAATGTTTACGTAGGATGGTGCGCAACTTTGATATGGCTTTTTTTCGATCGGCGGGAAGCTGGTCGATGTACGCTTTGGGCGTGCTGGCTTTTGTCGTCATCTGAGTCTCCGTAATAATGCAACTACACACAAGGTGTCTTACACTGTTTTTTGAGTGTACGACAAATTATTCGCCTTTTCTACTTATCATCATTAGCATCTGCATCAATGCTTTGCTTTAAGGATTGAATCTGCTCTTCTATTTCACTAACGACCAGTTGTGCCTCTTCTTTCTGTGTTTCGAGCTTCGCAATGCGTTTTTCAGGCGATATGCGAAGAATGCGATTCACCACCTGGAACATCATTAAGGCTCGCATAGCCTTCATGCCAAGACTTCGTACACGGTAAACACGCGCTAACTTTGCAATTTTTTGCACCTCTGCCAGTTTAGCCAAACGTAAAACCCGCAAGGTACGTAAAAACGATATCAACGGAATTAAAATAATAGCTAGGTCAATCCAGTTCTTTTTTACATACGCAATTTTTTTATCCGTAGCACTCACCATAATGATGAATTCGAGAGTGAATGCAAACCAGATAAACCCGGTAGCAAGATGCAACAGGAAGCGAAGCCAAAAATGCTCCTGCACCGCTCCTTTGAATACAAACTCAATGAGTAATATTGGCAAAATCAATAGGGCGATTATTAACATGGGTTTGCTGAAAATACGGGTCAGCAATGACGACAATTCCCGGCCAGGGTGTTGCCAAGTTAATGATGGCAACCACAATCGACCATCCCATGCTGGTGAAACGGTTCCAATTCTTAGCGGGGGAATCAGGCACGCGAGTAAGGCTTGAATTTGCGTGCGACGCGCGCCTTGGCCGTTGCGAGTGGTTCTGTAGTTGTAAATAAATTCTAGCCAGAACAAGGGCCAGATGGCGAGTAAGGCAATAAGCAAGTATCCGCCAATCCGAGCAGCTGAATCTGCCATTTGCAAAGCGTCGGTTAAAACAGCAGCATCTGTGGCATTGGCTTCGACGTCGATCTTGGCAAGCTCCGCCACGCGCGGAATGTCCACCCACGTGATCACGATGCCGGCCAGCAATAAGAGAAAAAGCACGCTGAGCAAGAACATAGGGAAGGCAAATTTGTCTGCCTGCTCGCGCTGCTGTGCTTTTGATTGTTCTATTACATTATCCGACACAAAATTCCATCCGGGTTTTGGGCTTAAGAATGGCCAGTCAAATAAATGACGAGCGATGTGCGCAAGCGTTGGTAACCCCATTAGAAGCAGGGTACGCACCAATTGCAAGCTCAAGCCTCAGAACTTGCTTCTCGTCGTACCAAACTCTTTGAACTTTAGCTTTTTTTGCATGGCTTGCTCTTTGCTTTGCTTGTTTGTGATGAACCTCGCATAAGAGCTGCGATATTCAACCAAATCGTAACGGTTAGTTCAGAACACCCGCTTTGACGACAGCTTGCACAATGACCATATCGATGTCGGTGGTTGGTTCGTCAACTTGGTGGGTAAGCACTAAGCCTGGTTAGCCGTATTTAAATATGAGAACACGCGGATGAATTCAACAAAGAGACCTATTGGGGTTAAGCTGGCTGTAGCACTGAGCGTGTTGTTAGTGACTGCGTGTAGCAGTGGTACTGACCCTATTGTTGTGACAGACGCAAACATGGACAATGATAGTGGGATAGATGTTGATAGCATTCCACCATTTGAGCCGCCAGCGCCTATTACCGGGCCGGTTCAGGCCCTGCCAACGGTTGACTTTGCGGCCAAGCTTTTTGTAGTAGAAGAGCAGACGGCAACGGCTATTGAGTCGTATGCGCAGGCGCAATTCTATAGATTAACCACGCCGCTCGATACACCACCGTTTTTGCGTGAAAGGAGTGCGCTCGACTTATGTGAGATTGGTTCTGAAGCCTCACAAATAAATGCGGAAAATTTAAATTTTCCGATTGATCACATGCTCAATACAGCTGATGCTTCTGTCTTGCAAGTAGCGAATATTATAGCTGGTCAATCCGTTGAATTAAACAGCAACGACGGAAGTTATGTATCGCTTGAACAAGGTCCTGATGAGCTCAGCTACGAGCCACCGTTGGCAGCAGATATGAATATGACGGTGCCCAGTGCTTTGAATGTGAGCGTGCTTGGTGATGAATTTCCCGGGCTTACATGGCAGTGGGAAAAGTCAGCTCCAATCTCAGCGGAACTGCGTAGTGCCGTTCGATCGGTTGCTGACAATGCGCAATTGAGCTGGACCGGCTTGGAACAAACAACAGCACAGCATAGTTGGTTATATTTGTACGCGGCCCACATTAATGAATTAACCGGCGAGTATCAATCCTTTACATGTGAACTTGCCGATGATGGTGAATTTACCTTGCCTGCTAATATCCAGTCACTTTACAGTAACGGCTTTTCGGCCCAATTCGTAGAAATGGCGCGTTATACGCGAAGCCTGCAAACAATTAGCGATGTAAGCATTGTTAATGTGTTTATGCAAAAACTCTGATAGGGCCATTGCCAGTCGGCTAAAATGCTCTTTTTCGTATTCTTGTGCGTTAACACATCATGAGCAACATCATCATAGGCCGAACAGGTCTGGCAGGCTACATCACGCTAGACCGTCCGCAGGCGTTAAATTCACTCACGCATGACATGATTCATGACATTCATGCTGGTATTCGCCAGCATGAAGCCGATGACGCGGTGGAACTAATCGTATTGCGTTCATCCAATGAACGAGCCTTTTGTGCTGGTGGCGATATGAAAGCCACGCGTTTGCAGGCTTTAGATAATAAATGGGATGAGTTGCAACAGTTCTTCGCTGAAGAATATGCGCTGAACTTGCATATAGCCGAATGTGCAAAGCCCTATATTTCAATGGTTAGTGGAATAGCCATGGGTGGCGGCTTGGGATTAAGTGTACATGGTGATGTGCTGATAGTTGATGAAACTGCACGTCTGGCCATGCCAGAGACAGCCATTGGCTTCTTCCCCGATGTTGGCGGTACGTATTTTCTATCGCGCTTACCCTTCGATGCGGGCTTGTGGTTATCGCTGACGGGGACGGCAGTGAAAGGGCTCGACGCGGTCACAAGTGGATTAGCAAGCCATTTTGTAAAACAAGAGCAGTGGGCAACCCTGTATACAGCCTTTGAAAATGAAGGTAAACACGCGCTGGAATCTGTTTTGCCAAGCGTTGCCAGTAACGATAAGAATGAAGATTTTATTGAGACCTTAAAGCAACGTCAAACCTGGTTTAGTGTTGTTGATCTAACAAGTCTCAAACAAACTTTAGAAGCTGCAAGTGCTAATAGCGAAGATGCCGAAGCGTTATTGAAGCGCTTAAACGCGATGTCGCCCTATGCAATGAATTTATCTCGCGCTCTGTTACAAGAAGCAGCCAAGCACGATTTGGCAAGGTGCTTACAACTTGAGTTAGTCGCAGCCGATGAAGCCGTGCGGCATCCAGATTTTGTTGAAGGTATACGCGCTGTGCTTGTTGATAAAGATAAGGCCGAATGGGCGAGTACTTAGCTAATCGCGTGGCAAGGTCTCTGATTAAGCATGAATATATTTCGCAATCTATTTCGTCGCTATAAACCGACTGTTGTGCATCCGCCGATGGATATCATGCAATACCCGATGCAAGCCTATCTTGATACTGGCAAGGAGCAGCTGGTTGATGTGCGTATTGGATTTTCAACGACTCGTCAGCCGATCAGTTGCGGCATGAATCCATATAGGGACAGAGCTGGTGTATACGATTCAATTCAAGAGGTATGTAAGGGCGATGTCTTAGACATTGGTGCTTGCATGGGTGACATGTCATTGCAGCTACAAAATGCGGGTTTTAACGTCACCGCACTCGATATTTCGCAAGCATCTATTGACTACATGACCAAAGTTGGCGTGCAACAGTGTGTGCTAGGTGATATTAGTACTATCGGCGATCAAACATTCGACACGATACTGCTGCTTGGTTCTACGCTAGGAATTTGTGGACAAATGAATGCACTACCAGGATTCCTCAGGCAAGTGCGCAGTATGCTTAAAGAAAACGGGCAGATTATTATTGAAGATGCCAATGTGTTGTGGGGCGATGGATATTCTGAATGGACGTGCCAATTGGCCTATAAGCAATATGAATCCACTGAATTCCCCTGGCTAAACGTAGGGGCTGACAGGCTTGTAGAAGAACTATCGAAACTGGGTTTTTCTTCGGGCCTTGTTTGTGATCATGTGAAAAGCCACAACTATGTATTGTTGGCAAAATTGCAATGTGCTGATTCTGTAGTGCGAGGCTGATGCCAACTTATCTTATGTAGAACAATTTTTATGCTTTATTTAATCCATGGATAACGTAGTAGCCTATCTCCTTCTTACAACGCTGATCGCGTTGTTGCAGATCCCGGAGAATTACTTCGCGTTTATTGCAAAACACAAAGCGCAGCCAATTGGACTAACGTTCACTGTGCTTGAATTTCTGTGGGTATTTGTGTCAATCGTATTCTTGATTATAAGCGAGGCCACAGCCTTAGAGGCATCGGTCGCTGTGTTTTATATTGTGATAAACATGGTCGGATGGGTGTTGGGGCATTTTCTGTACAAGCCTGCTGGTGTTAAGCCAATGGACCTATCCGTAATACCGGATTCGTTTTTTATCGGTGCGATGTTTGTTTGTGCCATGTTATTCGGGTTCGGATGTTATGTGCTATTCCAAAGTTTTCCTACACGGCGCGATACACCAATTACTGAATTTTTATTGAGCAATATCGCCATCATCGTTTGGGTACCGACCGGCTTTATTATTTTGAGATCGATATTTGTCACCTTAGGCCAACGTTTTCTTACAAGAATTGATCAAGAAATTATCGATGCCATACAGGATAACCAAACTTGCAGTGATTTCTTTGGTGAGGTATTGAGTGTGGAGTTAAATACCGAACTCACTGAAGACAACGAAGATGAATCGGTGTACGCGTTTTACGTTACCGGCAACAAGCGCAGTGCTACGCTTGTTGCGCATTTCGCCACAGTTATGCGAACAAAGCATAAGATTTTATTTGGCACTATCACAACAGCACACGGCGACACGATTGAGATCAATGAAGTCGGGTTGCACGCATAATTTAATCTTACACGTAATTTCCAGCCGCGCTCTACCAATTGCAGGAAACTGCGCAATAGATACAAACTGAATGCCTACGTACGGCTTGTGCGGGTTTGCCTGCTGTGCCGCCCGTATGGGTAATAGTCATGACCAAATTGCGCTTGCTAATGGTGGAAATTTCCATATACTGTATATATATCCAGTTATATGGACAGAGCCACCCATGTACACAAAACCAATAGCCAGAAAGGGCCGAGGTGCCATAAGCAATGCCAGTGGGCGGTACGAAACCCATACCATCCACTCTGTGGACGATGGTTGGCACACTTACATGTCACCAGATTCGGCACAAAACACTCAGCTGCGCACGCAATGGCAGGACGATAAAAGCAAAACCATCATCACGCGTAACCGCTCACCCGATATCCACTTTGACCGGTCGGTCAATCCTTATCGTGGGTGTGAACATGGCTGTGTGTACTGTTTTGCCAGGCCAACCCATACTTGGTTAGGGCATTCAGCCGGCCTCGATTTTGAAACACGGCTCTATGCCAAGCGTAATGCCGCATCCTTGTTAAAAGCAGAATTAGCAAAACCATCCTATACCTGCGAACCCATTGCACTGGGTGTGAATACCGATGCTTATCAACCCTTAGAACGAAAGTTGAACATTACGCGCGATGTGTTACAGGTTTTGCATGATGCAAAACACCCAGCTTATCTCATTACCAAGTCATCATTGATTGAGCGGGATATCGACATCATCAAATCAATGGCCGAGCAACAGTTGGTATCTGTGTGTGTATCTATAACAACATTGGATAGAAAGCTTGCGCGAAAACTAGAACCGCGCGCTACCTCTCCACACCGTCGTCTGCAAATATTGGAAAAGTTTAGTCATGCCGGAATACCAACTCGCGTTAGCATCTCGCCGATTATCCCGGCATTAAATGAAGAAGAGCTGGACGCCATCGTTGCAGCGGCCGCTAATGCAGGTGTTGTTGCCGCCTATGCCATAGTGTTGCGACTACCGCACGAACTGCAAACGCTTTTTCCTGAATGGTTGCGTGAGCATTACCCCATGCGGGCTGATCGAATAATCAAAGCTATCCGTTCCATGCGCGAAGATAAACTCAACAACGCGGATTTCAATCATCGTATGACAGGGTTTGGGCCTAGAGCAGCAATTATTCAACAACGCTTCCAATTAGCCTGTAAAAAAGCAGGTATCGCGGTTGGTCGTGATTTTGAACTCGATACAACCCGCTTTGTGGCACCCAATGTAGATGGTCAATTGAATTTGTTTGTGTAGAATTAAATATAAAAGGAGCTAATTGATGGCTAAATTCACGAAGCTGAATAATACGCTGACCAAGTTCATCGAAAAACAACCGCTTTTCTTCGTTGCAACGGCAGGCTATGAAGGGCGGGTGAACCTATCCCCTAAAGGCATGGACACGCTCAGAGTAATCGACGATAACCATATTTCATGGTTGAGCCTAAGCGGTAGTGGTAATGAAACGGCTGCACATGTGCTTGAAACGCCCAGAATGACCTTGATGTTTTGCGCGTTTGAAGGTGATGCCATGATTCTTCGAACCTATGGCAACGCGCAAGTCATTTATCCACATGATGATGCTTGGGAAGAGGCGGTTGCACTTTACCCAAGCATTGGTGGAACTCGCCAAATTTATAACTTAACTATCGACATGGCACAGACGTCCTGCGGCACGGGTGTGCCTTATATGCAATTTAAAAAAAGCCGCGCTGAAGATGAGCTGGTTCCTTATTTTGATGATCTTGGCCCGCAAGGCACCGAAAAATTCTGGCGCAAGAAAAACATGGTTTCGCTTGATGGCAAGCCAACCGGTATTTTTAAAGATACCTGAAGTGGCGGTATGGGCAATCCAGCATTAGAAATATTCGGTCGTCACACGTCCTACAACGTGCAAAAAGTGTTGTGGATAGTCGACGAGCTAAATCTTATTTACTCTCATACAGAAGTGGGTGGTCGCTTTGGTGGTAACGACACGGTAGAATTTTTAAGGATGAACCCTGCCGGTAAAGTGCCAGTATTGCGCGATAGGGGTAAAGTAGTTTTAGAGTCAAACACCATTGTTCGTTACTTGGCTCAAACCTACGGTATTAAATCGTGGCTACCAAGTGGTGCCTTTGAACGCAGTCAGTGCGATCAATGGATGGATTGGTCAATTGATCGATTCGAACAAGCATTTGTCGGGGTTTTCTGGGGGCACTATAGAACCCCTGCGGCCGATCGGGATAACGACGCTATCGCCAAAAGCGTCGTCGATTGCGAAAACTGCTTGGAGTTGTTAAGCCAACAATTGGCAAACAAAGCTTTCTTACTCGGGACCAACCCAACCGTTGCCGATATTGCTACCGGCGTGTTTTTGCATCGGCTAATTAGCATGGACTTAACGATTGACGTCCCAGACAACATCAATCGGTGGTACCAAAGGTTTAGTCTAAGGCCGGGTTACAAAAAGTGGGTGATGAGCGACTTCTCTGAGTTAAAAGCACGCATCGGCTACTAAAATTTTGCTAGTCTGCGTTGCGAACCAGGAATTAGCATCATGACACAGAGCAAACCCAACATTCTTATTATTATGGTCGATCAGCTCAATGGAACCTTGTTTCCTGATGGGCCAGTTGATTGGTTGCATACGCCGCACTTAAAATCCTTGGCGGCCAAATCAACGCGATTCCAAAATGCCTATACAGCCTCACCATTGTGCGCGCCAGGACGGGCCAGTTTTATGTCTGGGTTATTACCATCGCGCACGCGTGTGTATGACAACGCCGCGGAGTTTGCATCCGATATTCCAACTTATGCTCACCACTTAAGACGGTGCGGTTACTACACGTGCTTATCGGGCAAGATGCACTTTGTAGGTCCTGATCAACTGCACGGTTTTGAAGAACGATTAACCACGGATATTTACCCTGCTGATTTTGGCTGGACGCCAGACTACAGAAAACCGGGGGAACGGATTAACTGGTGGTATCACAACATGGGTTCTGTTAAAGGTGCTGGCGTGGCCGAAATTACCAATCAAATGGAATATGATGATGAGGTTGCTAATTTTGCCGAACAAAAACTGTATCAACTCTCTCGCGGGCTCGATGAACGACCCTGGTCGTTAACGGTAAGTTTTACGCATCCACACGACCCATATGTTGCGCGTAAAAAGTTCTGGGATTTATATAACGACTGCGACCACTTAGAGCCTGTGGAAGCGGCCTATAACTATGAAGACTATGATGCGCATTCAAAACGCATCATGTTGGCAAATGACTACACAGCATTTGATATCGGCATTGATGATGTGCGTCGTTCACGCCAAGCCTACTTTGCCAACATTTCTTACTTGGATGAAAAAATTGGCCAGCTCATGCAAGTGTTGGAAGACACGCGCCAAACCGACAATACCGTTGTTGTATTCGTATCCGACCATGGCGATATGATTGGCGAAAAAGGCTTGTGGTTTAAAATGAATTTTCTGGAAGGTTCATCCCGGGTGCCATTGATGATTTGTGCGCCCGGCATGGCGCCAGGGCTAATTCAGACGCCCGTTTCTAATATTGATGTCACGCCAACCATTGCACAACTCGCTGGCGTATCCATCGAAGAGGTTCAGCCGTGGGTTGATGGTATGAGCCTGGTTGGTATGGCTGCCGGTGAACAACGTGAAGCGCCTGTACATATGGAATACGCAGCCGAAGGTAGTTATGCACCGGTTGTGTCTATCCGACAAGGTGCCTGGAAATACAACCGCTGTAATCTAGACCCCGAACAACTCTTTAATGTAGACGACGATCCGCACGAGACGGAAAACCTTGCGCAGCGCGAAGAACACAAAGCCGTGCTGCAACAATTTCGTGACCAGGCTGATGCCCGGTGGGACTTAGATGCATTCGACAATCAGGTGCGTGAATCTCAAGCGCGTCGATGGGTTGTGTATGAAGCTTTAAGAAACGGCGACTACTATCCGTGGGAGTTTCAACCATTACAAAAGGCATCAGAGCGCTATATGCGAAATCACATGGATTTGAATGTGTTGGAAGAAAACCAAAGATTCCCACGCGGCGAGTAAGATGCCGGTGGGAACCTATTCAATATCCCTGTTAATGTGTGTCAAGGCTACCGTTGAAAAAGCGGATCATTAAAAAAGGACCAGCACTGATGCCGGTCCTTTTTCGTTTGAGCCTAATGTCAGGCCGGTTAACTAAAACTTAGTTAGTTTGAAAAGCGTGGTTGATTACGCGTTCAACACCTACACCGTTCTTGGCTGCTTGCAGTGCGCGTTGCTGATCACTTGCATCACCAAAGTAACCTTGTAGAGTAACCGTGCCTTGATCAACGTTAACTGTCACGTTTGAATCTGCGCCTAGTACAGACAAGATGTCGCGGTTTAGGTCGCCTTGAGAAATCATGGCAGAAGCAGGACCTGCAACAAGAGCAGATAGAGCGATAGCAGCAGCAAAAGTTTTGATTGAAGTTTTCATAATTTAGTACCCTTTTATTTAAGTAAGTTAAGTTGTTCGTTTGGAAGCGCTGTAGTGCTCTTCCATGTAAACAGTATCGGGTACCACCTTTGCCGCCGTGTTGCGGCTAACTTACCTTTTTGTATGTTTGAGCGGATTGATTGAGAATAGGGTGTAAATCAGCTTAAACGCGCTGAATATGTGAAGTTCAGCATATTTATTACCGTACCCATATAGTGTGCTTTGATAATCAACATGGGTGCAATATTGCCATGGGCAAGCTTTACGGCAACAAGGACTTACGCATCCGCTCCAGTACATCCAAGCCCTGCATCGATAGGTAATGCAGTAAATCAATAAACACCCAGTTCTCGGCCAGCTTATCACCTTCGCGTCGATACACATCAACGACGCGCATTTCAGCTTTAGTGTCGTTACCAGTCATACCCAGAAATCCACCAGTTGCGGTATTACTTAAGTTCGCCCAACCAAAAAAGCAGGCATAGTTGCCTTCAGCAAACCGGGCGATGTGGCCATTGAAGACCTTGTCCTTCAAGTTCTCACGAAACGGGTATTGATGTTGTTTTTGATAACGGGGAATGGTGTAGGTTGCACCAATGCCTGCTGGCCCATACCAAATCATGTCGTCGTTCCACGTGCGAGCGAGTAGTTCGGGCGGGCAATTGTCGTTGCCAGTTTCGTTAAGCATGTGAAGATCGGCAACCATCTCTTCGAGTACCGCCAATGTTTTTATACCTTCAGCGGGGTCTTTTTCAGTGAAAAGTAAACCATCATGCGTGCGTGGCCCTGGATGCATAAAGAACGCCCCGGTTTGTGGCGGTAGTGGGTATTGCCCAGCTTGTTGCATGATGCTAATAACATCGCAAAAGAATGCGCTTTCAACTATTTTTCCGTCCTGCACACAATTAAATTCAGCGTAACGTAAGAACACCATCTTACCGGTCGGTGGAACGCCCAACCACGGCTTATCGAATAAGCCAAAGAAGTGCCCCATACTGCAAACCCAAATCTGGTCTTCGTTATTTTCACCGGGGTCTTTGTCGTGCAATGCATTGTTGCCCGCTAAAAAAACATCGGTCCGGCGTTGTAACGGTGCGAAGGCCTCTCTTAGTGGTAGCCAGAAAACATCAGTGGTGGCTTTAGCACTGTGTTGTTCATAGAAGGGATGCATGCCGCGCCACAGGTATTGCTCAGCGGTGTGTTGTTCCAGAACATTGGTCAGTTCATCGATAGAACAAGAATCCAGAGCCTCTTGAAAGCGAAGCACGACATTTTTTGCATCCTGAATTTGACTCATAGTGATGTGAACTTAAGCGCCTCTTAATAAAGTACCGGGTACTTGATTTGGAAAATAGTCTTCACAACTCCCTTCTCGATGCACGTCTCCTGTAGCGCAGTGCAAGCCACCACCAAACGGATAAGCATCGCGAAAAGGCACTGGAATAACGTTCATACCCAGCTTGTCCATTTGATCTTGTTGCGAGGTTTCGCTGGCTTCGACGATGACGGTTTTATGGTCCAGCACAAGGCAGTTCATTGATAACCAAATGCTTGAATAACAAAGCGGTGGCGGTGTGTTATGTGAGGGTGGCGCCGCATCAACAATTTCCCAATCGTTTGATTCGAAAATTTTACGTTGGGCATCAGGCAAGCGCCGGTTCGGATTGTTGATAATCAATCCGGGGCGCAAAGGAACAAATGTCGCGTCAATATGAATGGGATACGGGTCGCCTGGAAAGTTAACAGCGTGTACGCGATGATCTGGGAAGTGACGTTGTAGCCATTCCATACCACGACGATTGGTGGTTAAGCCATGCTGGCAAAACAAATCTTTGCCCAAGCGCATAACATCTGCCGCATCAAAAAGTGGCTCGTGTTCAGTGGTCACAAAATCTAAATCAGCGGTGCGTTGTAAACGTTCATCCAAAGTGATCTCATCGAAGTAACCCTGTTGATACGAGTCTTGACCTAAGCGCGGTCGTGGTGCTTGTTCCCAACGAAAGTTTGGGTCTTCATCGAAGTAGCGCTGCATTAAATCGTGATACGCAAGATATTCGAAATACCGACAGCGAAACGACATCGGTGCCGATAAAATTTCACTGCCTACTGTCAACAGCACATCACGCGGTGGCATACAACCAAACTGGCTGGCAGTAGTGAAGTCGGGCGTGGCAACGGCCTGGTTCCATTGAATCGGCGTAGGGCGATCGACTTTCACGCCGCGCTCAGTCAGCACATTGGCCAAGTTGTCTAACTGTGCATTGGCTTTTTCAACCGTTTCAAGTGGGCGCGGACCCCACATGCCGCGCATGTCGCTGTCTTCTGGAATTTTTGCTTCTGTAGCCGGTTCATTTGGCGGAATACAAGTGTGGTCAGCACGGCCAACAATGACGTGTTTTAGCGGATCGAATTCGTTCCAGGAATTAACGACTGTGTTTGACATCGGTATCTCTTTTTAAAAGGTGTTTTAGATGGGCCAATATAATCGAGTTGGGGCGGGCGATAAAGCGTATTCGAACTCTGATTATTGCCTGAGTCGCAGCTAGATCAATATATTGCGTCCGCGAGCTTACGGCCATGTTTTAAGCTCGAATGGGCTTACCAATGGCCTGAATTGATTGATTTACCGGTTGATTTCATGGTTTTTAACACATCAACGGTTTTAACCCTTGGGAATGACTCATATTTACTGCTGGCATGATCGGATAAAGGTTTAAACTGTCGTCGGTCGTTATGTAAAGTATTTTTGAATCCTAGAGGAATTAAACGATGAGTCTCGTCGGAACATTGGGCAAAGTTGCCCTCGGAATAGTAGTAGCAAAGGGTGTTGGCAAAGTCATGGGTGGCGGCAGAAGCGGCGGCGGCGGTCTTGGTGGATTGCTAGGCGGTGCTGGTGGCGCTGGCGGATTAGGTAGTTTACTTGGTGGTGCACAAGGCCAGCAGGGTCAACAAGGCGGTGGTCTTGGTGGTTTGCTAGGCGGTGCCGGTGGTGCTGGCGGCTTAGGTAGTTTGCTTGGTGGCGCAACGGGCGGCGCAGGCGCCGGCGGTGGTCTAGGCGGCTTGCTAGAAAGTCTGGGCGGCGCAGGTGCAGCAGGTGGCGCGGCCGGTGGCTTAGGCGGTTTGCTAAATGGTGCACTGACAGGTCAGCCAGAAGCACAAGCGCCAACACAGCAACAAGAAGAAACCGCTAAAATTTTGATTCAAGCGATGGTAAATGCAGCTAAATCTGATGGTCAGATCGATGAGGCAGAGCAACAAAAAATTGTTTCTAATTTGGGTGATGAAGTGTCTGAATCTGAGCGTGCTTTCGTACTCAACGAAATGCAAGCGCCATTAGATGTTCCAGGTTTTATCGCAAGCGTACCGCAAGGTGCAGAGCAGCAAGTGTATTTGATGTCATTGATGGCCATCGATTTGGATTCACAAGCTGAAGCTCAGTATCTTGATCAGTTGCGTGAGGGTTTTGGTATGTCAAAGGAGGCGTCAAACGCTATCCACGCTCAGTTGGGCGCACCAGCTCTATACAGCTAAAAGCGGCTTCGCCATTTAAGGCGAGCACGCTGTAATCGAACTAACCCGGCATCGAAAGATGCCGGGTTTTTTATTGCCCGTGGCTTTAGCTGCCAGTGCAATAATTTGAACCTCTTATTCGTTTGTTATTCAGATACTTTACATTAGAAATTCTTATCATGATTAAGACGGATGCAGCTGTGAAATTCATTACCACAAGCGTTATCGCCACCGTAGTATTAGCAGGTGCAGCTATGGCCGCAGAATCAGACGCGCATCGGGTCATACATGACGCGCAAATAGTGGCACCTGGGAGCACCGAGGAGCTGGTGGATTCATTGGTCGAGGCCTATAAGCTGCGGGGTGATAACTACTCACCGCGCACAGAACACTGGTTGGAGAACGGCGACCCTGCATTTATAAACCGTCTCATTCTTGAAGACTCGCCTTATTTGCTACAACATGCACATAATCCCGTTAATTGGTATCCGTGGGGCGAAGAAGCATTTGCGTTAGCAAAAGAACAAGATAAACCCATTTTCCTATCTATTGGGTATGCCACATGCCACTGGTGTCACGTTATGGAGCGCGAGAGTTTCGAAAACGTTGAAATCGCCAAGCTATTAAACGATAACTACATTGCCGTCAAAGTGGATCGGGAACAACGGCCTGACGTAGACGCAAGTTATATGTCTGCAGTGACCTTACAAACAGGGCGTGGTGGCTGGCCCATGTCTTCATTTTTAAATGTCGAAACTCAACCGTTCTACGGCGGAACTTACTACCCGCCAGAAGTATTCACGGATCTGCTTAATCAAATTACCGATGTTTGGAGTAACGGTCGCGAATCGATAGAGGCGCAAGCCACTGAAATTTCAGAAGCGGTTGTAGCGAATGGCCGTCTAGCAGGTAAAGCCAGCGAGATCGGTACCATCGTGGTTGATCGCGCCGTTGAACAAATCGTTTCAAGTTTCGACGAGTTGCAAGGCGGCTTTGGTGCGGCACCTAAATTTCCGCAAGAATCAAAGCTATTTCTATTGCTCGACTCTGCGCGTCGAGATAGCAACGAAGAAGTATTAAATGCTGCGCATGTTTCCTTGGTGCGTATGGCTGCAGGTGGTATTAACGATCAAGTGGCAGGTGGTTTTCATCGCTATTCTGTGGACAACGATTGGCTGGTTCCACATTTTGAAAAAATGCTTTATAACCAGGCTTTGTTGAGCAGAAATTATTTGCATGCCTATTTAATCAACGGCGACCCAGAACATAAACGTACAACAGAGCGTGTGCTTGACTATGTTATGCGTGAAATGACATCGCCCGAAGGTGGTTTTTACTCTGCAACCGATGCGGATTCGGAAGGTGCTGAAGGTACGTTCTTTGTGTGGACACCTGAACAGTTAATTCAAACCCTTGGTAAGGACGATGCTGAACTTGCAATTGAGCTATGGAATGTCACAGAGCGCGGCAACTTTGAGCACAGTAACATTCTGCATTTTAGTGATTCGTTTGCCGAGCTTGCCAGCGTGCGAGATCACACTGCGGCCGAACTTATTGAAAAGATGGATTCAATCAGTGGCCGGTTGCTAACGGCCAGGCAAGCAAGGGAAAAGCCGATACTGGACGACAAAATCATTTCTGCGTGGAATGGCATGATGATCACATCGTTTGCTGAAGCGGGTGATGTGTTAAACAAGCCTGAATACATTGAAGCGGCGATACGTGCAGCGAATTTTATCTGGGATAACAACCGTGCACAGAACGGTCATCTGCTTCGCGCCTATTACGCTGGCAGTGCGTCGGTTGATTCAGCACAAGAAGACTACGCGTATCTGGCGGAAAGTTATCTCACCTTGTATGACATAACCGGTAAAAAAGGCTGGTTAACCCGAAGCGAAGCATTGGCGAACACCATGCAGGAAAAATTTTGGGATGATTTTGAAGGTGGGTATTTTTTAGGGACAGAAAAAGTCGGTGCGTTGCGGCCTAAAGATTTATACGACAGTTCAATTCCCACGGGCAACGCAGTTGCCCTTCGTGTGTTAACGCGGTTGTGGCGGCGTACCGGGAATGAGGTGTTTAAACAACGGGCTGATGCCTTGTTGGTTGCATTCTCCGGTTACTTAGAGGCGTATCCTTCCGCATTCTCATACATGCTGATGGCTGCTAATGAGTTACTGCAAGGCGAAGCAGGGCACAGGCAATACATCGCGCGTGGCAACGTAAAAATAGAAACACGCATCGTGAACGATGAAGTTCACATAGGTGTGAACATGGCACCGGGTTGGCACGTGAATGCCAATAAGCCAAATCAAGACTATTTAATTGCCACGCAATTGCTAGGGTCTGATGGTGATGAAATTGCGCAAGCGACTTACCCACAAGTGATCAGTAAAACACTGGGATTTAGTTCGGGTGAGGAGCTAGCTCTGTATGAAGAAAATGTTGTTATCAAAGCACCGTTGCCAGAGCATTCGGAGCCATTGCATGCGATGACTTTGCAATTGCAAGCGTGTGATGAAACGACTTGTTTGGCGCCAGAAGATGTGCCTATTAGCGTATCGCTCGCTAACTGATTATTGGGTAATTTCAATGGTATCAATTATCTATTCGTCAACAAGATGACAGCCTGCGCTGGAATATCGACACCTAAATCGCTGAATTAGCGCAGCTTACCTTTAAATGTCTTAAAACAACTGAATTACAGAGCGTTCTGGTCGCTTAATTCGGCCCTCGTTTGTCACGGTAATTGCACCCTTTTTTCCTGTGATACACAGGAGACACGCGGCTATGCGTGCGATTTTTACCGCCCTATTTTTAAGTTTATTTTTGCTTGCGTGCGATAGGCAAAATTCTGCGATCCCGGTCAACAAGACACCGGGTACGAGCGAAGGATTTGTGTTCGATGATGAATTTGGCGCAGCACCGGCCACCGATTCTTTGTTGCGCGTACACTCGCGCATTGTCGGGACTTCCCCCGATGGTTCCGAAGCCGATTTGTTTCTGACCTTCACGCTCGACCCGTATATCCGTAATGCACTGACAGCGAGCTCATATGTCCAGTTCGATTATGTGGTGCAAGGCAATGAAAATCGCCTGTTAGGCAGACAGAAAATCAATGATGAACTGGGTGGCTCTTTAGAGGTCAGCGTCCCCACCCAAGACGATACTGGGAAACTTGTTGCCTCTGTTGGTGGTCTATTACCCGATGTCATCGAGAACCAAAGTACCTTGGTCACTCAAATGCCAGCCATACTCAAGCGCGAAACCACCGAATTGTCTCGGGTTGCGCAGGTGCAGGCTGAGCTAGTTGATGGCAGTTATGAATCACAAATAATCAATGGACGCCGCGTGCACCGGTTTGCAATCAAAGTCACTGATCCAACCGCATCGCCAATAAGCGAATTGCTCGATGGTACACAGGACCCGGCAAAGCTTAACTATTCGATTTCGGGCTTAGAGCAAAATGCCAGTGCACACTTTACGGCCCTAGAGAACGATATAGTAGACAATGAATCACCCGTTACTGTGTCCTTCACCGAACACCCGTTGGCGGTGTATCTGGTGATTGATACATCAAAAAGTATTGTTGACTCGCGGCAGGTGCATCACTTGACTTCCGCTGTGTCCAATTCAGTCATCGCACTGACGCAGAACGCGAATTTTGATTACCGCGTTTTCAATGGTCAAGTGATGCGTATTGGTGGTTTGCGCGAACTGGATTTTGATTCAGGCGATTCGTCAGCCACAGCCCTGTACTACGCCTTGGATACAGCACTGTCTGATATTGAGAACTTTGGTTCGATCAGCCAAGACAAAGTTGTTATGGTGTTTACCGATGGGCGTGACCTTGCTAGCCGCAATCACTATCCCGGGTTTATCGATAACGAACAGGTGCACGAACACATTGTACAGCGTGTGGATCAGGTACGTAAGGCACAGAAGAGCACGCTTGGGCGTCAGCTGGATGTCTATACAATTGGTTTTTATGACGAAGCCAGTGGACTTGATGTATCGGAAGAGGTGAAGAAGCTGGATAAAATATCGGCTGTTGGCGGAACCGAGCAAAGTTACAACAACTTTAATGCGCAAGATATTGACGATGCCTTCGCCGCAGTCGTGCATAATATCCGTGGTGTTTACTACCTACAATACAGCTCACAGCAAACCCCTGATAACAACAAACTCGAATTGCTCGTCAACGTGAATGGGCATGAGGCTCGAGTGCAACTGCCAACAGAATATCAATCGACAAAAGACTAGCGTTACGCAAATTAAATTTGTGTGACAACAAAACAAATGACCGCAAACTCTAACCGCAAAATTTCTTTTGATGACCTGGTCGCCTGCGCAAGCTGCGATTGGTTGCACTACCGCGAAATTATAAATCGTGGAGCGCGTGCGTCTTGCGAGCGCTGTGGGCACGAACTCTATACGCGTAAGCCGTTTTCGGTTGACCGAACTTTAGCGGCGTCGCTTGCGGGTATTGTGTTTTTAGTATTGAGTTTAAGTTTGCCGTTTCTTGCTCTTACTCGTGGCGGTATCTCTTCGAGCATATCGGTGCTGGATGCCGTCTCCGCATTGTGGAACGGTGACATGCGCTGGTTGGGTGTGTTGTCACTAGCGTTAATTGCAGTGCTGCCGTCACTTCGTTTGGGTTTGTTGGCGTGGGTGATGATGCGCTTGCGATACCGCATGGGGGTAAAGCCTTCTATGCACGTGGCGCTGCGATGGGCAGAATGGATTGAGCCTTGGGCAATGGCAGAAATTTTTATGGTGGGCGTGGTGGTGTCGCTGGTGAAAATCAGCGCACTGGCCTCATTATCGGTGGGGCCTGCTTTCTGGGCTTTGCTTGGTCTGATAATCACAACCTCGCTCATTAGCGTTTTCTATTGTAAGGATTCGGTGTGGCAGCTGCTGACCAGACACTCGGCATAACCGCGCAGCAAGCGGGTTTGGCGCGTTGCAACTACTGCGGCGCACTACACCGATTGCCGGCCACCGAACCGTGCCGACTTTGCGGTGCAAAGGTACGCAGCCGAAAGCGTGACAGTTTGCAACGCACCTGGGCGTTCTTGCTGGTTGGTTTAATGGCCTATGTGCCAGCTAATGTGCTACCAATCATGAAAACCACATCCTTTAGTGGAAACACCAGCGACACCATCTTCTCAGGCGTTATTGCGCTGGCGCAATCGGGCAGTGTATTCGTTGCCATCGTGGTTTTTGTTGCCAGTGTGGTAATTCCTGTCGCCAAATTCGTGATCATCGCCGGTTTGGCACTTAGTCTGCATTTTCAGTGGGCTATGTCCGAACACACACGCCATATTCTGCACACCATTACCGAATTTATCGGCCGTTGGTCGATGATCGACGTATTCGTTGTGGCGGTACTGGCAGCGCTTATACAATTGGGCGCCATTCTAACGATTGAGCCAGGTGCCGGTATAAACGCGTTCGCACTCTCAGTTGTCTTCACCATGTTTTCAGCCACTTCGCTGGACCCTCGACTCATCTGGGACGGAGCAAAAAGTGGCCAATAGAGCGCCTGCAAAACCTGTAATTGAACAACTGCGCGGTATTCCAAGTCGAGTATCGCTTGTGTGGTTGTTGCCATTGGCGGCGATCTTGTTTGCCGTGTTTGTGTTGTGGCGCGCCTATGTCGAGCGTGGTCCACTTATCGAAATTATGTTCGAAAGCGCTGGTGGCGTTGAAGCGGGTGAAACCAAAATACGCCGTCGCGATGTGAACGTTGGAACAGTGGAAGCGGTACGTTTATCGGATGATCTAAATTCGGTTATCGTTGAAGCGCGATTAAATCCACAAGTGTCTGCTTATATTGATGCCGATACGCGGTTTTGGATTGTCAATGCGCGCATAAACACAACTGAAATTTCTGGCTTGAGCACATTGCTATCTGGTGCATACATTGAAGTTGATTGGGACGATCAACCAGGTGAGCGTCGAACAGAATTTGTCGGGCTTTCAGAAGCGCCATTAACTACCCGTGGCTTACCCGGCATGCGCGTCACACTCGATGCGGAAGAAGCTGGCTATATCTATGTTGGTTCGCCTGTGTTCTTGCGCCAAATTGAAGTAGGCCGAGTGGAGCGCCGACGTTTATCGGAAGATGGAACACAAGTTTTGTTCGACGTGTTTATCGCAGCGCCTTATCATAAATACGTTTTTCCAGAAACGCGCTTCTATGGAGTCTCGGGTGTTGAAGCATCGTTTGGTGCTGAAGGCGCATCGGTTCGCGTTGAATCCATTGCGGCCTTGTTCACTGGTGGTATTGCATTTGAGAACAGTGAAACCAGTACTGCCTCTAAACCCTTGCTCAGAGATGGCGTGAACTTTACACTCTACGACAACAAAGCTGCAGCCATAGATAGCTTGTTTGAAAGCACAGAAGATAAGCGTTATCGCTACATTGCCGAATTCGATGGGTCGGTTAAAGGCCTACGCCCAGGTGCGCCCATAGAGTATCAAGGTTTGCGTGTAGGTAGTGTAGTTGAAGTTTCTGTTGAACTTCCCAAAAACGAATCTGACGAACAACGTATTTATGCTGTACTTCAATTTCAACCAGCGCGTTTAGGCTCGAACGACTTAACACCTGAAGCGCTACAAGCAACCATGCAGCGTTTTGTGGAAGAGGGCTTGCGTGTACAGCTTGCCAGTGGAAATCTGTTAACCGGCTCCTTACTGGTTAAGCTTGTCAATAAAGAAGATGCACCGCCGGCTTCAATCAACATGGACAGTAAACCCTATCCAGCAATACCAACCACACCAAACAATATAGAAGCGGTAACGGCTGATGTTGAAACGCTGATCTCTAACTTGGCTAACTTACCGTTGGATAGCTTGTTGGCTGCAGCGACCGATTTGTTGCGTAACACGAGCGATATAGTGGCAAGCCCTGAAGTCAAAGCTTTGCCATCACAAATTTCAACATCGTTGAATGCAATAAATACAGCGACCAACGATTTGCCGACCATGATGAAAGCCTTAACCTCTGCATCACAAAATGCTGACGATGTGTTACAGGGTTTGTCGCCGGATTCAGAAATTTATATCGAACTAGCCGCTGCTGCGCGTGAATTGCGAACGGCTGCGAAATCAATCGCCGCGTTTGCTGAGCTACTCGAAGAAAACCCTAACGCCGTTATAACGGGACGCTAATACTATGCTTACTCGACTACTCATTTGCATTGCATGCGTGCTGGTGATGAGCTGCAAAAGCGGCCCGGCACCTCGGCAGTATTTGTTAGAACCGGTTTTGGATCCGGTTAATGAATCAATCCCGCCTTCAATCTCAGCTGTCGCATTGGCCGAAGTCATGGTACCGGCGTACGTTGAAGATGATCGCTTAGCCAGTCGCAACGCAGATCATCGCATTGAATACGATCCGGATATCAAATGGGCCGATTCGCCAAACGATGCGATTACGCGTGTGCTTGCGAATCGCTTACGCTTTTATCTGGAGGCGAACGTGATCGTTGAACCATGGCCTCGCGGATACGAACCTGAAGCCAGAATAGAAGTGCAGCTGGATAAACTACTCAGAGAAGCGACCGGCGGTGCCGAGATGTCAGGGCAGATCAGAATCATTTCTGGCAACGGTAAGAAAATGATCAACGTTCGCACTTTTCAATTTATTCGCTATGCGAATTCGCGCGACCCCAATTCTTACTTTGCTGCTGTGGCTGCTGGTGTAAACGACATATCACGTATGGCGGCCGACGCACTTCGCGACCATTTCGACAAATAGCGTCTATTGGTAGACACTAATTTCGTGACCGGTCGATTTGGTCGTTAACTTGCGTTAAAACCAGGTCTGCGGCTATCCATCATTTCCGTGTTTTGCCATACCATGCCAATAGATTTTATTGGAATGGCAAATGGTTTGTGCAAGTGCAATACGTTCATTGTTGATCAGTAGCATTGCGTTTACTGGTTTGTCGGCCTGTACCAACTCTGCCAATGATGTGCCTGGCAGTGAGCCTTTAAGCTCGGTTATCTCCAAACCGCTTGAACTACCAGGCGATGCGAACTTACCCACTCAGGACAACCTTCAAACTCCGCAAAACAACGTGCCAGCAGAATCTGATGAGCTTGCTAGCACGAATAATGAACTTGCCGTGCTGCTGCACACAAGGTTTATCGTTGAAGATCAGCGTGTTGTTCCAATCACTGGTTGGATTTGCAGTGACGTATTTGATGAAAAGCGTATCTACTATTTTTATCCCACCGGTTTGTTGGATGATTTTCGTGGTGTCGCCGTCGAACGTACGTTAAGTATTGGGAATAGCTTTGAGGACATTACGTTTTTTTGGTCGGTAAGCAGTAGCGATAGTATTTTAATGTCGTCACTTCTCACTGATTCAAACGGTGTGCTGCTTTCATCCGGGCAACAATACGATATGCATTCTATTCGTTTTACGGTCGTGGATAATGTACGAACCTTTAGCGCATTGACGCTGCTACGCGGAAAACTGGTTTGTGCTGTGTTCGACTTAAACTAAACACCTGACGTGTTTGGCCGTGTAATCTTACAAACTTACCGTTTGCTCATGACAGCATAGATCGCTTTCTTGCGTGCTGTACACATTCATATTCAGTTCATTTTGCCTCTTTACTCTGTTGCAGTTAACACGTGTGCAGGAGTTAAGCGGTGCAGAGTCAAACAACCTTCGGTGCGCAACGCAACGATAGGATAGTGCTAGTAAGGTTGCTTTGTATTTTTGGCATGATCTACGTTCATGTGCCAGCGATTGAATCCACTGCAAGCGTGAGTGCTAACTCTCTGACTTTGTTCGACCTAATTCGTGGGCTGTTAGCGGATGGCTACGGTCGAACCAGTGCTAGTTTGCTCAGTGCAGTGGCGGGTTATCTTGTCGCGAAAAGTCTTACGAATACTGATTCGGCATTAGCTAGTTTTTACTTTCGAAAATTCAAATCCGTTTATATGCCCATGGTTGTATGGGGTTTGGTGACGGTTACGGCGTTTGCAATCGCGTCGATCTATAAGCCCAACGTGTTGAGTGCGGTGTGTGGTGCGCAGGGCCTTGTGTTACTCGATTGCTTCAATATGGTTTTCCATGTGCAATCCATTGGGGCAGGGCCAACCATGCCTTTGTCTTTTCTGCGCGATTTGTTTGTGTGTATGTTATTGGCTCCATTGCTGATTCCGTTGCTGCGAGCGAAACCGATACTTGTACTATTTATTCTGTTAGTTATGTATCTCAGTGGCTACAGCTCAATCATCATATTAAGGCCATTGGTGGTGCTTGGTTTCAGTGTCGGCTTAGCCATCTGTATTTATAAAATAAATTGGCAATGGGTTGATCGGTTCTGGATGCTTTGGGTTTGGGTAGCGGTTTTTATGACATTGCATGTGATTGCATTCAATGCAGGTCAATTACCCCAGTTGGACATCACGTTTGCTAGGTATGGGTACGATGCGGGGGAGAGTTTGTTATACCCAATGACTCGATTTTTTGGTGCGCTGGCAATCTGGTCGTTGTCATTGCACCTTAGCAAAACTTTTTTAATGAATTGGTCAAGAAGGCTTGAGCCTGTTCTGTTTGTTGCGTTTTGTGCGCACCCTCTGTTGTTTTCCATTCTGCAAAGTGTGGCCGGACTATTCGTTGAAAACGCCACACTCGCCATGGTGTATCCCATTTGGTTTGTATTCGCACCCATCGCCGTATTGTTATTGGTTAAAGTGGGAATGCAGTACTGCGCGATGCTGTTGCCGAGTGTGGTGGAATGGATGACGGGTGGCCGAGTGGCTGTGCGTGTGAGTGATCGCACCATCACGAATTCCTCGCAGATGGCGTTGGTGAGAACTTAAAACGCTACAAGAAATGCGAGAACGCCCAATGTTATCCTTTATCTACCGTAAATCCGTAGAGTCACCTTTGTCTGAGCCAGCACCTATTGCAAAGAGTCACAAGATTTTGAATGATTAGCGCTTTTATGGTGCACCTGTGTTCAAAATCGGCCGAAAGTGCGGCTGAAACACTACAATTGAATCACCGTGCAAATTCGCACCTTGTTGCCCATTCTCCCCACACCGACTACCCTGTGCTTAGTTAATACGCGCAAGCATTGAGGTGATTTATTATTTTCGATGGCCTAGGTAGTGAAGTCCGCAATACATCGGTTTTTGCGGCCATTTTATCGATCATTCTCATCGCTCTGTTTTACTGGTGGTTTCGCGGCGATCTTGTGTTGGTTGCGGCCTACACAGCCGTTGCGGCTCTGGCGACTTTGACTGTACCGGCGCTGTATCGGCTGGCCGGATTTACCCTAGCCGATGAAGTTGAGTGGCTGGAAAGCCGTGAATCCGAAGACCACGAGAAAATGCTCGCACGCCTGGTCACACTTGAAGGGCAGCTGGACAACTTGGGTATTGAAGAGGGTGTGCGGCAAACTCGCAGGCTCACGGCCATTCTCGACGATTATCACTCGGTGGTGGAAACCCGCTTTCTGGGCAAGAAACACAGTCCGATGGCATATCTATCCACGGCCCGACGTGTACAAAAACACGCCATTGAAAATCTCAATGATGTGGTGGCTGTGGGTCACAGCCTGGCCTCTATCTCGCGCCATGATGCCGCTGACAACACTGATGAAAAAATGCAGACCCTCTATCGCGACCAAAGCGAGCGAATGGATAACTTATTGACCGAAAATCGCCAATTATTCGAGGCTTTGACCGACACAGCGGTTGAAGTTGCTAACATTAGTTCATATTCTGACTATGAGCGGCTCGATACCATGGCCCGATTGGTCAGCTTGTCGGAGATCGCTAGTCGCTCCGGTAAATAGCCCGTCTGCTATCTTTATACACAGATCAACTTAATAAGAGTGTCGCCATGTTGTCGTTCTGCCCGCAAGGATTCGTCGTAAAACAGCGCCCGGTGCTAACTGCTACGGCGGTGCTTGGTGCTGCATTGATAGTTGCGGGTTGTGGTAAGAATGTCGATTCGCAGGAGTCGGCCGAAGCAGCCATCGCGACGGCGGTAACGAAATCGGTAAAGCCTTCATTTCGTGAGAATCAGTCGCGTGCCAACATCCGACTCTCTAAAACCAACCTGTCCTCTTTGCTACCAGACTTGGACGACTACCCCATTCGTACGGGTCGTCGCGACAGCGCATCGATAGAATCTGTAGAAATATTTACATCATCTGAAAAAGCCGGTAATGGTCGCGATGGTTTTTACATCGAACTGGCTGAAACGTTTAATCGCCAACAGGTAAAACTGTCGAACGGCAAAACGGCGGTCATCAGTATTCGTAAAATTGCATCTGGCTTGGGCGCACAATTTATGTTGGCGGGTCGCTACACGCCGGATGCTTTTTCACCGAGTAATTTATTGTGGGGTGAAATGCTGAACGCTGATGGTATAAAGCTCGATACCATTGCAGAGGTTACCGCACCTAACACCGCTGGCATTATTGTTAAAAAATCCAAAGCGGACATGATCACAACCAATGGTCAGCTGGACATTCCCAAACTACTTAACAACGTCAGTAACGGCTCGTTCGCTATGGGTTATACCAACCCGTATCAGTCGAGCACGGGTTTGAACTTCTTGATTACCGTATTAAATGCATTTGCAGAAGGCGATGAGTCGCAAATGCTAAGCCCCGATGTTGCTAGTGCGTTTGAAGCTTTTCAAACCGGCGTGCCATTTGTTGCACAAACTACCTTGCAAATGCGCGATGCTGCGCAAGGCAGTGGTGTGTTGGATGCTTTGGTTATGGAGCATCAGTCATGGGTTAACGTGACCGGCATGAAGGAATATCAATTCGTACCATTTGGCGTGCGTCATGATAGTCCTTTATTTGCAACACCTGAAGCTGATGACAGTGAACGCGAAGCGCTTGAATTATTCGCACGTTTTATCGCCGATCAACAATCCGTCGTTTCACGGTTTGGCTTTGGTCGAAACGCTGACTACGAATCAGCATACAACATTTCCGATGCCTCTTTAATCGCACAAGCACAAGGCATTTGGAAAGAGAAGAAATCCGGTGGTCGACCAGTGGCTGCTGTGTTCGTGGCCGATGTATCGGGTTCTATGGATGGGCCGCGTTTAAGAAACCTGAAAAAAGCACTCATCGATTCCTCTGATTTAATCAGTGCGTCTAACTCCATTGGCTTGGTCACATTCAGTGAATCGGTCAATGTTGACTTATACGTACGTGAATTTGATATCCAGCAAAAGTCCTTATTCATTGGTGCGGTTGAACGGCTTAGAGCGAACGGTCGAACTGCCACTAACGATGCCGTATTGGTTGCTGCCAATTTGTTGGTTGAACACCGTAAGCAAAACCCAGACGATAAGCTGATCATATTTGTTTTATCTGATGGTGAGCGCAACCGAGGCTATGCCTTGGAAGAGGTGAGCGATATGCTCGAATGGTCGGGTATACCAATTCACTCTATCGCCTACGAAGTGACGTCCGACGAGCTAAAAGCCCTGTCAAGTTTGGCCGAAGGTGCTTATATAGAATCGAAAGCTGAATCTGCTTCGTACCGAATTGGTAACCTGCTCAACTCTGAAATGTGAGTCTTGCTCAATGAAGTGGTTAAAAGTATTTTCGCTGTTCATTGTTTTGCATATCATTGGCTGGGCGATCGCGCACGGATATAAGCAAAGCCGACCTGAGCAAGTGCTGATAGTGGCTGATACTTCCAATGCTCTGAAAGATCAGATTCCTGACATGCAGCGCTGGATTGAAGCCTTTGCTGAAGATAACCGTTATCGAAGCATTAAAGTCGGGACCGATAAGGCGCTGATCGGCGACCTCGTCGACATCAAATCCATTGACTCTATATTCCGCGTCTCATTTGGTCGAAGTAATGCCAATTCTTTAAAACGCTACGATTCGGAAGAGGCAGACGAGCGAATATTTCTATCAGACGGCACCTTCGAGCCGGCTGGTTGGAAGTTGATCAAGTTCCCATGATCATTTCTTGTTCACACCAATGAACTACTGCCGCTGGCGTGTTGGTAACTGAATTTCTTCCACAAAATGTGTGACAGTGGTCATAATTCAAATTAGGCCGTTTTGTTTTGGGGAAGATTTGACATTTGAAAAAACTCCAAACCTGTACGCTCTTGTGTGGGTATAGAGCGAATAGGTAACTAACCGTATCTAACCGCTTGTTTTTACGATTTTATGCGCAATCAACGCGTATTTACTGGCATTTTAGTCAATTCCGTCCTATGTAATAGGCATAGGGTGTTGTTGCGACTTTCCGAGATCAACATGAACAACTCAAACAACCAACGTAGTGGCCAATGTAACGATATGAGCCGTGTTGTTGTAGGACATCTGTTTTCAGGTGTTATCTTCGCGAGCGCGTTATTCGCGGGGCTCACGCACGCTGCGGGTGAAGTGTCGCAAATCAAAACCGTTGATGAGCCGGCCACGCCCACTCGCTACGAAATTGATGGCACCACCTACACCTGGGGCATGGGCACCAATCAGGTTATGGAAGGCTTTACCGCGCATTCGCAAAGCTTTCAATTCTCCGGTACCGCCGATCGTGTAGAGCTGGTTCGGAACAACATAGATAATGTATCCACGGGCAACCCATGTGGTGTGTTCGTGGAGCGACTTGGCGCATCCAGTGAAGTGCTGAAAGCAAATTACCCCAGCGATGGGAGTGATACCGGCAACTGCGATATGGCTGCGATGTTGGCCAGTCGGGTGGTCAACCGTGGCGCTTTAAACTTGTTTTCAAACATTGGCCCTAACCCGAAAAATGTTGAACGAGTTGACTACTTATACGATCACGGTGTGCTGGCACCATTAACTCAAGCGGCTTTGGCTGGCAGCGGTCACGTCGTGGCTGAAAAGAGTGGGAACAACCCTCTGCAAATTGCGGCCGTTACAAAACTGGATGTGTTTGGTCAACCCGCGGCATATGGCCCGTTGATCTATGTTCACCGAAATGGCAGCTGTACTGGTGACGCAATTTGTTATGGCATAACCAATCTTCGCCACAACTATTCGTTCTTTCAAAATAATTCCAATGCACCTCAAGGTTATCCGTCATTCTTAAAAGATTCGACCGAATCGGTTGGCATGGCGTTTATCAGCTTAGAAACGCTAGGTATAGAAGCGGGCGATGTTTACTACGGCTATTCCTACTTTGCCGATGATGTGGACGAAAAGCTGCACACGCTTACCGATGTCACTACATTTCCACAAGATACGGATGATGAAAAAATTCTATTTGGCGACGGCCCAGATATTTATGGTGGTGTTGCTGGTTACTTCTTAAGTGATGATTTAAATATCGCAACCGGTGCAGTCTTCAAAGACGAAAACGGTGACGGTGTTCATGATGAAGACGAAGCGGGTATCAGTGATATCGGTTTATCGCTGTATGAAGACACCAACGGCGATGGCGTTTTTACACCTGAGCAAGATACGCAACTCGGTTCTTCTTTTAATACGGATATGAACGGCGATATTCGAGTGCCAGGGCTTGAAGACGGCGTTTATTTCTTATTGCTAGATGAATCAGACCCTGACTTGCCGCCAGCGATCAGTTTGGTCCCAGGTTCTAATCCAGCCATGATCGTGATCAACGGCAACGATGCCGATGGAATTAACTTTGGTTTTATCAGCGATACTGGCCCCACTGACGGTGGTAGTGATTCAGGTGACACTGGCGGAGCTGACTCGGGTAATACCGGTGGTGCGGATTCAGGCAATACAGGTGGTGCGGATTCAGGCAACACTGGTGGCGCTACTGATACCGGTGGCACGGACTCAGGCAATACCGGCGGAACTGATACGGGTAACACCGACGATGGTGGCGCGACCGATTCAGGCGCGACAGACTCGGGTAACACAGATGGCGCCACCGATACCGGTGGCACGGACTCGGGCAATACCGGTGGAACCGACACGGGTAGCACCGACGATGGCGGCACGGACTCTGGCACGACCGATTCAGGCGGTACAGATTCAGGCGGTACAGATTCAGGCACAACCGATCCGGGTACCAATGACGGTGGCTTTCTCATTATTAATGATGGTGCCAACGAGACTGTTGCTAATCCAGACGCTGCGCGCGTGACACAAGGCATGGCGGTCACGATTGATGTGTTAGCAAACGATACCGATGCTTCAGGCCAAGGCCTGACAATTGTCGGCGAACCTACATCATCCAACGCGACTATCGTTGTTCAAGATGGCATGTTGGTCTACACGCCTAACTTTGGTTTTATTGGTGGCGACTCATTTTTGTATGTTATTGAAGATGGTGCAGCAACGCAAAGCACCGGTACAGTTAACGTTAGTGTGGTTCGATTCAGCGAT
>CALHOU010000022.1 GCA_938035945.1 uncultured Granulosicoccaceae bacterium
TTTGTGCCTGAGTGGGTCAATGCAACGTTCAATGAGCACGATGAGTCTGCTGATAAAATTTCCAGTCCGAAAAGGCTCTATGTTAAACGGCCTGCTGGCGTTCGGCGCGCCATTGACAATGCCGATGAAGTGGAGAATCTATTAGTTGGTTTTGGCTTTGAGAGCGTGCTGATGGAAGGTTTGTCTATTGATGAGCAGGCGCACCTGTTTTCGCAAGCAGACGTGATCGTGGCTCAGCACGGCGGTGCACTAACCAACACGGTTTTTGCACGACCCGATACAAAAGTTGTGGAAATATTTGGACCGCACGTGTATCCGTTTTACTATGGTTTAGCGAATCTGTGTGGGTTGGAATACCACGCCATATTGCAAAATGTGGATGACTACGCCAGCTTGGTGCAAAAAGATACGGCATTACGCATGGGCAGTGATGAAAGTCTTGCTGTATCTCAGCGTGAAGATTTTTCTGTGGATGTTGTGGCGCTGGAAAAAGCTATTACAGCTGTACTAGCTTAATTCCGGTTATACAGAAGCTAACTTAGTTTTTAAATATTCAACGTTCTTGGAGTCTTGATCGTCTGATATCTTCATCATCGGGCACTGTGTATCGCTTGGTGGTTCAGTGCCAGTGAACGCTTTGAATACGGTTGACATCGTCGATTCGGGTTTGGCAAGAAAGTCTTCATAAAAAACACAAGTAGGCGTGATTTTATTTTCATCGAAGAAACGTTTCCAGCAATCGTTTTCCATTTCAATAAGGGTTATGCGTTCCCGAATGCGATCAAGGGGAATTGCATCGGTGACAGGCGACTTATAAGAATCGCCCTGGCGCTTATGCCAAATACCGTGCTTCGTCGCTTTCCACAGTGAGTAGGCTTGCGCCACTTTGTCGCGTCGCTCGAGATACACCCAGGATGCGTTTGGTAACCAGGTATCAAGATCGCCATCGATCAGCTCAAGTAAGGGTGCCATATCCCACCACCCAATTTTAAACGGCAATCGAGAGTCACCACAACGCTTCGAGTAGGCGTTTAAGTATTCGATAAGCGTGGAGGTTCCCCATTCTTTTGCAAAGCTCTCGGTAGGGCCACGGTTGTTGAATAGTTCGCGAATTTGGAATTTTGATAAGCCGCTAACTTTTAACCATTCAACCAAAGCCGTGCTACCGACGCGAGCTGACATGGCCAATATATTGGTTTGCTCATACTCAATGGTATCCCCGTCGGTGCGCAGCACAGGAAATGTGCGTCTGAGCGCATCCAACCTCTTCTCGACATCCATTTCTTCTGAATATTGAAGCCAGGAAATATTGCGCACGAGCGGTAGCCTACGTACTTTGTGTGGAAGCTTTTGGCTTATTTGAATAGAGGACGTGTTCATTGTGCTGTTGGGATTTATCCTGCTGGATTAATTGCACAAGTCAGGCCATATCGGAGCGTATATGCGGGGATATCCGGGGACAGTTTACTTAATTGCTTGCTACATATTGTTCGAACTAGGAATTGGCCGTCGCGCAATTAAGTAAACTGTCCCCGGATATAGGGCGTAGCTATTTAGGTAAACTGTCCCCGGATTGGGAAGTTTTGGCTAGGTGTTCGCGCCACATCATGTAGGTGCCTGAGGCTATGATGAGGGCGGCGCCTATGAGCATGCGTAGGCTTGGTTTTTCGTCGAACACCAATACTCCGAGTAGCAAAAGATAGATAATTCTGGAATAACGAAATGGCATGACGACTGAGACTTCAGCAATTCGAAGTGCGAAGATCAGTAAGATATAGCCCAGCGAACCTAAAACAATCATTGGGATAACAACGCGCCAATTGGTATGTTCAGCGAGAAAACTCTCGCCGTTGTACATGACCCAAGCCACGGCGAAAAGGGTGGCGGCAACCATGGTGTAGGTTGCAAGGCTTGCAGATGAAATGTCAGATGGAATTAGGCGTGTGGTTAAATCACGAATAGACATCGATACCATGGCAAGAATTGCCCAGAGGATGGCGTAATCAAATTCAACGCCTTCTGGTTGCACAATTAACAGCACACCGATAAAACCGACGATGATAGAACACCAACGTCGCCAACCCACATGTTCTTTTAAGAACACAACGGCACCAACGGCTGCAAGCAATGGGGTTGCCTGTGTAATTGCGCCCACCACTGAAATAGGCACCAACGCCAAGGCCATGATCATTCCGATCATGCCAATGATCTCGGTCACATAGCGAAGCAATAGAATGGCTGAAAACGCCCTGACATCTAGCAGTTTGTCTTTTTGCATCAACGCCATGAACGTGAAAATAATCAATGCACCGCTGAGCAGATAAAGCATAACCTGCGCAGGCGACATAACGGCCGTCGACACTTTAACCAGGGCATCTGCAACGGCAAAAGCGCCCATAGAGGCAAGCATAAAAAGAATGCCTTTAAGGTTATTGTCTTTGTTCATAAAGCTACGCTGATTCACTGACGGGGTAGAACCCCAGCATTGCGAGTGCGGGAGGGATTGGTGTTAAACACCGTGTTTGGTTAAACTGCAATATACCCGAACGCCTTCCATTTGACGCAACCTGTCAGAACAAATTACGCGAAATATAGTCATGAGTTACGTACCGCCGCCGAATAAGCAACACTATTACAAGCAAGTCTGGGCTTGGGTGCGTCAGATTCCCCGTGGCAGAGTTGCCACTTACGGTTGCATATCCAAGGCTTTGCCGAAACCTGATGGTGTCAGTGAGGAGGAGTTCAATCTATCAGCCTCGCGCTGGGTGGGTTTGGCCATGGCCGCAAGTGCAGATGATGTACCTTGGCATCGTGTTGTTAATTCACAGGGAAAGATAAGTCACCCGGATGCGGGTAAACAAAAAAAGCGGCTTGAAGATGAAGGCGTTTATTTGGCGAAGAATAAAATCAACTTGGTGGAGTATGAATGGTTAGGGCCAGAACAGACGGAACTACCAACACAAGGACAATTGTTTTGAGCTGGTGCGGTTAGGCATGCGCTAACTGATAGCCGACAGCAGAGACTTAAAAAACAATTCTTCCACTGGGCTTTTCGGCGTGTCTTTTCTTCTTATCGCACCCAGCGGTCTATGAAAATGTGGAGAATCGAAATCCAGAAAGACCAAATCCTCTTGCAGATAAGGCGATGTTGTCTCCTTCGGCATTGTAGTAATTAAATTGGTATCAGAGATTATTTCCAAGGCTGAGCGAATCGAGTCGGTTTCTATCACGACTTGCAATGATGTTATGCCAGATGCAATCAAGGCAGCTTCTGTTTGTTGTCGTAATAAACTGCCCCTTGAATGTGTCAACCATTGCTGAGCTTCAAGGTCGCTGGTCATGATATTTTTTCGCTTGGTAAGCGCGTGTCCGGCTCGGCAGAGTATGCCAACGCGATCATCAATCAAATGATCAAAACTAAGCGCATCGTTTGGATCGGCCAGGCTCTGTGGTCCAAGTACAAAGTCGATTTGACCACGCTCTAACATTGATCTTAGTTCGTGCACCAATCCGGTTTTAAGCTCGACACTGCAATTGGGATTATCACTTATAAATCGTGAAAGCGTTGCAGTGACAAATCGACCCGCCACGATGGGAGGAGCGCCGATACGTAGCTCACCAACGGTTCCACTGCGTGATTTATCCGCAGCAATTTCGGCTTGTTCTTCTGCCAGTCGTATGGCCAGTCCGCTACGCGAGAGTTTTTGACCGAGCTTATTCGGAACCGAGCGACGACCATCTCGTTCGAACAAGGTCGCGCCCGTACGGTGCTCGAGTGTGCGCATATTGCGGCTTAATGCGGGCTGTGTAAGCCCGAGCCGGTCTGCCGCCCCCTGGAATGAACCTGTTTCCACGATGACGGACAATTGCGCCAGGTGACGAGAATCGAGTTTCATAGCAATTTGGTATGTAACAGTTGAATTGTTTTATTATCCGTGATGTGAGCAATTTTGCTAGTCTAATCGCCACAACAAAGCCAATAATTGGAGGATCTTGTGAACAAATTCCGCGAACTAGCCTTATACGCCGTCACTGTGGCGATGGCCATATTGCTTCCCACGGCAGCATCAGCTGACATATTTAAAGGTGAAACCGCTGGTGTCGGCGATCCGGTCCACACCATGTTCGTCGCGTTTTCTAATCAAGCCGGGAAAGCGGATGTTCAAATCCAGGTAAATGCAGGGCAGACCCTGACCAAGTCCATGCTCAAAGGCGCGAAAGGCGAGATCGACTTTTTCTCAACGGTGCCATCGCTGGTTAACTTAATGGCTGGCCAAAAAAGAATGTACGAAAACGTCGAAGGCGCTGGCGAGTTGTCGAAAAACTTGCGTTCTATTGTTGGCTTTAAAGCAGGTGCTTATCACCCAGTTACCTTGGCGGGCTCAGGCATTGAGTCGTGGGCCGATATAAAAGGTAAAACAGTTTTTACTGGCCCACCTGCGGGTTCAGCATCTGCAACATCGGAAGCCTTAATCAAAATCATAACCGGTTATGAAGCCAAAAAAGACTATGAAGCGGTTCGCTTAAGTTGGGGAGAGGGTTATACCGCTCTTGCTGACGGAAAAATAGACATGATGGTACGTCCGGCAGAGATTGGCTCGGCCAACATCGAGCGGTATGGTTTGTCGGGCGAATTTCGAATCCTGTCAATTCCAGAAGACAAGATCGGCGTTGATGCCATGCAAGACTTATTCGGGCGGCCCGGTCGTGGCATGTTGACGTTTGATGGTGGCATTTATAAAGGGCAACTCAACCAAACTGAAATTACCGCATTAGGTTTTACCCAATTCGTTGGTACGCATGCAGGTGTGGCCGATGATGTCGTTTATGCGGCTACCAAATCGTTCTGGGAAAACATTGATGAAGTACATGCAACTGCTTTCTTTCTAAAAGCGGTAACGCCTGAAACGGCGTTTACATCGGTGAATGTTCCGCTGCACCCAGGTGCTGCTCGTTACTACGAGGAAGCCGGTATAGAAATTCCTGAAGCTATCCGTCCTTAATTGTTGGGCATCACCCACTACGTTTAGACATAGCGTGTATCAATCATAGCTATGATTGAATCATCATCGCCAACAAGCACACCCGCTAAAATTATAGCGGGTGTCGTTGTTCTTGCATCCTTTGCCTTAGGCGCTATTGCTTTATACAGCTCAGGCATAGGTCTAATCGATCCTAAACTGCATCGTGTTGCCGGTTTTGCACTGGCGATGGTGATCGCGATTTCTGTTTCTCGTACTCGCCGAGCGCAAAAGGGTTTATCTCCTCCTTCGACCCTGCATGACATTATCGACCTTGGTTTGATTGTGCTTGGATTCTGGTCGTTGTGGTCTTTTTATTTTGTTCAAAACGAAATGGAAACTGCCTTGTATGATATTTCGATCAAAGATGCCTGGCCAGCGTTAGCCGGATTATTGGTTTTTCTGGAATTGTGCAGACGTTTATGGGGCTTAGGCTTATTCTGCGTTGGCCTGTTTGGCGTGTTGTATCTGCTTTATGGGCAAAACCTACCTGGCATTTTGGAGCACACCGGTTTTTCATTGAAAGAGGTCGCAGAAGCGCTTTGGTATAACACCAACAAAGGTGTGTTCGGTGCCATCACCAATATCGTTTTAAGCACAGTATTCATATTTATTATTTTTGGAGTATTGCTAGAAGGGACTGGGGCAGGCGATACCTTGTTGAAGTTTGCCTTCTTGGCAACTCGACGCACACGTGGAGGACCTGCCCATGCGGCTATCTTAGCGTCTTCACTATTTGGCACCATGTCAGGCTCAACGGTTGCAAACATCGTAGGAACGGGAACATTCACGATTCCTATGATAAAAAAGCGCGGCTTTACGCCGACCTTCGCCGCAGGTATTGAAGCCACCGCATCATCGGGTGGACAAATAATGCCGCCAATTATGGGCGCGGCCGCGTTGGTTATGGCAGACCTTACCGGCGTAGGCTATTTAAACATTATCGTAGCAGCGCTGGTCCCGGCGCTTTTTTACTACTTTAGTTTATTCTCCGCAGTTACCGTTGAGTCTCGACGGCAGGGAATCGAAATTCAACCTTTAACCATTGACGATAAGATCACGCGGATTGATGCGATCAACTCGGTATTGTTTGTTGGCCCCATTTTTACAGTGATCGCTTCACTTCTAATGGGCTTCTCAACATCGGCCGCGGGATTCTATGCTGTTGTAGTCTTGCTGGTTTTTAGTGTGATAAACCCTGAAGTACGAAACGATCCTCTAAAGGTATGGCGCTCGTTTTTGAAAGGGGCTGAGTCTGGCGCGACCTTGCTTATTGCTATTGCGGCCATAGGAATCTTAGTTGGTTCCCTGGATTCAACAGGCCTAGGTCTAAAGCTTGCGAATCTGATCGGTGAGATTCGTGGCGAGAGTTTGTTTTCGGCTCTACTGGTTACCATGGTTGGCGCGTTGGTGTTGGGCATGGGTATGCCAACCTTGCCAGCTTATCTGATCATCGTATTGGTTATGGGGCCAGCCATGCAAGCACTGGGTGTGTCTATGTTAACAGCACATATGTTTGTGTTTTACTATGGCGTCGCGTCATCATTAACACCACCTGTTGCAATAGCCGCTTACGCAGCAGCACCTATAGCCGGTGCGAATCCTCTATTCACCGCGTTTATGTCGTTCCGTTTAGGTATGGCGAAATTTATTATCCCGTTTGTCTTCGCCTTTTACCCGACAATTTTAATTATTGAAGAGTTTGAAGCGCTTGCTTTTATTTGGATAGTTGTAAGAACGTGCTTTTGCATCTGGTTGTTTTCATCTGCTTTGTCCGGCTTTGACAGACGAGCCTTGAGTAAATGGGAAATTGTTGTTCGCTTTATCGTGGCATTTACAATGCTGGCAACCGACCCGATTATTCATATTCCGGCGATCTTGATTGGTATTGCATTAATTGTATTTGATCGGAAGCGTGCGAACGCGTCAGGTATAAAATAAGGATTGAATGCGCGAATGAAAAAGCAGCCTAATTTTCTTTTTATCATTACTGACCAACATCGAGCTGATCACTTGGGTTGTTATGGTAATACGCTGGTGAAGACTCCACACATCGACTCGCTTGCGGCCACCGGTACGCGTTGGGATAAGTTCTTTGTAGCGAACCCGATATGTATGCCCAATAGAGCATCGATAATGACTGGGCGAATGTGTTCTGTACACGGTGCGCGACACAATGGTATTCCGTTGTCAAAAGACCAAACCACTTTTGTCGAACTTTTAAAAGATGCAGGTTATACAACGGGGTTGATTGGTAAATCTCACTTGCAAAGTTTTACAGGCTTACCGGCAACCAATACGTTTGAAGCAGAGGATGGAAAAGTTCAGCCTTCTACGCATTTACGTGATGCGTTTAAAAACAATCGCCACAGTAAAGACTATGATCTTGAGGTGAAGGGTGAGTGGAACACGCCATTGGCTACTCGAATTGAAGGGGATTTCTACGGCTTTGAACATGTCGAAGTGGCGGCTGACCATGCAGATTTAGCCGGTGGTGACTACTTACTGTGGGCAAAGTCTCAACGGCCTGACTTCGAACAACTCGTAGGGCCCGACAACGCGCTGAAAACCAATCGATCTTCGGCCCCACAAGCATGGCGAACCTCCGTGCCAGAAGAGCTGTATTCAACACACTGGATTGCAGAACGCTCTAAGCAATGGTTGAGTGAGCAAGCAGATGCTGATAAGCCGTTTTTTCTGCAAATGTCTTTCCCTGATCCACATCACCCATTTACACCGCCTGGCAAGTATTGGGATATGTATAACCCTGACGACATTGAGCTGCCTCAGTCGTTTAATAAGGGGACGCTTGCTCCCATTGTAGCGATGCGTGAGGCAATGCAAGCTGGCACGGATGCGCGTGATAATCAAAATCCGTTTGCAGTGACCGAAGAAGAGGCCCGAACAATAACAGCCTTAACCTACGGCATGATCACGATGATAGACGATGCGATTGGCCGCGTATTGGCAACGCTAGAAGAACTGAATCTAAAAGACGACACGATTGTTATTTTCACATCTGACCATGGTGACTACATGGGGGATCATGGGTTGATGTTAAAGCTGTTGTTGCATTACCAAGGCCTTATCCGTGTACCTTTTATTTGGAGTGATGCAGGTAGCGACGTGAACGCCATGGTTGATCGCGGTTTATCGTCGTCGATTGATATTGCCGCCACCATTCTAGCCAAAGCCGGTATTCAAACTTTTAATGGTATGCAGGGTAGGGATCTTCTTAATACCGAAGCGCCCGACTCGATTATTATTGAAGAAGATAGCCAGCGAACCATGACAGGGTTTGATCGGCCGCAGCGCGTTCGCACGATGGTAACGCAGCGTTATCGCATGTCTTTGAGGCAAGGCGAGAGCTGGAATGAGCTTTATGATTTGGCCAACGACCCTAGCGAGCTGGCAAACTTGTACGACGAGCCTGGTGCAAGACCGCTTAGAAATGAGTTAACTGAGGCTATGCTTAAACGATTGATCGAATTGCAGGATAAATCGCCATTACCCGCGTATCGTGCGTAAGATCTCTACATCACTTACTGGGATGTTGTTGAAGGCTTAACCCTCTAATTCAGCCGCATCCAGGCAATTTGCTCGCTTAAGCGGTTGCGGAATCAACTTCTTTTATCAAATGTACAGGGTAGAGCCCGTCACGTTTAAGCTCACCTTAGTCGCTTAACGATCTTCGCATCGATTTATACCAGATATAGTCCACATGCTTGTGGGATATGAATCCACCCTGTGGTCGTATCTTTTTCTTCAGCGCTCAGCGATTTTGCCATTTGATGGTATTGGTGCGCGCAAGATTCCCATCAACACCTCCCAGCACCCCAGTTGTACAATACTTCAAAATATCCGAACAGTTAATTAGATTTATACGGTCTTATCAAACAATCAAACTTCGTTCATTATTCGAGCTGTAAGACTCGGGCGCTTGTATCGACTATGTGCGCTCACACATTAAAAATTACAAGTTAAAAAAAGGAGCGAATCATGATCACTGTTAAAAAATATTTGACTGTTGTAAGCATCGTTTTCATTGCCGTGACCGGAAATGTGGTTGCGGATACTAAATCCAGTGATGCCGTTGGTGACAAAGCTGTTGTTAAGGCGTTTTACAATTTTCTTAGCAATCCTGCTTCTCAAGAGCACGCCGACGCTTTTATATCGGCGACTTCGGAAGACTGGGAAAGCATTGGTGACTATTCAGGTAAGAATAAAAAGCGAGATCAGTTTGTTGGCCAAGTCAGTGGTTTTTTTGCGAAGTTAATGCCTGATTTAAATTGGGAAATACAAGAAATGATACAAGAGGGCGATACGGTGGTGGTTAGAAGTCGCGCTACAGGCACACCCAATGGCCCGTTGTTCGGTGTCGATGGTGCTGGCAAGAGCTTTGATATTTTAACTATCGATATTCACACCGTTGAAAATGGAAAGATTACCCGCTCATACCACGTAGAGGATTGGGCTGGCGCCCTTCAACAGCTTAAAGGTCAATAATTTGTTGTTGATCGATCTTGCTCAATACCTTTGAATATTCAATTGATATGTTTGGAGAAAACATGAAATATTTTCTTAAATCTAGTTTTATTATGAGTGCTGTATTAGCACTAACTTTAAGCATCCATGCACATGCATCTGAGATGGATGAAACCAGTCAAGCCTCGTTCGATGTGGTAATGACATTTATGGGAGCAGTCGGCAGCGGTGACATGGAGACCGCAATGTCACTCATGGCTGATGATATGAAATGGCATAACGAAGGTGATAGTTCGATGCCATGGATTGGTCCATGGAACGGAAAAGAGGAAATCCTGGCTTTCCTTCCGATATTTGGTGCCAATTTCCAAACAACGGCTTGGGAGAATACCGATGCATTTGCGCTTGGCGATACAGTAGCCGTGTTCGGCAATATGAATGGTATTACAACCAAATCTGGTAAAGAGATTGGTGATTTTACATTCGCACTGCGCGCGAAAGTTAAAGATGGAAAACTTGTTTTATGGAATTGGTTTGAGGATAGCTTTGCTGTGAGCCAGGCTTTTCATGGGAAATAGTGTTTAAAAAAGCCTGACTCAAAAAATCGACCGACCAGACTCTGAGCCTACGCTCAGAGTTTGGCTGGCGGTGGAAAGTCGATAATATCGTTCAATACATTGGCCGCTTCTTCTAAAATTATGTCGGTAACGCCGGTATCGTTCTCTGCCTCATCATCATCTCTGCTGGAAATACCGAATGCTAATCGAAAAAGCTGTTCGCGAGTGTCTCGATCAGCCTTTCTCTCAGCAATCTCTGCACGTCGAGTAGCTTCGTTTAGCGATACAGAATTTTCTGAACGAGCTTCGCGTTGCGCTTCAAGCTCATCGATCAGGAGTGCGAACGCATCGCTACTTCGGTAGCGCGCTTCGTGATTAGCCTGCGCACGGGTATAGTTGAGGTCTGTCTCTTGCCAAGCATCGTACTTGGCTTTGGTAACTTCAGCCCAAGGCAGAGCATTGTCCAAACCGCGTTCACCTTGTGCATCAGAATCTAGGGCAGTAGGGAACAGCACATCGGGCACCACGCCCCGGTGTTGCGTACCATCGCCGTTAACGCGGAAAAACTGCGCGATGGTAATTTTCAATTGTCCTAGCTTTCCTTCTCTGTCTAGCGGTGCAACGGTCTGCACCGTGCCTTTGCCAAACGTCGGTTCGCCAACAACCACACCGCGTTCATAATCCTGTATTGCAGCTGCAAAAATTTCTGAGGCCGATGCGCTGTTTCGATCAACCAACACGGCAAGCGGCCCATCGTAAGTAATAGTTGGATCTTGATCAACTTCTGCGTCAACCTCACCATCTGCATTCCGAATTTGTACGACCGGACCTGATTTTATAAACAAGCCAGTTAATTGTGTTGCTTCAATGAGAGAGCCACCACCGTTGCCACGAAGGTCAATGATCACTCCATCGATGCCACCATCGGATTCACTGAGTTCGCCAATCAAACGCGCAACATCACGGGTGGTGCTGCGAAAATCACTTTCGCCTTTTGCCATTGCTGCTGAATCTAGATAAAACGTTGGTAAGTCGATTACACCAAATCGCTGAGTTTTCCCGTTACTCGGAACTTCTATGATCGAACTCTTCGCCGCCTGTTCTTCGAGTTTGATTTTATCGCGAATCAAGGTTACTAATTTCGGTGGCGAACCCTCTGGTGCGTTAGCTGGTAAAATCTTCAATCGAATGGTTGACCCTTTTGGTCCACGAATCAAGTCAACCACGTCGTCTAACGGCCAACTAACCACGTCGACAATTTCCTTATCCTTGCCGTCACCGACGCCCACAATTCGATCTTCAGCACTCACTTGTTCGCTCAAGGCTGCAGGCCCCCCGGCAATAACGCGCTGAACAACGGTGTATTCGTTTTCAGTTCGCAGGGCAGCACCTATACCTTCAAGCGACAGACTCATGTTAATTTTAAAGTTCTCAGAACTACGCGGTGAGAAGTAAGACGTGTGTGGCTCTACAGATAATGTGTATGCATTGATAAAAATTTGAAATACATCGTTAGCGCCAAGCTGACTTACACGTCGGCCCATCCGGGTGTATCGTTGGTCTAGTGTTTCGATAATTTCTTCATCGGATTGATCGGCTAGACGCAGGTTGAGCACATCATTCTTAACACGTTTACGCCACAAATCATCAGCCGCGTCTTGTGATGAGGGCCACTGCGCATTTTCACGATCGAAGGAGTAAGTTTCATCAAGCGTAAAATCAAAATCGCGTTTGAGTAAGTCTTTAGCATAGGCCGTGCGTGCTTCAACTCTACCGCGAAAGCGCTTAAACATATCGAATACCGGCTGTAGTCGTTCCTTTTTTAAAGCATCGTCAAGCTTGAATCGATATTTTTCAAATTCCTCCACGTCAGTGCGAAGTAAAAAGTTCTTTTGCGGGTCGAGTGATTCAAGATAGCGATCAAATATCTGGTCAGACAATTCATCCGTGACTTTCACAGGACTATAGTGGTAGCGCTGCATTAAATGCACGATGACCTCGGTAGCGTCTTCGTGCTCAGGTGTTGGACTCAATGCGTCAAGCGTGACCGCGCGCGTGGTGTCAGCGGTTGCGGTGCAGCCGAATAATACGCCGAGAGTGAGTATCAATGCGCCACCATGGGGCCGCCAGGCCCGGATATTTGCTAATCGTTTGATACTCAAAGGGTGCAGCTGTTGCATTAGATTATTTCCCAGCGGATTGATTGGTTAAGGATAGCTGTTTGAGGTGCGTCTTCATAGTGTAGACAATGTGTGCTTCTACGAAAACTGCGACTTAATGGTTTAATTATGGCAATACGCTCACAGTGATAGACCGCTGTGCTCTGTACGAAGTTCAAATTTGTGTATCCGATTGTGAGGTGCGCACGTTTTAGTGACGTGGTATTTGACAGCTGCGGGCCGGTTCGCTAGCATTATCGTGTGCAATAACCCGCCAGCCAATGCTGGTCTCCTCGTTGATACAATCGCATTGTCTAGCTGAATACCTTACCTCGCTACTGTATGATCTCGAAGCAGTTGAAGAGGCTCTGCCACATCATCCTGAAGAGAATGCGCTTGTGCATTCGCTACAAGCATTTGAGTTAGCCCATAAATCGGGTGCCAACCCAGCACTGCTTACCGCTAGTTTGCTGCATGATATTGGTAAATCAGTTTCGATACATGCCCACGCCCATATTGGAGCTGAGTTGATGGAAGGTTTGCTGCCCAAACATTGTGTTTGGTTAATCGAACATCACATGGATTTGGTTTACGAGAGCAATCGAACGCGGCGTTTATTCAAAAATACCCAAGCGCTTATCGATCTTCAGCAATTGCGTCGATGGGACTTACAGGCCCGAGTTGCTAAGGCGCGTGTTTGTACAGTCGAGTTTGCCGTCGAGTATGTTTGCCGAGGCATCAACAACGAGTAGATTATAACTGAATAGAATATCCCAATTCCCGCACTCAATGGTGCGACTTTGCGCTAGCGATAGCCATGTGAAATGAAGAAAAATAGAGGAAGCCGTAGTAATCATTTATCTCCATTAAGAAAAACGTTAGCTCGGGATGCCGCGAGTATCATGTATTACGAAGGTGTAAAACAGTACTTTGATGCAAAGCGAATAGCAAACAAACGCTTGTTTGGCCGAGGTGGTTTGAAATCTGGGCAGTGCCGACCGAAAGATCTACCGTCGAATGGCGAAATATCAGATGAGTTAGCAAAGTTGGTTGAACTGCTTGAGGATGACAAAGATCAACGTCTGCTAGCATTAAGAGAAACTGCGATTGAAGTAATGCGTGCACTGCATGAATTTTCACCGAGACTTATAGGGTCTGTGAGCACGGGGAACATCCGTCGCGGTAGTGATATTGATCTGCATGTATTTACAGATAACATCGAATTACTTGAACTAAACTTGCAGCATCTGCAATGGACATACGAAAAAGCGCAATCCATAATTAAAAAAGGCTCGCGCTACATTGAGTACACGCATGTGTATCTTGATATGGACTTTCCCGTGGAGTTGTCGGTCTACCCAGTCATCGAACTTAAAGTCGTCAGTAGAAGCAGTACTGATGGTCAGCCAATAAAACGTTTGAAACTTGCTGATGTAGAGGCTTTGTGCTGAATTTGATTGTTTTAGTGTGTGCAATCCTTGTGTGTGCTTAAGCTTAGAACTCAAGCGTTAGCGTGCTAAAGTAAGCTTAAAACCTGAGATTAAAATTAATGCCTATCAAAATTGAAGCACTCACGCGCTATCCCATTAAAGGTTTAAGTGGCGAACAACTCGCGCGCGTAGCGCTTGAAGCTGGCCAGGGTTTTCCATTTGATCGGCAGTTTGGATTTGCCCGGCCGAACAGTGGCTTTAATCCGGCAGAACCGAAACCATTGCCGAAAACAAAGTTTTATATGCTGGCGCGCGACGCAGCCTTGGTTTTGCTTGAATCGAATTATAATGATGAAACTGGCACACTTACACTAACGAGTCTAGGCAGTAGCGGTGAATTTGACATCACCAGCGAGCAGGGTCGAGCGGGCGCGAGTGCGTTTCTTAAAACATATCTCGACCTGCCAGAAGATGAGTCACCGATGTTGTATTCTGCGCAGCCACATCGTTTTACCGATGTATCCGTAGTATCAAGTGAAATGATGAACGCCGTTTCCATTATCAATAAAGATAGCGTGACAGCGTTTTCACAGGCGATCGGTATAGAAGTTGATCCCAGGAGGTTCCGCGGAAATATCCTCGTATCGGGGTTGCCAGCATTCTCTGAATTGAACATGCTAGAGCAGGAAATAGAGATTGGCGCGGTTCGACTCAAAATTGTAAAACGCACGAAACGCTGTCCAGCCACTGAAGTTGATCTAAATACAGGTGAGCGAAATATAAAAACACCCAAACGCTTGCTCGAACAGTACGGACATATGGATATGGGTGTCTATGCCGAAGTAGTGGAGGGTGGGAGTGTCGCTATCGGTGATACCGTCGAAGTAGTTTAACGCTGCAGTCGCGAGTGCACGTGCTTTAAAAATAAAAATGGGAAACAAGTATGAGTGAACGCGTAGCAATTATAACCGGTGCGGCTCGCGGAATAGGCTTAGCCACTACTGAGCTTATGCTAGAAGAAGGCGCAACGGTGGTGATGGTCGATTACGATCAACAAGCATTGAGCAAAGCAGCTAACACATTAAACAATGTGTTGCCCATCGAATGCGACGTGTCCCAACCAGATCAAGTGCAGCAAATGATTGCCACCACTTTAGAGCAACACGGCCGCATTGACTGCTTGGTTAATAATGCGGGTGTTGCAGATTTTGGTCCGATAGAGAGTACCAGCTTTGATGTTTGGCGAAAGGTCATGGCAACCAACTTAGATGGTGTTTTTTTGTGTTCCCAAGCAGCAATTCCTGCATTAAAGCAAAGTCAAGGCTGCATTGTTAATATCGCGAGCATTTCAGGTCTTCGTGCATCGACCTTACGTACTGCGTATGGAACATCAAAGGCTGCCGTTATTCATTTAACACAGCAACAAGCTGCCGAACTGGGTGAGCATGGTATTCGAGCGAACTGCGTGGCGCCTGGTCCGGTGCGCACCAAGTTAGCGATGGCGGTGCACACGCAAGCTATTATCGATGCCTATCATGATGCATTACCGTTGAATCGTTATGGTACTGAAAAGGAAATCGCGCAAGCCATCGTTTTTCTATGTTCGCAAAAAGCCAGTTTTATCACAGGCCAAACGCTTGCTGCCGACGGTGGTTTTGAAAGTACAGGTGTTGGCCTGCCTGCACTGCGTAGTTGATATGCCTATAAAATGTTCTTGGCAAGTGCGCGCAGGTTGAATGCACAAAGCACTAGTTGCTCTGTGCTTTGGATCTCGCGTACACTTCCCGCACAACAATAGTCCGTTCAATCCTGTTGGAGTTTATCTATGTTTGGTCTGGTTGAAGGCACTGGATTCGAAGCCCTATCGCCTTCGTTTAACGAGTGCTTATTAGGGCACGCACGTGTTGAACGTCTTTGGACAGGCGCAAGATGGAGCGAAGGCCCTGCTTGGTTTGCGGCCGGTCGCTATTTAGTCTGGTCTGATATTCCGAACAATAGAATGCTGCGCTGGGATGAAACTGATGGTTCGGTGTCAGTGTTTCGCAGCCCCGCAAATAACTCAAACGGCAACACGGTAGATCTACAAGGACGACTCGTCACATGCGAACACTTGGCAAGGCGCGTAACTCGAACAGAACATGATGGGTCTATAACCGTGCTGGCCGATAAGTTTGATAACAAACGGCTCAATTCGCCAAACGATCTAGTCGTTAAGTCCGATGGCTCTATATGGTTTACCGATCCATCCTACGGCATCATCATGGATTATGAGGGTGAGCGGGCAAACAGTGAGATTGGTGCGTGCCATGTGTATCGTATTGATGGAGACAGCTTTGAAGTCACGCGTGTTGCCGATGACTATGTCAAACCGAATGGGTTGGCTTTTTCACCTGATGAGAAATATTTATACATAGCGGACACCGGCGCCTCGCACGAAGAAAACGGGCCAGCCCATATTCGAAAGCACACAGTTAAGAATAAAACGTTGAGCGGAGGCGAAGTCTTTTCTGATTGCAACAATGGTTTTTATGATGGCTTTCGGCTAGATCGGGATGGGCGCATTTGGTCATCAGCAGCCGATGGCGTCCATTGCTTGAGTCCGACAGGCGAATTGCTGGGTAAAATTTTAATCCCTGAATTTGTTGGTAACGTTTGTTTTGGTGGCCCGAAGTTGAATCGCCTGTTTATCTGCGGTACTACGTCACTGTATTCTGTGTATTTAAACGTGAATGGTGCGAAATAGTATGAGCAAACCTCACATACTAAGCTTTGAAAGTTATGATGATTGGGACAGTGTACCCATGGCGGAAGCCTATGACGTGCATCAGTTTCCGGCATCATCCAACCCCATGGATTTGCCTGAGAAAGTGCGAAACGACATCAAGGCGTTTGCATTTAAAGGACACGCACACCTTGGCGCAGACATAATGGATGCGTTTCCAAATCTAGGTTTAGTGGCTAACTATGGCGTCGGCTTCGACACCATTGATGTTGCTTATGCCAGTGCTAATGGTATAGCGGTTACCAATACACCTGATGTGTTAACCGATGATGTTGCAGATTTGGCCATTGGTATGTTGCTCGCGCTATCAAGGGACATAGTGGGTGCGTCTGATTGGGTGCGATCGGGTAACTGGGCATCATCTGGTGCGTACCCCCTGCAGCGAACAATTTCCGGCAAAACAGTGGGTGTTGTTGGACTGGGTCGTATCGGGCACGCGATTGCAACGCGCCTGCAAAGCTTTAATACCGATATTCATTACTTTGCCAGAAGTGAAAAAGATACACCGGGTTGGACATACCAAAGCGACTTAGTCGAGCTGGCAACAGTTGCAGATATCATGATGGTGGCAGTGTCTGGTGGGCCTGAAACCGCTGGCATCATATCGGCAGAGGTTATACAGGCCTTAGGCCCTGATGGTGTTATGGTTAATAGCGCAAGAGGCAGTACGGTGGATGAAGAAGCTTTGCTGCAAGCCTTGGAGACCGGTAATATTCGCGGAGCGGCGTTGGATGTGTACGACAACGAGCCAAATATTGATCCGCGTTTTGCCAAACTGAGCAATGTTTTGTTGCAACCACATCAGTCATCGGGAACGATAGAAACTCGCCAACGAATGGGTGAATTACAGCGTCAAAACTTACAGGCCTTTTTTGCCAATAAGCCTTTAGTCACACCGGTTAACTAGCATCGTACCCATAAATAAGGATGGGCTTATGCACTTAATCCTTCGATAAGTTCAAAGCCTGCATCCGTTACGCGTGTTACTTTTTTTCCTTGTAAGCGAGCAAGGACACGTTCTGCTGAAAGCTTACCCATTTCAAAACGCGGTGACCGAACCGTGGTAATGGGTATGGGCATTGCACTGGCGATCTCCATACCGCTAAAACTTGCCAGTGCCACTTTTTTTGGAATATCGATGCCTGCATACAAACAGTGCATCATTGCCCCAGCTGCTACCGCATCATTAGAACAATAAACCACTTCTACGCCTTTGCACGCTTCAAGTAAGTGCGGCATATGTTCTCGACCAAGGCTAATGCCCGATAAGTCGGATACCGTAAGCTGATGCTCGAAGTCAATATCGTGTTTATGTAACGCTGATTGAAATCCTTTACACCGTAGTGACGCAGAACGGTCTATCGTATGATCAGTACCGAGGTAGGCAAAGCGTTTATAAGATTTATTTAATAAATGTTCGGCCATAACTTTGCCGGCTTTACGTTGGTCCAGGCCAACGCATATGTCAATCGGGTTTCGGGTTAGTTCCATGACTTCAACAACTGGTGATGCGTTGGCCTCTAACAGTCGCTTGGTTTTTGGCATATGTTGCGTACCAGCGAGAATAAAACCCGCAGGACGCCAGCCCATCATGGCTCTAACAATATCCAACTCGCGCTCTAAGTCGTAGTCGCTGATGCCGATAACTTGCTGATACACAGTGTCGTTTAACCCAGCTGCAATTCCAGCCAGCAGCTCCGTAAATACAATGCTATCGAGAGAGGGGACAATGACGGCGATTTGCGTGCCTTGGGACGCAGCTAGCGCACCGGCAATTTTATTGTGCACATAACCAAGCTCTTCCATACACGCTTTGACCTTTTTGCGCGTATCAGCTGCCACGTTGTCGGTGCCGCGTAGCACACGAGACACCGTCATCGTACTTACGCCGGCAGCGGCTGCAACTTGCTCGATAGTGAGTGACTTATTGGGTTTTGAAGTGCCGGCCATGGCTGCATTCTAAAGCATTAGTATCAATCGATATTTAATATTATGTACCAAAATGGGCCAATGTTAGCGCTAGACATTTGGGCGATACCTCCGTATATTCAGATAAAACCAATTTGGATGGAGGCCCAGTGCCGGGCGTTGAATTAATAGATGTAGCCAAGTCATTTGGCTCGACTGAAGTTATCCCAAAGTTGAACCTGTCAATAGACGAAGGTGAGTTTGCGGTCATTGTCGGGCCTTCCGGGTGTGGAAAATCTACAACGTTGCGCATGATTTGTGGTCTGGAACCAGTCACTTCTGGCAGCATTTTTATAAAAGATAGAAATGTGACCAAGGCTGCTCCCAAAGCACGTGATATCGCGATGGTGTTTCAATCGTATGCTTTATATCCGCACATGGATGTTGCTGGCAACATGTCATTTGCTTTGCGCTTGGCCGGCCGGCCCAAAGAAGAAATCAAGCGACGCGTTGATCATGCGGCGCAACTGCTCGAGCTCACTGATTATCTACATCGAAAACCTCGCGATCTATCCGGCGGACAACGTCAACGTGTGGCGATGGGGCGTTCCATTGTTCGCGACGCCTACTGTTTTTTATTCGATGAACCGCTATCTAATCTTGATGCGAAACTTCGCTCGTCGATGCGAACTGAGCTTGCCTTATTGCACAAGCAGTTGGAGCGCACGATGGTCTATGTCACACACGATCAAATTGAAGCCATGACCATGGCTGATCGCATTGTGATAATGGACCAAGGTGAAATACAACAAGTTGGTACACCGCGCGAAGTGTATACCTCGCCCAGAAATCGATTTGTTGCAGGCTTTATCGGCTCACCATCCATGAATTTTTTAGATGCGCAACTTCAAGACGAGCGAGGTGAACTCGTTGTTCGCGGAGACGGATTTAGGTTGCCAATTCCAGATCGCCTACAGCAGCAGGTACAAAACACCACAGTCACAGAATGCACGGTAGGTCTTCGGCCTGAACATTTTTTCGCACGCAATGACGGTAGCGGCAACTTAGCGGCCTTAAAACTCAATGTTGATGTGGCTGAATATATTGGATCTAGCCAATTTTTGGCCGCTCATCTTGGCGAACAAGCAGTAACAGCAACTGTTGATGTTGGGCCCGATGCAGAACCTATGCAATCGGGTGAATATTATTTTGATACTAATCGTCTGTATTTGTTCGATAGGCGGACAGGTATGGCTTTATAAAAGCACTGCGACGCAAACAGCGGTGCGACTTTCGCTCACTTGGAGAAAAAACTATGTCAAAAAAGTGGATTTCAACAACATTGGCAAGCGCTGCGCTCGTACTAGCGTCGTCGACGGCACTGGCCAACCCATATGAAAAATACAAAGACACAACGATTGTGGTTAGTTGGCCAGCGCTAAGTCACTTTGCAAAGGCTGAAACGTTAATCGAAGAATTCACCGAAGAAACGGGCATCGAAGTTGAAGTCGATGCGTTGCAGTATTTAAAACTACGCGATAGACAAATATTGGAAATGTCTAAACGCGAAGGTGAGTACGATGTTGTATCGTGGGTGGTCATGTGGAAAGGAGAGTATGTATCAAAAGGTCTGCTAACACCGCTATCGCAATTCTTTACTAATGGTGCGTTGGTTGATCCGCAGTACGACATAGATGATATTGCTGATGCCTATCTGCAGAACGGCGGAATCGTTGGTGGTAAAAAAGGTTATATGCCGGGTAAGTCTGGTGCGATGTATGGTGTGCCGTTTGGTGCTGAAACATCGATCATGGCGTATCGCAAAGATATTTTCGAAGAACAAGGTATTACGCCACCAGCTACCTATGATGAGCTGCGTGCAGCCATGGCGAAGCTAAAAGAAGCTGGCATACCGGCACTAACCTCACGCGGAAAGACTGGTCACCAGGTTACGGCTGGTTGGTTATTACACCTTGCGCCGCTAGGAGGAAAGATCTTTGATGACGAATGGAACCCTGTATTCAACAATGCAGCAGGTGTAGAAGCTGCACAAGTTATGCGCGAGATTGCGCAAACGGGTCCTAACGGTATTGCATCGTTTGGTTTTGGTGAAGCAGCGGCAGCTTTTCTTGGTGGCGATGCTGCAATGTATATCGATACCTTAAAAATTGCGGCCATGGCGCGTGATCCCAAGCTGTCGAAAGTTGATGGAAAGGTAGGCTATGCCTTACACCCAACAGGAACTCGCTGTGGTTCAGAGACCGGTGGTTTTGCCATGGGAATACCGGCCAACTCTTTGAATAAAGAGGCAGCCTTTTTATTCGTTCAATACATGACGTCTAAAGCGGGCGACAAGCGTATGGTCGAGCTTGGTGGTGACCCAATTCGTATGTCAACGTACAAGCACTTCCAAAGTGAATTTGACGAGTATCCAGTTATTCTTGACCAGTTGCCGTGTGCTGATGCTGATTGGCGTCCGCTTATCCCTGAGTGGAACGAGTTGAACATCGACGTACTTGGTCAGGCATTAACGCAAGTCATCACGACTGATGAGCCAATTCAACCCATCATGGATGCGGCTGCTGAAAAAGCCCGTGCCATTATGGAGCGTGAAGGGTATTACGCGTGGGCTAACTACCGTAAGTAAGTTTGTGTCGAAACCATCGGCGAATGAATAGTCGCCGATGGTTTTCTCTTTACACAAGCAAGCCTTAAGCATAGATTCTCTAATCGACTAATTATTGTGGCAGCCACTGATAGAACAGAAGTACCTGCACGCGACTACCGCGTCGTAACGCCGTATCTTTTTATAGCGCCGGCAGTGCTTGTCATGTTCGCAGGTTTGGCGTTTCCTGTGCTGCAATCACTTTATTTAAGTTTCTATGATTGGAAAATTGGCACGCCGCTAAAGTCGGCTGAATACGTTGGGTTGGACAACTACATAAGGCTCATCTCTGACCCCGACGTGCGTGAGTCGCTTTGGGTCACTATACGCTTTGGGCTTTGGACCATTTCTATTGAGATGTTTTTAGGCATCGCGTTGGCCTTGCTGCTAGAGAAACCTATCCGAGGTGCCAGTGTATTTAGAACCATATTCATACTGCCTTTGATGGTGTCGCCGGTGGTTGTGGGTTTGATCTGGCGCTACCTATTTGATGCGCGCGTAGGTTGGGTTAACTATTACCTTGGAACCTGGTTCGGCATTGAGCCACAAGTGTGGCTAGGTGATGCAGAACTTGCGTTTTTCGCGATTGTGCTTACCGATATCTGGCAGTGGACACCCTTTATTTTCATTATTGTTATTGCCGGTCTTCAAGCACTTCCGTCAGAAGTATTGGAGGCATCCCATGTGGATGGAGCGAATTGGTGGCAACAAATTTTCTTGGTTAAATTGCCCATGATCAGCTCAATCTTGGTCATCGCTTTGTTAATGCGTTTAATCGATGTATTCAGAGCGCTCGAAGTGATGTATATCATGACGGGTGGTGGACCGGGGCGGGCCACCGAATTGATGTCTTTACATATATACAACCGTGCCTTTGATGCACAGTTGCTGGGCTACGCGTCGGCCATTGCCGTTTTGCTTATCGCCATTGTGTTCGTTATTTCCATATCGATTTTGTTGATTGGAAATCCAATGAAGGATAAGTCTGATGTCTAATCAATTACACAGTCCATGGCGAGTGATGGCGCACTATGTGTGTCTGTGCTTACTGGCCATCGCTTGCCTGATGCCGATCTGGGTCATGATTTCTACGTCATTCAAAGATGACATAGTGATATTTGATGGAAAACCTATTTGGTTTTTCTTTGTACCGACGATGGATAACTATGAATACATTGTTGGCCGTGGCAAATTTGATCGCTATTTAGTGAACTCGGTCATTGTCGCTGTTGTGTCCACTTTCTTGACCTTACTGCTCGGAGGTCTATGCGCTTATGCTTTGGCCCGTGCAGAATTTAAAGGCAGGCGTTTTGTTGCCAATGCCACGTTGTTGGTACGAATGGTGCCGCCGGCTGTGCTGGCCGTACCTGCATTCGCGATGGTTATTTTCCTTAATGTTAATAACGATTTGTTGGTATTAATATTCTTTTATACCGCATTGAATCTACCATTCGCCATCTGGCTGTTGTTTGGATTTTATAAACAAATCCCGGTAGAACTGGAGGAGGCGGCAATTGTGGATGGCGCCTCGCCACTCCAGGTATTTTTTAGAGTGTTACTGCCACTTATGAAATCGGGCTATGCGGTCGCTGGCATATTCACCTTTCGAATAGCGTGGAATGAATTTATTCTGGCTCTGCTTTTAACCGGCCGTAACACACGCACCTTGCCGGTTGCGGCGTCCGGTTTCTTAACCGATACCGGTGTTGAGTGGGGCCGCATCATGGCCATGGGTACCTTAATTGTTATTCCACCATTGTTGTTTACTTTTTTTGCAGCTCGACAAATCATTGCTGGTATGACGGCTGGTGCGGTGAAGGGCTAGTGCCGTGTTCTTCGATAACCCGGCCGACATAGTTCAAGTTGCAACAATTGCTGATTTGGACTTATTTCCAAGGTGGATTTTTAATTCGATCGACTCTAGTCGAGCACATTCGATTGATGAGGTAACAAAGTGGCATGCGCGGTTTATGTCATTGGCCTGGAGTTTTTTCTTCCCAGTCGCAATTATTGCTGCGCGTTATTACAAAGTAATGCCGCGGCAGAATTTTCCGCAAGAAATTGATAACCAATGGTGGTGGATCATGCATCGCGTCTGCGTTGGTTTAGGTACCGTCGCGGTGCTGATTGGATTTAGTTTGATTTATTATTTTAGCAGTGGGGATGTAACTGCAAACGAGCTGCACCGGTATTTGGGTTGGTCGGCTTTGGTATTACTCATGGTTCAAATTGCCGGTGGTTTGTTACGCGGTACCAGAGGGGGGCCAAAAATGCGCCACCACCAAGGTGCCTTACGTGGCGATCACTACGACATGACAAGCAGACGTATAGTTTTTGAGCGTGTGCATAAGTCAGTCGGTTACCTTGCTATTGCCGTTGCATGGACGGCCACGGTTGCAGGCTTGTGGCATGTAAACGCACCCATCTGGATATGGTTGCTAACCACTGGTTGGTGGGCGTGTATGTGTATATTTGCTGTGTACCTACAAAAACAACATCGTGCGATCGATACATACCAAGCGATTTGGGGTACGAATCCAGAATTAGTGGGTAATAAGTTGCCAATTATTGGTATTGGTATTCATAGAATTAAACATCAAGACAAACGCTAAGCAATCGGTGCTTTGCGGTTTGGGTTTATAGGAGAATAGATATGAGCGAGTGGAAAAAACAGTACGACAAAGATGGCTACTACTTCCCCATACAAGCGATAAGTTCTGAACAGGCATTGGGCTATCGCAAGCGACTTGAAGCTGCTGAGAAGTTAGTTGCAGATGACCCTGCAAAAAAGAAACTAATGCAACTGCAACCTGCGGCTGTGTTGGATTTCGCCGATGAGCTTGCGCGAATGCCAAGCATCGTCAATCCGGTTACTGAAATATTGGGTGATGATGTACTGTTGTGGAATGCAACGTTTTTCATTAAGGAGCCACAATCTGATTCCTTCATTAGTTGGCACCAGGATCTTAAATATTGGGGTATGGACGATAGCCATGAAGTAACAGCGTGGTTGGCTTTATCGGACGTCACCACCGCAACTGGCTGCATGAAGTTTGTCCCTGGCAGTCATACGCTCGATATGGTTGAGCATATTGATACGTTTGAAGAAAATAATTTGCTCTCAAGAGGGCAAGAAATCGCAGTTGACGTGAATGAAGACGAAGCCGTTCACGTGCAATTGAAACCAGGGGAGATGTCCTTACACCACGGTAAGCTGTTTCACGGTTCTAGCCCAAATTCGACCAATGACAGACGCATAGGTTTGGCTTTGCGCTACATATCGACCAATATGCAGCAAACAGCTGATCTAAAACCTTACGCAAAATTGGTAGCTGGTAAAGATGACTACGGCAATTTTAGGCTACTGGATTCGCCAAGCGGCGTGCTGAGCGAAGATGACGTGGCCATTGCCTACGAGAATATTGAAATTCAAGAGCAATTTTTGTTTGCAGGAACCAATTTAGAGCGCTAGGCTTATGCGTCTATGGAAGAGTTTCTTCCGACGTGAGTAAGAAAACGCAACCATGCAATCAGGTGTCACACTGCTTGGTCAGTTAGACTTCTTTACACTGGTGCTGGTTGCGTTAGCCGCCTTTGCCACTGCCTGCTTCCATTCTGTAGCAGGATTTGCCGGTGCCTTGTTGCTTTCAGTTTGCCTTGCACCACTAATTGGCGTGCGTGCTGTTGTCCCCGTTGTGGCTTTGGCCATGATCATCAGTAATTCCAACCGCATATTGTTGTTTTGGCACCAAATCGATTGGAAGGCCTATCGTGCGATTATGATTACGGGTTTGCCCGGTATTGTGGTGGGCGCGGTAATCTATCTGTACCTGCCGGTAAAAGCTATTGCCTTTGTTATGGGTTGCTTTCTCTTGTTGTCCATTCCACTACGGCGAGTATTCAAAAAACGTAACTATCATGTTGGTTATCGTGGCCTGTCGGTGGTTGCGATTGTTTATGGTGTTATTTCTGGAACTGTGTTTGGCGGTGGCATTATCTTAGGGCCGTTTTTATTAGGCGCCGGCATTGTCGGGCAGGGCTTGGTTGGGCTTGTTGCCGCGCTTGGTTTAACCTTAAACATCACCAAAACGGTCGTGTTTGGTGCTGGCAGTTTACTCGATAGGGAAATGATTTCACTCGGTGTTGTTGTAGGTTTGTGCACAATACCAGGTGGCATGCTGGGCAAATGGATAGTTAAGAATACGGATATTGAAATTCATACCGTTATCGTTGAAATGCTGATGTTTGCAGGCGGTTGTTACTTTTTATATCAAGGTATCGCTGTCATGTAAGACTATATATACAACTCCAAGCCTTTCTTGAAGTTGTATTGTGTACAAGGTGATAGTTAGTTCAGCGCTGATTAGCAGGTACCGGGTCATCTAACATATCTGGCCGAATAGGCGTCGCCTTCGACTTCAGTAATGAGAAGGCTTGTTGAAGTACAAACATAAGCTGATTTTCCATCGGAACCACCAAAGGTAAACTGGCGCTGATCGACAGGGGGTTGGGCACCATTCAATGGCAGCTCTACACCATTGGCATTGACCTGAGTTTGAATGTTTTCTGATAGCTGTGTGCCGGAAATAAAATTTCCGTCTTTGGTGTTACTCGCCTGCCACGTGAAGGTGGTGTTCCCGGTAAATCGAAAATCGATTTCAAAGTCGTCTTCTGCTGGCGGTATAAAATGCAGATCAATAGTATTGGTACCTGAGCCATCGGCACGCAAATCCACGCGCATGTCACCCAGTATCATGCCTTGGCTGCTGCCCCAAAATTGTTGTGCCGTATAGGCGTTGTCCAAATACCAATCCCCGATCAAACAGGCATCTGCGATTGTGTTGTTGTCATCTGGCTCTGGCGTGGCTACGGGACCCGGACCAGGAACAGGCTCGGGTTGAGGTCCGGTTGGTTGCGGTAGTTCAGGATTGTTATTCGAATCTGTTTGCGGTTCTGGTGTTGGTTCCGGTACTTGTGGGCAAAGCGCGACGACCTCATTAAAGTCGTAACGTAGTTTGGAATCTGATTTATCCAGTTGACCGGTCATAGCGATGACCAAATTACCCAGCTCATTGGCGTCTTCGATGGCCGTAAATCCGTTGGGAAATTCTGAATCCTGACAAACGCAATCGCCCTTAACACAAAAATGCTGGGTGTCGCCAAATGCCATGGTATTGCCTCCATTCTCCCAGTGCATAAAACCAGCACCTTCACTCGACACACTAAGTATCATTGGTTGGTTGAATGTTCGGTCTGTATTGATATACAGCGACTTAAGCTCTCCAAATTCTGCGGAGACGCTTTGCTCAACAAGAGGTAGAGCGGGTCTTTGCGGTATCCTTCCTCCGATACCGATGATCCTCCAATCCTCTCCCCAGTCAATCCGGTTAATGTCTTTAGATGGCCAGGTGTTGTAGGCGTCTTCGCCCATTAACTCGCTAGCGAGAACTAAGTTGTCTGTTGATTTTCTGCTGGATGATTCCATTAAAGTTGGCATGGAAGACCATAAGCCATCACTGAGTGCATTGGACACGTGCGAATAGAAACCAACGGCAGAGTAGGGGTTACTTGTTTTAAACAAATGGTATGGGGATTGTTCGTAGCCTTGCCAGTGAGCTTCATTAAAAATGGTGGCGCCGGCATAGGCTTCTCCTGCCCAGGTCGCTAAACCTTCTTTAACCCATGATGGGGCATGACTTGCGCCCAATTCAAACTGGAAACAATGCATGACTTCATGAGCCAGTATCATTTGTATTTCGTTCTCTGCTCTCGAATCGAATGCTTGACTGTCGACCCCATCATTAATTCCTATCCAACAATTGTCAGCACTTTTCAAATCATAGTCACCTAATTTTACTTGTCCTGAATCCAGTAAATCATTTCTAGTGCTAGCACTTAAGGCAAACATGATCGGTCCACTGGTGCCGTCGTCGTAGATATCCGCATATCGATTAATTCTAATCAATTCAACATCGTTTACCAGAGTGCGCCCTATCAGGTTTTCCATGTCACTTATTATTGTTGCCAGCGTCTCTAGATAATCCTCGTGGCCGTGCCGCAATTGATGACTGGATGAAAGTTTGTTTATATCTTCGATCGTTGAGCTAGTGGTTCCCACCGTCGGAAGTATGCGTTGGTAAATTTCAGCTAATAGAGCGGGCTCAAGCTCATCTTTAAAAAGCATCAGCTCTTCTAGGGCGTGGGTGGCGAATATGCCCATGCTATTGTCGTATTTGTATTGCTGTGCATTGTCGAGCTGACCGAAGTGCGCCACGAATTGGGCTACAGCAAAATCTTTGGTTAATCCCGTCTGAGCACGCATGCGTTCAAGTAGAGCCGCATTTGGAAGGCTTGTATCCAATTCACCCGTAGCAATAGCGCTGCTGTTTGTAGCCGATTGGTTGCTCTGTGCATTTTCAGATGCGCTCCCGCATCCAAACAACGATGCTATCAGCAGCGAGCCCGCTAAGTATCTGAAATTTATATCAATCATTAAAAATCCTTCTTATTCCGGCTGAGTTGTGTCTGAATACAGGCCTAAGATTAAGTTAATTGAAGGCGCGCATGTATTAATAATTGGGAATATATGCCCAAATATATTTTCAATTGAGAGTATTTTTACGCGCGTGTGAGCTTCGTCAACATTTGCGCGGCTTGAGGTCGAAGCTGGGGCGTTTGTTAGTATCTCTCGCCTGAATCTATAAATTGAACAAGAGAGGCGAGAACGTGCAAATTGGCATAATAGGCTGTGGAAACATGGGCGGCGGGATGGCGCGAACGCTTTTGGCTTCCGAACACTCGCTGACTTGTTTTGACCCTGACGACAACACGCTAATCAAGCTACGCGCCGATGGCGCTCAAACGGCCGTGTCTGCAACCGCCTTGGCGCAATCTTCACGAATCATCATACTCTCACTTCCAAAAGCTGCGATCGTAGAATCCGTCATGCGTGAGATCGTGACGGATATTCAAGCAGGTACTATCGTATTGGATACATCGACATCGGAACCGGCTACCTCTCAAGCTATGTCAACGTTAGGCGAGCAGCATGGGTTTGCGTTTGTGGATGGCCCGGTCAGTGGTGGTCCAGCTGCTGCGAATGCCGGCAGCATGACCATGCTCTTGGGTGGGTCTGTGGATGCCATTGAAAAACTAAAACCGGTTCTCGAAGTCATTACAGCGAAGAGCGTTGTTGTTGGTGCCTCTGGTGCAGGGCATGCGGCCAAGATCGCTAATAACATGTTGTGTGCAGCCAATCTTGTGCTAGTGGCGGAAGCTGTTCGACTTGGAGAGGCAGCGGGGGTAGAACCGACTGCCTTACTCGAAGGGATTAACGCAGGCTCTGGGCGCAGTGGTGTGAGTGAAGTTAATTTTCCCAAGTGGGTATTAAACGCCGAATTTAATTCAGGATTTACCATGGGCCTTATGCGCAAAGATGTTGGCTTAGCCGTCGAGTTGGCAAAGTCTGCAGGTGTTGAACTTCGCGGTTTCGAAAAGATCGCCAACATTTGGCTGAACGAGTCAGATCGAATACCTGATTCAGCCGACTTCAATGAAGTCGTAAAATACAATAAGGCGTAGAAAACAATGTCTGATCGCATGCATGTGTTGCAAGGTGCAATGGCACAGCTTGGCCTAAACAGGCTGCCGCAAAGTTTAATCAACGGGCAGCTCACTGATGGTTCATCAACAGACATAACGCTAATCGACCCCTACACCAAAGCATCGATTTGTACTTATGCGGACGCTGGCGTCGAGCTGGCGCGACTTGCATGTAATGCGGCTAAAGAATCCCAAGTGGTTTGGGCTAAACACATGTCAGCGGCTGTGCGCGGTCAAGTTATGCAAGACATATCACGAGCAGTGTTAGATCAAGCGGAGCCGCTAGCAATAATTGAAGCCATCATTGCTGGGAAACCGATACGTGATTGTCGAGTGGAAGTTGCCAAAGTGGCGGAGATGTTTGCTTACTATGCAGGATGGGCAGATAAGCTTCACGGCGAAGTCATCCCCGTTCCTTCAGGGCACCTTAACTACACACAGCGCGAACCACTGGGCGTGGTATTTCAAATTACGCCCTGGAACGCGCCGATCTTTACCGCTGGTTGGCAAATCGCACCGGCCATTGCAACGGGTAATGGCGTAGTAATCAAACCCAGTGAACTTACACCGGTGACAACGGTTGCTTTGGTTAAGTTGGCCGAAGATGCAGGTTTACCGAAAGGCCTGGTCAATGTGTTATGTGGATTGGGGCCAACCGCTGGGCAAGCTGCGATTGAACATGAAGCTGTGCGTAAAGTGGTTTTTGTAGGTTCTCCACAAACCGGTCGACTGGTAGCGAGCGCTGCCGCGGCAAACTTAAAACCCTGCGTGTTGGAGCTGGGTGGTAAGTCAGCCAATATTGTGTTTGCAGATGCAAACTTAGAACATGCCTGTTTGGGGGCACAAGCTGCAATTTTTTCTGCAGCTGGGCAAAGCTGCGTGGCGGGCTCACGCTTATTGGTACAACAATCGATTCACGATCAGTTTGTCGATATGCTCGCAAGAGGCATGGACAAAATAAACTTGGGCGACCCGCTGAATGATGCCACTGAAGTGGGGCCGATAAGCAACGCACGGCAGTTTGATCATGTAACCCGCATGATTGGTCTGGCAAAAAACGAAGGTGCGACTATTCACTCAAGGCCAGAGGTTGACGATAGCGGATACTTTATCGCACCAACCCTATTGAATAACTTGCCCAATAGCGCATCACCTGCGCAACAAGAAATCTTTGGTCCTGTGGTGACGGCTATACCGTTTGCAGATGAAGCCGATGCCATCGCTCTGGCTAACGACACGCATTTTGGCTTAGCGGGCGCGGTATGGACTGCGGATGTTGGGCGTGCACATCGTATGGCTGAAGCCGTTCGCGCGGGCACATTCTGGATTAATAGTTATAAGGCAATTCATGTGTCATCACCATTTGGAGGTTCGCTTAATTCTGGGTTTGGACGCTCTAGCGGAACCGATGCATTGATGGAATATACATCCGCAAAAAGTGTGTGGCTCGATAGTGCTCCCACGCCCAGAATCGCTTTTGGGTATGTGCCTTAGGAGATTGTGATGAGTATCGTGTTCGATGTTCAAGAACTGCTTAGGCGCACCCCTGAAGTAAATGCTTTGCTCGGTTTAGAACCCTTTGGTGATTTTTCGCAATTGGCGGGATCGCTGTTTAGCCGTGTTTGTCATAACGCTTGTGTGGGTAAAACGGTAACAGATGTATATGCATCCGACCACGCATTACAAGAATTATCAATACATGAAATAAACGAAACCGCGCGTAGAAATTTTGAGCCAGGTGGGCCTGCGACTGCGCTATTGTTTTCGCGCGGTGCGCAGGCTGTTATGGCGCATCGAGTTGCCCATAAATTGTGGAACGACGGCAGCACCGATCTTGCGCTGGCGTTAAAAGCGGTTACTGGCCAAGCGCTTGATACGGATATTCATCCGGCAGCCACTATAGGCTGCGGTCTTTGGCTTGATCATGGTCTGGGTTTTGTTGTTGGTGAAACGTGTGTTATCGAAGACGATGTTTCTATCTGGCACAACGTAACGCTTGGCAGTGCCTTAAATGAAAACAGTGCCAACAGGCATCCGCACATTGGCACACGAGTGCTTATTGGTGCGGGTGCAACCGTGTTAGGTAATATAAAAATCGGTGCAGACGTGAACATAGGTGCTGGCGCGATTGTTCTTGATGATGTGCCGAGCGGTTCTCTGGTGGTGGGCAACAAAGCCACTGTGCGCGGTGCCGCCAAAATCAGTTTTGTGAAAGCAGCGCAATAATCATGAATGCCTCCTTTGGTATCGACCACCCGCTATTGGCTACACATGATATCGATACACTTCGCGAGCTGTTAATCACACTTGGTTTCAACATGACAGCCGTTGGGCGACACCCCTGGGGTACCAGCACCAGTCTTGCTATGTTCGAGGGATGTTTGCTCGAAATCATGGGTATCTATAACGAGCAGCTTATCGATGAGGTACCGGCTGGTGAATTTCGTTTTGGCCGCCACGTTTATGAGCATTTGCTCGAGCGTGAGGGTGTTGCGCTCAGTGCGCTGCACAGTACAGATTCCGTGGCTGATGCAAAACACGCACAACGGGCGGGTTTTACGGTCGCGGGCCATCTTGAATTTGGTCGCGATGTTACCTTACCCGATGGTGCAACTGATCGAACGAAGACGACATTAGCTCTGCTTCCCGATGCGCAATTTCCGCGCTTATCGTTTTTCTTGTGCCAGCAGCATCGGCCAGAATTAATCTATGTACCTCAGTGGTTAGAACATCCGAACAGGGTAGTGGGTATTGCAGGTATAAACATCGTTGCAGATGAAACACATCAAACCGCTTTGCATTCAAAATTAGAAAGCCTGTATACCGATTTTCGTGACATTGAAGCAGGCTTCCAATGCCAAACAGCCAATGGTGTTATCCGTGTTATGAATCAGCAAGCATTTGATCGCAACATAGGCAATCTGGCCAAGCCAATAATGAAAGAATCCACACCTTGTATTGCCGGTATGGATTTTGAGATGTCGGACGCGAAAATCCTTTTCGACTATTTAAAACGCAGTGGCCTTGGCTTCACTAGAATTGATACTGGCTATACATTGAATACGCCTGAACTCACAGCGAACACAACGCTTAGGTTTTGTAATTTCGATTTGCCATAAAATTATTCGGCAGATTTATTTTTTTTACTAAATCGCTTTTGCACTAGTAGTATCAGTGGTGCTGATACACCGAAGATCAACACAGTTACACCAAACCAGAAAATTGTTGGATCTTCTGTAACTGTGACGCTTCTGCCTCGTCTTGTGGCCAAAACGCCGGTTTGGATAGCCGTGTATAGTCTAATACCTAGTATGACAGACGCTACACAGGACAGTGCCACGAGCTTGTTCGAAATAAAGCCTTCGTTTCTGCGCACTGGTTCGTTTGCTAATTGTTGACTGATTTGTTTGTCAATCAGGCTGCTCACTTCGTCGTAACGGGTAGGGTGTTTGTCGCGGTCAATCCCTACTTGGATTTCTGCGAGCTCTTCCAACGAGTAATTGGCTAGATCGTTAGACATGAATTAATCGCCTTCTCAGCTTGGTTAGACTATCGCTTAAGCTGCTTTTTTAGCGGCCTGTGCCAACCATCTATCCAAAACCATGGATAGGTCTTCCATTAATACAGGTTTGGTTAGAAAGTCATCCATGCCAGATTCGATGCATTTTTCTTTGTCACCTTTCATGGCATTGGCGGTTAGCGCGATAATGGGGCAACGTGGTTTGCCGTTTTCGATTTCAAAGTCACGGATAGTATGTGTCGCATCCATGCCATTCATTACGGGCATTGACACATCCATGAATATGAGATCAGGCTGATCAGCAGTATAGGTATCCACGCCTTCTTGACCATTGTTAGCGATCTCTGGTGTAAAGCCAAGGCTCTCCAACATCCCGGTTATCACCATTTGATTGACCAAGTTATCTTCAACGACAAGAATGCGTGCGTTGCTTAGTGTTTGTGCATCTGCGTTTACGATGTTCGCCTCATTTTCTTCAGCTGGTGAAGTGCTCTTATCAATGGCAGCATAGCCCGGATCATTAGATAGAACTCGGCTCACTTTTTCGAACAGCACTTCCGTGCGAACAGGCTTTACCATTGTTTCTGCGAAACCTAATTCGCGTACTCGCTCACCTTGCACAGATTGATCTACTGATGACACCAGAACAATTGGAATATCAGCTAATTTTGGGTCGGCTTTGAACGCTTCACACAGTTCGTGGCCATCCATTGTTGGCATTTGAAAGTCGATCAAAGCTAAATCGATGTGTTTTTTCCTGGCTATCTCCAATGCGTCTTTCCCGTTAAGCGCAATCTGAGGCTTCATGCCCCAAATTTGCAGACGTCTACTTAGAATTTCAGTATTTAAAGGCAGATCGTCAACCACCAAAACCGTCAGACCGGCAAGTTCAACGTTGGTTGGTGATGTTTTAACGCGGTGTCTGTTGGTGTCTTCGCGTAGGTTGATGTCAAATGAGAATGTTGAACCAACACCTTCTTCTGAAACCAGGGAAATGTCGGAGTTCATCAATTGCAATAATCGCCTGGAAATGGCTAGGCCCAAACCACTCCCCTCGAAGCGCCGATTGGATGCACCATCAACTTGCTCGAACATTCGGAACACGTGATCTTGTTTGTCTTTATGTATGCCAATACCAGTATCACTGATATCGAATCGTAGAGCGGTGAGCTCCGAATTGTTATCTTCTGCGTTTTCAATTGGCGTGACTTGAATCGCCACATGACCATGATCAGTGAACTTTACAGCGTTGCCGGCCAAGTTTGTAAGGATCTGTCTTAAACGACCCTCGTCACCAATAAACCTTGCAGGTAAATCGGGCGAGTAGTTCATAACTAACTCGACGCCTTTACTGTGCGTGCGCACGGCAAGCATTGCAGCAACATCATCACACATACGCTGCATATCGAACGCTTGTGGGTCAAGCTCTAGCTTGCCAGCTTCAACTTTGGAGAAGTCCAGGATGTCATTGATCAAGGTCAACAACGATTGAGCAGACGTAGATACAGTAGATGCGTAGCGCCGTTGATCCTCGGTTAAATCACTATCAAGCAATAGCTCAGTCATACCAACCACGCCATTCATTGGAGTGCGAATTTCGTGACTCATGTTTGCCAGGAATTCAGATTTTGCCCGATTCGATGCTTGCGCTTCGTCTCGAGACTTCTCCAATTCTTTTTCCCGTTCGGCTAGTGCGTGTTCATTGGATTTTAAGGCCGTTATGTCGGTACGCATTTCCACAAGTTCGCCAGAAACCAACTGTGCGAGTAAGATTTGCTGATGCTCTGTGGATTGGTTTTCTAAGCCTGTATTGAATGACAGGGTAATGGGTTTGCCCGATTCAATGTGTTGGGCACGAATGGACATTACGCGCTGAAACCACATCCGTTTTTTTTCTTCGTTGGCAAAATGGCTTTCTGTTGCTACCTCCACCAACTGCGCTTCGGGCATACCATAGCGAAGCTTTACACCACGTTTTTTGTAGTATTCGTAGGCTGATTTGTTGAATTGGACGAGCTCGCGTTTTTTATCGAATATGACCAAGGATGCATCTACTACATTGTAGGCTGCGCGCAATCGATTAAAGCGATTGAATAATGTATACAGATATAGCGATATGACTGTGCCGAACAGGAACACACAAATCGCAGTGATAACGGTTGCGCCTGTGGCTGTTTCAGTATTGACAGAATGAGCAGCTGTTAGGTACGACCAAAGCGCGTACGCAGTCGAACTTGATACCACAAAGGGTGCAGCTGCCAGCACGATCCACGTGCTGCCGTCCAGATAACGTTCCAGTCTTCGAAATAGTGAGACTTTTGTTTTTCGGCCCGTTAACGCTTTCGTGGGTGCGTTGGTTTCACTGTCCATTTTCCAGAATCTCATGAGTGTATAAATCTGCTCGATGACCTTGTGGAAAGCGCCTAATACCGGGCGATTCCACAGATTTTATCGGCAGGTAAGTAAGGGGGTGCATGGGCACGGGTATTGAGCGTGAGCCGATTCACACTAAAGGGTGGGTTTGAGTGATTGAATTGATCTACGAAGCGCGCTTTGGGGCGGCGCTCTCTGACGCACCAAGGAGGGCCAAACGGGGGTAGAAACGGCCTAAATCCTCAGAATCTCGACTTATATCAGCGTGGCAGATTGGGTATACTGTCCCCACAATTGGAGGAAATTTGTATGAAAAACAGAATGAGCAAAGGGCTGATATTGGGTGCCATGTTGGGTGCCTCAGCTCAGGCTATGGCCGCAGTACCTGAGTCTGACGAGCCGATAAAATTGGCCGTTAATGAGTGGACAGGTCAGCACATTAGCACGCACGTAGCGGGTGAGATCTTAAAGACCATGGGTTACAACGTTGAATATGTGACTGCAGGTTATTACCCGCAGATGCAAGCAATGGAAGACAACACGGTTTCGGCCACGCTCGAAATTTGGAGCTCTAACATTGGTGAACACTACGATAACGCCTTGGCCTCTGGCAAAGTTGTAGAGATAGGTGATCTTGGACTCGAGCCTGTTGAAAGCTGGTACTTCAACGCCGCAGCGAAGGAAAAGTGCCCAGGCCTACCTTCTTACGAAGCACTCAAAGGCTGTGCCGAAGTGTTCGCGAACGCTGAAACTTTCCCACAAGGCCGATTGGTTGATTACCCAGCTGATTGGGGTACTACCAACGTTGATCGTCTAAAAGGCTTTGAGCTCGACTTTACATCAGCGCCTGCTGGTAGTGAAGGTGCGTTGATTGCAGAAATCCAGGGTGCAGAAGCACGTCAAGAGCCACTACTGGTTATGTTCTGGCAGCCACATTGGGTGCACGCGGTGGTCGATCTAGAATTAGTTGAATTACCTCCTTACGAAGATGGCTGCAACGAAGATGCATCTGTGGGTGTTAACCCGAATGCAACGTGGGACTGTGACTGGCAGCGTGGCTATATTAAGAAGATGGCCTGGAAAGGCATGCAAGACAAATGGCCAGCTGCATACAAAATGCTTCAAGCTTACACACTAGAGAATGGCGATCAAATTCCTATGATGAATCAGATCGATAAAGAAGGTGGCAAGCTAGAAACAGTGGTTGCTGAGTGGATTGCGTCTAACGAAGCCAAGTGGAAGCCTTGGGTTGAATCTGCCACACAATAAGTCTTTCTCATAAGCAGCTGAGAAGTTAAGTTAAGGCGGTGATATCGTACGATGTCATCGCCTTTTTCATTTAAGCGATAAATACATTCAACGAAACCATGAGTGATACCGTTAAGCTGGCCTGTCGAAATGTGTGGAAGGTATATGGCGATGAGCCTGATCAGTTTTTTAAAAACGGTTCGGGCATTGTTTCTGACATTGCCGGCACGTTCGCCCACATAAAAGACACGGGCCATATTGGTGCGGCGGCCAATGTATCGTTTGATGTTCATGAAGGTGAGATATTCGTCATCATGGGTTTGTCTGGCTCGGGTAAGTCGACTATTGTTCGCTGCCTGTCCAGGCTTGTTGAGCCCACAGCTGGGGAAATTCTGCTCGATGGGCAAGATCTTTTAAAGGTATCTGAAAAAGAATTAATTGATATCCGGCGACATCGCATGGGTATGGTGTTTCAAAGCTTTGGCTTACTTCCCCACTTAACTGTGTTGGAGAACATTTGTTTTCCATTAAAACTACAAGGTGTTGGCTCAGCCAAACGCATCGCACGTGCCAAGGAAGTGATAGAGCTGGTTGACTTGAGTGGTCGTGAAGATAGCTTTCCACGGCAGCTCTCGGGTGGGCAACAACAGCGAGTCGGTATTGCAAGAAGTTTGGCCGTTGAGCCCGAACTGTGGTTTTTAGATGAACCGTTCAGTGCGCTAGATCCACTTATACGAAGACAAATGCAAGATGAGTTTCTTCGCTTGCAAAAACTGCTACATAAAACCATCGTCTTCATAACGCACGACTTTATGGAAGCACTTCGTCTTGCTGATCGCATCGCGATTATGAAAGATGGGCAGGTGGTGCAAACGGGCACCCCTACACAGCTGGTGTTAAATCCGGTGAACGACTATGTCGCCGAGTTTACACGCGATGTACCTCGCGATAGGGTAGTCACGGCCGGTGAAATCGCCGAGAGTCACATACTATCGCAACACACGCTTACCTTAGACCACCTAACGACGCTCGATAAAATTATGCCGCTGCTGCAAGAACATCCCAACGGTATTTCTATTGAAAAGGATGGCCAAATGATAGGCAGTGTCACTGCACAGTCCGTTATCGGCGCATTGGCGAACACGGCAGACGCGCAAACATGAGTGGCGATGCATTGAATCAAGCGCAAACAAGAAGTTGGCTGCCATGGGTTATTGTGATTGCAATCAGTGCGGTGTTGATCGCCATCCGAAACGATGTGTCCTGGTTGAACAAACCACCTGCAGAAATTCTACCCATTGCCGAATGGGTAAACGTCTACATGGATTGGTTTGTCGATACGTTTAAAGCTGCGTTTAGAAAACTCAACTGGCTGCTAAATTGGCCCATGGGCTGGGCACAACAATTTTTACAATGGCTGCCGTGGCCGGTAACCATGACAGGCTTTGGTTTACTTGCCTGGCTCGCAGCGGGTTGGCGCCTAACGCTATTTACTGTGCTTGCACTGTTTTATATGGTGGTCACAGGCTATTGGGTTGAGAGCATGAATACCTTAGGGATTGTGCTGGTATCGATGCCATTGGCAATAGTGTCAGGTTTTTTTATTGCGGTTATGGCGTATAAGTCGCCAAGAGTAAATGGCTTTGTACAACCCGTACTTGATTTAATGCAAACGATTCCAACGTTCGCATACCTTATTCCCATTTTGTTGTTGTTTGGCTTTGGTCCAGTGGTCGGCGTTGTGGCCAGTGCAATTTATGCGTGCCCACCGATGGTTCGTAACACCATTCTAGGGTTGCAAAAGGTAGCACCAGAGGCGTTGGAGTCAGGCTTGATGTCAGGCGCCTCTCGTTTTCAATTATTCTGGCAGGTACGAGTACCCAGTGCGCTTTCAAGCATTATGATGGGTGTTAATCAAACCACTATGGCCACATTGGCCATGGTTATAATCGCTGCGATCATTGGCGGCTCTGCCGATATCGGTTGGGAAGTGTTGAGTAAAATGCGCAAAGCGCAATTTGGTCAAAGCTTGATTGCTGGTATTGTGATTGCGCTAATTGCAATGATGCTCGATCGAATCAGTTGGGGCTTTACCGATAGAAGCCGCGCCATTGCCCGCGCGCATCTACCGTTTATGCAACGCTACACGCCATGGTTTATCGCTACGATTATAGGTGTTGTTTTGTTCTGGTTAGCCAAGCTGGTTCCTGCACTCAGTGTCTGGCCAGAACAGCTGGAGTTCTACCCGGCTGAACCAATAAACAATGCGCTTAATTATGTCACTGGTACCTACGCCCACGTCACCGACGCTATTAAAAAAAGCGTACTGTTCTTTTATCTATTGCCACTTAAAGTGGGTTTAACCAAAGCGATTTCTCCGTTCTCATGGGGAATAACGTTTGAACCTTGGATGCGTTTGGCATTTGCCGGCATTGTGGCTTTGATTGCCGCTGGATACTTGGTGATGGGCAAATGGCGTCGAGCGGTGGCAGCAGTTGTAGTGGGTGCGTTTCTTTACTATGGCATCACCTCAATGCCTTGGCCTGTCATTATTCTCGTGGTAACCCTATTGGCTTGGCAGATCGGTGGTGTGAAGGTCGCGGCTTTATCCTTTTTTGGCTGGTTGTTTATGCTCCTCAGTGGCATTTGGCCGCAAGCCATGCTGTCGGTTTACTTGTGTTTGTCAGCAGTTCTGGTTTGTTTAGTCGTTGGTGGTGGTCTGGGCATTTGGGCCAGTCAGAACACACGCGTTTCGAATTTTATACGACCTATAAACGATGCGTTGCAAACCATACCGCCGTTTGTCATTCTCATACCTTTTCTTATGTTTTTTCAAATCGGTGAATTCACCTCCTTCCTGGCGATTATTGCTTATGCCATAGTGCCGTGCATTCGTTATACCGAACATGGTTTGAAGAGCGTGCCCGAACATATCGTCGAAGCTGCGCGTTCTATGGGCACCACCAAACGTCAGTTGTTGTGGGAAGTGAAAATGCCTTTGGCTATCCCAGAAATTATGCTTGGCCTAAATCAAACGATTATGTTTGCACTGGCTATGCTAGTGATTACCGCCTTGGTTGGTAGCAAAGGTTTAGGGCAGTCGGTCTATATCGCGCTGAGTTCGGCGGATGCGGGAAAGGGTTTAGTTGCGGGCCTAGGAATGGCACTAATAGCGATTATCGCTGATCGCATTTTGCAGGCGTGGAGTGAGCGTCGGAAAATGGCGCTGGGCATGGTCTAGGTTCTATAGGCTGGTGCGAACCTTGGTGCCTGCGTAAGATCCTTATGCTTCGAGCGGAGCTGCCGGCCCAGGTGCTTGGCCATCGTAGGCACCCCAAACCGACTGGTCGAAGTGGATAACAGAGCCTGTCATCATGCCACTGTCTTCAGAGGCTAACCATAAAACGGCTTTAGCAACTTCTGCAGGGTCCAGTAGTCGACCAAACGGTAGGTTGACGGCCGCCTTATCAACATAGTCTGGGTCACCGTGTTCCTCTGCCTGAATTTTACGTTCATGATCTGAATTCATCCAACCGATATCCAATTGGTTTACGCGAATGTGATTGCGCATGAGTGCAAAGCCTGAGTTTCGGGTCAGAGTAGAGAGTGCACCTTTAGACGTACTGTAGGCAGCTACATTGCTTTGACCGGCGCGTGCAGATGCTGAACCTATGTTGATAATGCTACCTGCAATATTGTTTTTAGACATTAGCTTTGCCGCATCTTGCATCAGGAAAAAAGGTGCGCGCACGTTAACCGCAAAAATTTGATCGAAGAGTTCTGGCGAGGTGTTTAGTAAGTTCCCTCGGTCGGTGAGTCCTGCGGCGTTGACTAAAATATCAACACGGCCAAATAGTTTTTCCGTGGCCGGTACAAGCTTCTGCACATCCTCCATCTTGCCTAAGTCGGCAGCGACCATATGCACTGGTGTTTTATGTGCTTTTTCTATTTTAGCCGCAACCGCTTCGCCTTTGGCTTGATCACGACCAACGATAACAATACCAGCTGCACCTGCCTGGGCAAACCTATCCGCTATGGCCGCGCCCAAACCTTGTGTGCCACCTGTAACCAGCGCGATTTTGTTGTTAATTTTGTTCATGGGAGGATGATAATCTGAGTTGAGTGAGTGATAAATCGCTAGCAGACGTTGAAGTCTCTATCTTTATACGAACAAGTTTTTGCGGTGCGTGTTACCAATTCTATCAAGGTCTTTCATTGAAATATCTGCAGCGTTCGCATGCTTTTTCCAGTCAGTAACAGCTGCGCAAACTTCGCTAACAATAATTCTTGCCTTACTTTTTTTATACCCGCCTTTGGCGGCGAATTCAATTAAATCGTCGACCACGAAATTATCGCGTTTACCATTAAGCCCCATCTGATGTTGGCCTGTCCAATCGCCGGTAGGATTGTATGAGTACGTCACGTCAAACGCCGGTGATAGTTTCCATTGCCCTTTAGGATTCATAAGGAACGCAATGTTCTTCACATGATCATCTTGATTTCTGGCCAAGACGTTGAATATTGCTCGACGTACTTGTTGTTCAATGTCATGCGCAGGAAGGCCTAGTTGTTTAATGGTTTGTAGGGATTGTTCGTAGGTGTAAGCGCCGGCAATGTTAAAATCATAATGCATCATCGCGCCGAACGATTGCATGTGCAGCTTTTTCCCAGCGGAAGTACGGTCGAAGCGTTTCGTCATAAAGTGAGCTCTGCCACCTTCTTCAAATAAACGACAATCTTCCATTTCAATACCCGCAGCTTGTGCCATGAGATAGTACGCGTATTCGATACGGCCAAAGCCTTGCGGATCGGCAAGCTCCTTATCTTTGTTGCCGTGTATGCCGTCAAACTTAACTAACCATTGTGAAAAATCAGGCGAGCTAGGTGCTTGACCAGAACGAAACTCGCCAGTTTTTTCATTCCACGCAAGCACCGCCTTTGCACGAGCTCCACCGGCGGATGTGCCGACGCGTAAGATATCTTCTATAGCGTCTTGATCGTCGTTACCACTGAACTTACCACTTAACGCAACGCGATCATCCAGCACACGATTCGCTAGAGAGACAAGGGCATCGATATCGACTTTACGGTTCGAAGGTAGTGTTTCATTCAGAAGCGGCTTAAACTCCAGCGCACCCATGCCTCGGTTACCGGTATAGCAAAGGCGCTCAACAGGTGTGAAGCTGCTTACGTCTCGTCCTTGTTGCGATAGCCATGCATTTATTAACGTGTTGCCAAACTTATCGGGCAAGCTATCGGCTAAGAGACCGGGTAAGCCTTTGAATGTTTCTTTTGATAAGGATGGAAACTGATAGGGGGCATGCCGTAGTGGCATGGTTAAGGGTGCAACTTCTATTTGTGATTCTGCAAATTCTGGCGTGTATTGAAATATGGCAACGCCTTCATTATCCAACCAAGTTACAGCGCCAATATCGCTGCCCCATAAAATTACGCGTGCGGTATCGGTCATTCTGATATGTCTTCATCACCCCATACCCATGGGGTAGGGCTGGACTTCTTATCACCTGAAGATTTGCTTGTCGCTCTTTGGCGCTCGGTGCCATCGAGTCGAACCCGGTCTACGGGGCGTACTGATGGATCTGGTAATAGTGCGGCTAATTGATCGGTGAGTTTTAACGCTTGCATCACACGGATGAACGAATCTAGCGAAATGGGTTGTCCATCTGCCAGGCGGGTTAAGGTGCTGCGTGAAACGCCAGCCTCCTTGGCTAAGTCTGCTTGACTGATATTCTGGTTAAGTCGTATCTGGTTAAGCCGTTGGCCCAAAGCTTCGATTATTTGATCGCTGGAGGCGTTTTGAAAGTTTATTTTATGCGTCATAATTGAAGCTATAATACCATATTTGACATTTATGCGTCATATTTGATGCATTCTTTAGGCATAATCAACAGAAGCGCTACGGGTGCCTTAAAAACAGTGAGCAGAAATCGTCAACGGGTGAATCTCCTTGGGTCAAATAGTCTCGTTTGTAATTAAGCTTGTCTTTATTTCCACCTCTAAGATTTGACTCTAACTTTAATATCTTTAGACTCGAAGTGGTGTCAGTTTGAATCAATGACACGGTTTTTTTTTGCACATAACCGTTTTTGAAATAGGAGCAGGCCATGAAGTGGGAAACACCAGCAGCAACAGATATGCGTTTCGGATTTGAGATCACCATGTATTTTGCCAATCGCTAGACGTTCGAAACGTTGGTCTTCCGGTTGAATACCGGAAGACTTCAATGTTGAACATGATCAAAACTCTACACTGTTATTAACACTTGAAACTCCATGTACTTGGTTCCGCAGCAGGCGGCGGTTTCCCTCAATGGAATTGTAATTGCCGCATGTGTCAAGGAGTTCGAGAGGGTACTGTCGATGCGAAACCCAGAACTCAGTCTTCAATAGCAATATCCGACGATGGCGTGGATTGGGCGCTATTCAACACATCACCCGATATCCTTCAGCAGCTCAAAGCGTTTAAGGGTAGCCAGCCCGCACGGGCACTGCGAGACACTGGCATCCAGTCCGTGTTCTTGCTAGACGCACAAATTGATCACACCACGGGTTTGTTAATGCTCAGGGAGCACAATCAACCTTTGAACTTATATACCACTGAACCGGTACGTGAAGATTTGTCTTCCGGTAACCCTTTGCTTAACGTACTTGATCATTACTGCGGTATCAATTGGAATGAGGTCAAACTCACTGGTGAAACAATCAATTTACCGGGTGCGCCTCGAGTTGATATTCACGCAATACCACTAACCAGTAACGCACCGCCGTATTCACCGCGCAGGGATAAACCAGTACCCGGCGATACAGTGGGCGTTTTAATGCACGACACTCAAACCAATAGAAAACTTTTTTATGCACCAGGATTGGGTGAAATGCAGACAATTGTATGGGAGGCTATGCAGCAAGCCGACGTTGTCCTGGTTGATGGCACGATGTGGACCGACGATGAAATGATACTGGCTGGTGCGTCGAAAAAAACAGCCACCTCGATGGGACACCTTGCTCAGTCTGGTGCTGGCGGCATGATTGAGTGGCTAGATAAATTGCCGTTAACAACTCGCAAAGTGCTTATTCACATTAATAATACGAACCCCATTTTAAATGAGGCGGGACCTGAACGAGCAATGCTTACAGAGCACGGTATTGAAGTTGCGGAAGATGGTATGGAAATTACGTTGGATACTGGCCCATGAGCAAACTAGATGCTGAAGCGGTTTGGTCAAGAAGTGAATTTGAAGCCAAATTACGAGAGCAGGGTAAGGCATACCACATAAATCATCCATTCAACGTTATGTTGAATGAGGGCAAGGCGTCGAAGCCCCAAATACAAGGCTGGGTTGCGAACAGATTCTACTATCAGGTCGCCATTCCAATAAAGGACGCGGCGGTAATGTCTAATTGTCCTGACAGAGCAGTGCGACGAGAGTGGATCAAGCGCATGATCGATCACGATGGCTGTGATATCCCCGGTTCTGAAGACGAAGGTGGCATAGAAGCGTGGATTAGACTTGGCACGGCAACTGGGCTCAGTCGGGAGGAAGTCACGGACCTAAGACATGTTGTGCCCGGTGTGCGTTTTGCGGTTGACGCGTACGTTGACTTCGCACGAACCCGTCCTTGGCAGGAATCTGTTTGCGCATCTTTGACAGAATTGTTTGCGCCGAAAATACACAAGCAAAGGCTAGCTACATGGCCTGAACATTACCCATGGATAGATTCTGATGGGCTTATGTATTTTCGTAATCGAGTCACTCAGGCACGTCGCGATGTAGAACATGGACTGGGAATAACGCTGGATTACTTTAATACTCCCGATCTGCAAAGACGAGCATTAGAAATCTTGAATTTTAAATTGGACGTGCTGTGGCAAATGAACGATGCGATGGCGCTACGTTATGGCTTGCCTGATAAATCGGCGGCGGCTACACGACCGTCCACAGACATAACGGCATGAGTAAGGAAACAACCATTTCAGCATCCCAAGTCGTGGCTATAGCCAAACCGTATCGACTGCAATTTGAAGAGGCGCAAGAGAGTTGGGTTCTCTTATACCCTGAAGGTATGGTGAAACTCAATGGTCCGGCAGGGGAAATATTGAAACGTTGCGATGGTATTAAAAGCATTGAGACGGTTGTAGGGGAGTTAGAGGCTGCGTTTGAGCAAACCGGATTACAACAAGATGTTATCTCATTTTGCGAGATTGCTTTGCAAAATCGCTGGATCACGATTAGCAGGTAATCAGCGCATCCCTTGTGTTGGTAGTTTAATCATTTAGGTGTTGGCAGGTTTATACAATGGATATAAATTCAGAATCTACATCAGCACTCGCAGATGATAAACCTACACCAGGGCCACCATTGTGGTTGTTGTGTGAATTGACCTATCGTTGTCCACTGCACTGCGTGTTTTGTTATAACCCAGTGAACTTTGACAATGTCAAAAATGAATTGGATACGGAGTCGTGGATTCGCGTTCTCAGACAATCACGTAAATTAGGCAGCGTGCAGTGCGGTTTCTCTGGGGGCGAACCCTTGCTCAGAGATGACTTAGAAGAGCTTGTTGGCGAAGCACATAAGCTGGGGTATTACACCAACTTGCTCACATCTGGCGTAGGGTTGACAGAGTCCCGCACTAGCGTTTTAAAGGATGCGGGCCTAGACCACATCCAGCTATCGTTTCAAGACTCAACAAAGGAATTGAACGACTTTCTTTCGCATACAAAAACATTCGATTTAAAACTTAAAGTAGCCAGAACTATCACCGATCACGATATACCTATGGTGTTGAACTGCGTTATCCATCGTCTCAATATCGACTATATTGAAAATATCATCCAAATGGCAATAGAGCTAGGTGCAGAGTGTCTCGAACTGGCGAATACACAGTTCTACTCGTGGGCCAAAGTCAATCAAGCACATCTGCTACCCTCTCGAGAACAGCTGGAACGGGCTGAGAAGATCACCAACGAGTACAGAGACAAGTTCGCGGATAAAATCAGGATTATATTTGTGGTGCCTGATTACTACGAAACCCGACCAAAAAAATGTATGAATGGTTGGGGTAATGTGTTTTTAACCATTAGCCCAGATGGCACAGCATTACCCTGTCATACGGCTGCGATGTTACCCGGCCCCGCGTTCCCTAATGTTAAACAGCATTCCATAGAAGAGATCTGGTATCGCAGTGAAGGGTTTAATCGTTTTCGTGGCACTGATTGGATGAAAGAGCCGTGTCGCTCTTGCAGCGAAAAAGAGAATGACCTTGGTGGTTGCCGGTGTCAGGCTTATATGCTTGCCAACGATCCCACTGTTGCAGACCCTGTATGCGACAAATCACCTGAACACCATAACGTTGAGGCTGCAGTGGCCAATGCGCAGTTACCTAATAAGCAAGTTGCCGACGAGCACCCTCTGATTTTTCGTGATGCAAAATCTTCGCAAAAGTTAGATAAAGATGGCGTAGTTTTTTAACTCACCCGTTCGCCAAATGATTTTCTGCTCTAACCGTTTACAGCCGACTCGAGCGCCACATCTTCATCCGAAAAATAGGGGGGTCAACGCAATTGGCAAGCAGAGGCTGGGGCGTCGACCCCGAGTGTATCGACGTAGTGTTTAGGGTGCAGAAATTTAGGCATCGGCGCTATCGCAATCACTGCATCTTGTGTGGCCAATAGGATGGGTTGCCGAAGCTGATGATTCCATTGTCGAATAGAACCTCTAGTCCCTTTATACAAATCGACTTGCGAAGCCGGATCGATAAGTACTGAGCTAGGACTTAAATCTTCTCGATCAGTGCGTGAATTGATACTGTTGGTAATTAATTTCACCGCACTCCAAGCAGCAAATTCAGCATCCGTCATTGAAACTTGTGGGCTTAGCAGGTGGTTCTTTTTGAATGACCGATATCGCTCATTTAGCTGAGGTGCACCATAGCGCTCGAGACCAAAATGCCAATTTCTTGGAGTAAGCCCAACATCTCCTACAACGGGCCTTGCACTTCGCGTACTGTATTGCAAATAGCGACCATAGTCTTTTTGCGAATCTATTACAGCAACAACATCGTACGAGACTCCGCCGGTTAAAAATTCCGGTTTATTCTTATCTCTGTCATCCGGATTATGCGATAGTGTAAAGACCCTTTGATCAACGATATTTGCCCCAAATTTTTTCAAGCTATTAAATAGTGTTTCAGCGCGTTCAGCGTCTCTCTCACTTGGTCCTCGTATCAGCAATACCTTCCGCCACCCTCTATAAATTAAAAATTGCCCTAACGCATCGAAATACATATTGTCGGAAGGGATGGCATGAAAAAAGGTATCCATACAAAGCGATTCCCTGAGATAGGCGTTGCTGTGTCGAACGTTAAACGCAACAAGATTCAGTTCATGCGTAAGTTTTGCAACTTGCTCCATTAGCGCTAAGGGCAGGTCGAGAATAACCAAGCTTGATTGGGATATACCGGCAAGTTGTGATCGAATATCTGTGTTTGGGTCGAGCTCTATTTGCTGCAAACTGCTATCAATATCCAAGGTGTCGAACAAGATTGTGGATTCAAACAAGGCAAGCTCAACAGCGCGCCTTACTGGGCGGTGCGGTTCAACCGTGATACCGGCAAACGTTTTACCCTTCTGCTGTTGATCTTCAGATTTCAAACTCAGGATGGTTACATCGAACGTGCTCGCATACGCTTGGCTTGAAAAGAACAAGGATAGTAAAAATAGAAAACCTTGGAATTTCATTTTAATATTTCGATCGAGTGGGGGACTAATCCTGTGCGGCTTGTTCGAATAGGTCGTCTGGATTGAGTATCAATGATAGTTACATCATCCGACAGGCCATTTAATACGAATAGCTCTTTTCCATCTGGTGTAAGCGCAAGCCCCCATGGACGTCGACCAACCAATATGTATTTTAGAATTTTGCGTTTCACGGCATCAACAATGACTACATGGTTTGCAGAACCTAAGGCGACGAATGCGGTGGATTGCGCTTGATCGAATAAAATGTCTACCGGTGTAAGTTGCTCACTGCGAAATCCACGCGGTGCAAAAATAAGTTCGTCGATTTTTTCATAGCTTATTATGTCAAATATTTCGACACGGCTTCCCATTTCAGAGGATACCCAAAGCTCTTCGTTTCGAATAGCTATCCGTCTTGGCCGAAGGTTGGTAACCAGGCGTTTCACCGGTTCGTACGTTATACCGTCAAACACATGAACGATGCCTGCATTTTCTGATGCCACAAATATTTTAGAGCCGTCTACTGTTAGCGCAACGCCGTCGGGTTCGTGTCCAGTGGGAAGTGATGCAAGCACTTCGCCACTCTCTATATTTAGCACGGTGGCGGTAGCTGCACCTTCATTGGAAACAATGATGCGGTTGGATTGTTCGTGTATGGCAAGCGACATTGCACCAGGAAGGTTGGGGAAGATTCTTCTGGTGTGTTTTGAAGAAATATCGAATTCTATTACCTGGCCATCATCTGAGCAGGCTATATACAACAGACCCATTGACTTGTGTTGCGCCATGCCTCGTGGGCGTTTGCAAAGGGGCACGATATCGTTGGTTTTTCCGGATTCATCCATAAACACAAGATCACCAGAGCGTTCGTTACTGATGACCACGGTGCCCGCCGTAGCAGGTGTGTGTTGTGCGATAAATAAAAGAGCGCAAGCAAAGGTTAATGTGCGAGCTTGCCATACAACAGAACTTGCAATTACATGTGTTGCACCGAAACCCGTGAACCTCACATGCTCGGTTCCTTAACGGTGAGTTCGAATGCGGAATACCACGCAGCGAGATTTTTAATATCTTCCATGGATAGAGATTGCGCGATAATGCTCATGCGTCGATCTTGTCGCATGCCTTTTTGATAATCAACAATCGTTTTTTCAATATATAAAGCGCTCAAACCCGCCAAGTTTGGAGATTCAGGATCTTTAGCAATACCGTTTTTTCCATGACACACAGAACACTGTGTGGACAGTTCCTTACCTTTTGCCATATCAGCGCCGTGCGAAGTAACGCTAACGAGTGATAGTGCAAGTCCAAACAAGATGTGCTTATTCATAGTTTCTCCAAAAAAGCCCCGGCCTGATCGGGCCGAGGCTTTTCTTATTTCTTAAGAGCCTTCGTAAGTTATACGGTAGATTGCACCAGCATAGTCATCGGATACAAGGATAGAACCATCCTTCATTTGCGTGATGGACATTGGGCGTCCGTCATACTCACCATTTTCGTTCAGCCAGCCTTCTGCAAATGGTGTCATTGTCGCATTACCCTCATCGTCAATGGACGTGAACATGACTCTGGCACCACAAGGTTCGGTGCGATTCCATGAGCCGTGCTGAGCTACGAAAATACCATTCTTATACTTTGCAGGAAATTGCTTACCGGTATAGAAAGCCATGCCTAAGTCGGCACAATGAGCAGTGGTTTCAACAACTGGATGCACAATACCTTCGGGCACTTCTTGTGTGTTGTAACCAAAATCGCTAACGCGTACCGTGCCGCCACCAAACCATGGATGTCCAAAATGCTGACCGGCTTCTGTTTGTCGATTCAATTCGCCAGGAGGAATATCATCACCCATGCCGTCTACTTGATTATCGGTCCACCATAATTCGCCAGTTTCTGGGTGAAAGTCTTGACCAACAGAGTTACGCACGCCGTAGGTGTAAACTTCACGATTAGAGCCATCTCTGTCCATTCGAATTATTCCGCCAATACCCACTTTCTTGTACATCTCCAATTTTTCTGGTGGTGCGACATTAAATGGTTGTCCAAGTGAGATATAAACTTTGTTATCGGGGCCAATGTCGACCACGCGAGCCGTGTGGTTGTAGCTTTCTTCATCAACCGGTATAAGCTCTCCTTTTGGCACGATGTCAACGGCCACAACATCAGGGCCTTCGTAAAAGAACTCTGCTGCGGGGAACATACGAACATGGTTGCGTTCGGCTATATAAAGAAAGCCGTCTTTACTGAATTGCACGCCATTTGGCACATCGAATTCTAACGAAGGTGCGAAATCTTTTACTTCGTCGGCAACACCATCTCGATCGCGGTCAGACACAACCCAAACTTTATCTTTGCGTGTACCCACAAACAACACCGTTCCCTGAGGTGCCATTGCCATATCTCGGGCATCTGGAACAATCGCATAGAGATCGATCTTAAAGCCTGCTGGTAATTTGATATTGGCCAGTACAGCTTTTATATTTTCTGCCTTTTGCCCACCCTGATCAATAAACGTATGGTCTCCCATGGTTTTACCCGACGTTGCAAACACGCCAAGGTTGGCCGCTGCTGATGCGGATATTACTAATCCGGCAACGCATGCTGCAATTTTCGTTAACTTCATCTTCGCCATAAACCCCTCCAAATAATCGTTCCGTAAAATTTTTAGGAAAATCCTGTAGGCATAATTCTATGCCTGTATTGGTTCTACCCCGACGGATACGTATATTCAAGTCAATTCGAGTGGTTTTATTTTAGGGTTGGTCCATTAAGTCTCTGTTTGACTGTTTGTGCTTGTCGTGGGGCAGAAAAGAGGTAAATTTTCGCGCTTAACATCAGCAGTTAGCTGCATTAAATGGGGCAAACTGAGCTTTGCCTGCGTTACTGACCGTTATACGGCAGGCAGTACGCCTGTGTAGCTTATTCGGCCTTTTGCATAATGATTGACGCTTATTTCAAGTGTTAGAGGTAGCTAGTGATTCATAAATGACGCGTTAGTGCAATTAGACAATTAGTATGATCGCTCCTGATCTGTTTCGGCTCGGTATGTGAGAATCACTGTTTGTAGAAATGCGTGTCGTATGCTCAATGTTATGGGTGTTCTACCGATCGGCGAGTAGGGCGACTGAGTCGCCTGCGTCAATGCCAATTCGTAGCCATTCTTTTGCTGGCTGGCGTTTCGATTCGACTGGCCAGATCACCTCACTGGCTTGTGCGTACTTGCCAGCGGATGCCAGTTGGTGTGCCCATG
>CALHOU010000023.1 GCA_938035945.1 uncultured Granulosicoccaceae bacterium
CATATGATTCAGCGGCGAGATTAGCGTAGAAATTAAACGGTCCGTAGTTTTCTCTTGTGCCTAAGGAGATTGCTTTCTTGGATAGAGGTGTGTTGTTGGGATTTAGATTTGTTGCGCCACCTGCAGGAACAGCCAAATTGCCGGTCGCCAGCGTAGTACTATTAGGCGCATCGCTGCATGAGACAAGTAATAGTAAGCTGACTAAGCAAATACTTAAGAAGCATCGTCGAAGCAAGTTTTGCATTAGGGATTTCCAGCTGTCGATTAGTAAATCAATCGGCATCGATCTGCATTGCTTTAACCTTTCACCTCTTCTTCAAGAGAAAGTTGGGTACTGCTATCAGCAAGAACGGAGTTCGTTACATACATCGTTGTTAGAATAGCGATTTTTAAAATCACCGCTAGGCGAGTAAGGGGGATGCGCATATGCCAGTCCTTGGCCTTGTGAATACCATGTTAACGACAGATTAACGATTTAAATCAAATTTTTGACTGCTGAATGCGACAGTATTCATACAATGTGTACCCGCCGTGCACACCTTAATCCTCACTAAATCTGCGCCTGTAGAGTCATGGCTGGTTACACTCCCAGTTACATCCTTAACGATAACGATGGCATGAAATTACGTTATGCCTTGGTTGCAATTTCTGCTTTCTCCCTATCCTTTTTCAGCTGGGCCAAAGAAAGTATGTGTGCAACCACAGCGTAAGGCACCAGCAATAATGGTATGAGGCCCAATGGGTAGTTAAGCACGCGATTGGGCGCATCGTGTGAAAACAATTGAACTGGGGTATCGGCGGTTGTAAAGCCAAAGAAAAACGCGCTGGCAAAATCTGCCAACCCCAAGATTGCAACGATTAGCACCCAGCGTTCAGGAATAGCTTGCCGACGATACCGGTATAGAACATAAGCGGCTGTGAGGCCGACGGCCAAGTCTCCCCAACCTGCAGGGTGTGCAAAGATTGGTGGAATGGTTCCGCGTGTGGTCTCTAGTACAAACACCATTCCCACGGGTCTTATTAGCTGAAGTCCAATCAGTAGATGCTGGGAGACCCCAGTACCGAGTATCCAGTATCGACCCCAAAACGCTAAACCGGCAGCGATAGCGAGATACAGCAGTGGTCGCGCTGCCGCCGCTGGACCCAACCACGAGGTATCGAATCGTGTTAGCACCGAAAACCAACAATAAACAATGGCGGCCGCTACACAACTGAGTAGACAAATCGTTCGCCATATCGAGTGTTCAGCCGCTCTGCATATCAAGGCTATATGCCAAAAAGGCGCAGACAGGCAAAATACAATTGCGAGGTGACTGAGTGGGGAGAATTCCATTTTAACGGCTTAGTACTGGTATAAAAACACGCGCATTTGCACCTAGATTTTCGATTGCAAAACTTTATCGGTCGCTTGCCGACTCGGCTAACCAACGCCAACTTACTCTCTAATACGCCACGTGTTGCATTTTGGATTAAGAACGATCTTTTTGACATTAATCCATGTTCGTTTCATTTATGAAATGCTCATTACATTCATACCGGTTGTTGAATAAAGATGACATGACGATACTACGCCAGACATCACGAACATCGCGTTGTTAAGTTCGTAATAACACTGACAACAATTACCGCAACACAGAGCTAGATAAGTCACATGAAGATAATGATAACGGGTGTGAGCAGAGGCCTGGGTCAGGCGCTTAGCTATGAATTTTCAAAACTCGGGCATGATGTTGCTGGATGCGCATCAACACAAAGCGCTGTTTTGAAACTTCAGGCTGAGCTTGGTGCAAACCATCATTTCAGCACGGTGAACATTACACGGGACGAAGAAGTGAGCGTGTGGGTGCACACGTTGGCGAACAGTTGGGGTGTGCCTGATCTTGTTATAAACAATGCGTCGATAGTTAACCCACCGAGTCCGCTGTGGCACGTGCCCGTCAATCAGTTTGAGGACATTATGTCGACGAACGTGACCGGCGTTTTTTTGGTCATTAGACATGTGCTACCGCTGATGATCGCTCGCGGAAACGGTTTTATTGCCAACATCAGCAGTGGTTGGGGCAGATCTGTTGCGCCGAATGTTGCCTCTTATTGCACCAGTAAGTGGGCCATCGAGGGTATGACCTTAGCCTTGGCAGAGGAGCTGCCACAGGGTATCGCTACCGCGTCGGTAAATCCGGGTTCAATAAACACGCAAATGATGAGAACAGTGCTGAATCCAGACGAAATCGATGCACCGCTACCGGACGAATGGGTGAAAACAGCTGCTCCGTTTTTTTTAGCCTTGAGCGACAAGAATAACGGAGAACAGCTTGATATCTGAGCGTGCAGGGCTTAGAACGAAAATTCAAAAAGTGAGAATCTGTAGGCGGTTTAATGTGAAGCGAGCTTACTTCATGCAGTAAATTTCAGTGCTATAGCAAGCCAGGTATCAAATTGCGTCACCCCCAAAAATACTGCAAATCACGTCGCAGAAAAATTGGTCACCGTAGGCAATACTGCGTAGGCTATGGATACCAATACTTCTCCCCAGAAGCATCGCTACGATGCTCACGAATTCGCTTTCTCAAACCTTTTCCACGATGCACTAAGTGTTGATGGGGTGAGCCTGATCGATGCCAGTACGAATCAAAACAGTGATGTGTTAAATGCCGCTGCTGGCCAGCTTAGTAAGCTGCGCAGCAATGCCATGGATGTATTGCACTCAGACGATTTTCAAGCCTTGCTTGAAACGTTTTCGCATAACTTGGCGGCCGAACATTTTGGTGCACCGTGCTACTTTCAGAAAGTACCGTCGATCAGGTTGTTCATGCCAGAAGCCTTAGGCACAAGTTGGCACACCGACAATTGGTATGGCCATGCCAAACAAAGCCGCACGTTCTGGGTACCGTTAACACCTGTGCCTACCGGTGCCGGTGTTCAATTTGTGGATAACCCAGAGATACTTCATCAGCTTGAGCAAGAGCTGGGTAAATCATTGGGCTTATCAGATATAAATCGAATTTGCCAAAACGAGGCGATAGAATTTACCGCGCAACCGGGTGAGTATTTAAGTTTTAGCGCCAGAACCTTACACGGTAGCGTGCACAATCACTCTGGCTGTTTTCGGTGCTCTATCGACTTTCGTGGCACAACGGTTGAAGCCGGTGTTGGCAATAAGCCGTTGAGTAACTATCGCACCATTGATCACGAGCATTCTTACAACGCCGTGGCGTCGCATGAAACCACAGCGGCGGTTAAATACATAAACGGTGCCGGTGGTGTTAGCACAAAGTATCAGCACATATTGTTAGAAGCCTATGCACAAGAGAACGGATTGGACATTGTGCGCAACGAAGCAGAAATTGAATCCATTCCAGCGCGACCGGTTTTAAGTGCCTACGCCTGCCGAGATGTCCCCCAATCAGACAACTACGATCACCTGCTGGTTTACTCCATGCAATGCTTGCCGAGCGATAGAAAATTGGCGCACGCTTTACTCGAGGACTGCGCCGTCCGCGGTATCACGTTACACTTCGCACTCGAAGACGCGATTTTCCCAACTACCGCTGATATTACTGCATGCCTGCAACCCGACCAATCGATCGTGGCCTGAATGTCGCGTTTTTAACGCACCGTCTATCCAGAGAAGGCGGTGGCCTGCAAAGTGCCATGCACGGGCTCTCACGAGCTCTTAACCTGCAAGGCCACACAACCTCTGCCATTGGCATTACCGACCAATCCTTAAGCGCAGACCAACAGAACTGGGGCGCCACCGCCCTGCACGCCAATAAGCTCGTTGGCCCCACGGTGTTTGGCTACTCGCCCAACATGCGTACTTCCTTAGAATCGATTGCACCTGATGTGGTACATCAGCACGGATTGTGGACCTACGCATCGATAGCCGGTCAACGCTATTGCACTAAACACCAATGCGCACGAATAATCTCACCACACAACATGCTTGATCATGTGTCGATGGGCATTGGTTCTGGGCGCAAGAAAGTGGCCTTGTCACTGTATGAAAAACGCAATCTCGACACCGCCGGTGTGGTGCATGCGCTGGTGGAACGCGAAGGTTTGGATATTCGGGCATCGGGTTTTAAAGCACCACGTTGCGTGATACCCAATGGTATTGAAGTTGCCCCTGGTGGTGAGCTACCGACACACTTGGCAAAGCTTGTTGATGGCAGCCCTTATCTACTTTACTTAAGCCGTTTAACGGACGTAAAACAGGTGCTCACGCTTATCCAGGCGTGGCAGCAATGCATACAGGGCAACAGCACAAAACAGTGGAAGCTGATTGTAGCCGGTTGGGGCACCGACACCATGCGCCAACGTGTGGAGGCTGCCGTTGCACAGGCTAACCACCCGAGCTTACATTTTGTGGGTGCGGTTTACGATCAAGACAAAGACGCCTTGTTTGCAAACGCTCGGGCGTTCGCGTTGCCCTCGTCCAGTGAAGGCTTGCCGATGGCCGTGCTTGAATCATTGGCGCACGGCACACCCACTATGATCACCGAGCTGTGTAACTTGCCCGATGTGGCACCGGCTGGCGCCGGCATTGTGGTAGAACCACAGCGTGACTCTATTGCCAACGGTATAAACACCCTTATTGAAATGAACGATGCCGAATTGGAAAGTATGCGTGCCAATGCAAAGGCCTTGGTGCGCAAGAGCTACACCTGGGAGGTGGCGGCAGCACAGTTTACCGATGTGTACGACTGGCTAGCCGGTGGCGGTGAGCGGCCTAACAGCGTGCGTTGGATAGACTGACGCGTTCCATGGGCTACAACGTACTCATTATGGAGCGTAACCATCAAGGTCACCGTCTGACCGGTGTACGCGTGCTGCTTGATGCCCTGCTCGACTTCAACCGCACCCATAACGCTATCAGCTCAATCACATTAGCCACAACACAGGAAGGGTTCGATTCAAACGAATTTGACGTGCAGTTAAGTGATGTGAATGAGCACCTTCAGCGCTTAGTGCTTAGTCCCAACAAGGGCGCTGTGGGCACGTTAAAAGCGGCATGGATAAAACTCCAGGACTGGCGAGCGCACATTGCACCGGGCAAGTTCGATCATGTGTATATCCCCTATGCCGATGGCTTATTGCAAGTGTTGTCGGTGGCAAAGCTTGTACCCGGTTTTGTAACGCCTGCGAATAACGTGTGTATTGAATCGATATTTATGCGTGGCTCGTTTGGTTATGAATCCGCACAGGCACGCACTCAAAAATTTGCGCTATTCGGTGTGCAACACGCACCGGTGCACCGTGTGCATTTGATCGACCCATTACCGTATCGGTTTATTCAAAAACAAAAGCCTGCATTGGTCAAGAAAGTAAAGTTATTGCCCGACCCCATCACACCCACACAAGCGCAAGACAAGCAATTGGCCAGACGTGCGCTCGGGCTTGAACCCGGTTGCCAATGGATTGGTTGCATCGGTGTGATTGATGATCGCAAGGGTGCTGATAAACTCATTGAAGCGTTTGATAATGCCGCATTAGCGCCTAACACACGCCTATTACTGGCGGGTAAACAAAGCCCTGCCTTAAGTGCATTGATTACAGCGAAAGCGAATGAACAGATTGTGTCGATCAATCGCTATTTAACCGAATTGGAACTCAGCCAAGCGCTGGGTGCATTGGATGTTGTGGCTACGCCCTACCCCAATTTTATAGGTTCGGCCAGTATAGTTTTACGAGCCGCCGCAGGTGAGCGCTACTGTTTGGGTTCAAATTCGGGCTGGATGAACTATGTTATACCTGCGTTTGAGTTAGGTGCCGTGTGCAATATATTCGATAAGTCAGCGTTCGCCAAAGCATTGGAAAGTGCTTTGCATGAATCAGCAAGCTACGAACCCAGCCACGCTTGCAAAGCCTTTGTGCATTACGGTTCGTTAGAGAATGTGTACGCCCACTGGACCGACTTGGTGCGTGAAAAAACCGGCGCTCCACCCGATGATAATCGTGTGAGCTGGCCGTCAGAACAAAACAAAGGATAACCTGTGTTAGAACTAAAACCGAAAACCATTGGCACTAAAAACAAAGTGGGTCGTGTTGTATGGGCTGTAGTTTGGTTTTTCTTGTTCCGACCCACACCGCGAACCATGCACGCATGGAGAGTATGGATACTACGCCGTTTTGGCGCATCGGTTGGCGAGCGTGTGAAAGTGTACCCAACTGCGAAACTGTGGGTGCCCTGGAACCTAACGCTAAACGATGATTGCTGCATCGGCGACCATGTTCGCTGCTACAACGTGGAACTAGTGGTGCTTGGAGAGCACACCACCGTTAGCCAATACAGCTAT
>CALHOU010000024.1 GCA_938035945.1 uncultured Granulosicoccaceae bacterium
AATATCGCTATCGCTATAGCTACGCAGCAACTACGTAGACATGTATTGAGCTTTTTCACTTAGTAGTTCCTCAAACTGGAATGGTTATAGGTTGCCGATATGTTCTATTACACCAGCTTGAAAGCCGGTGAAAGGCTTGTCACTTCCATATCGTGCAATAACTGAAACGGAGCCTAAATTTGCTGCAAAGTTATAAACCATGGTCACGTATGTTTGCGAGTCCAGCTCATGCCAACTGACGAAGTAGGTCTCGGATGCTACTTTTTTTGAGGTGTAAGAAAGGGTTTTCGCAGGTTCTTCGGAATTTCGACCGGCAATCCACTTGTAAGTTATCTCTCCATTTTCAAAAGAAATATCGATAGCCGATGCGTTCTGATATTGAACCGTAAAATTGGTGCCATCTAATAAATGCTCATCTTTATCCAAGCTAGTGGATGTTTGGGACAATACGTTGAAAGATGCCGTAATAGAAATAACAAAAAGTACTAATGCTCGCATTTGTATAACCCTTATAATCTGGTAAAAATGTTAGTGATGAAGACAGTCGAAGATTCGCTAGCTCATTCAAATGGCTCCGCTACCTCGACTATAGTACATTTATGTATCGTAGCGCAACAGTTGCGTACTATTACACAATGATAAGAAATGAAGACCCACGTTTAGCAGCTACGCGAAAATTGGCACTTGAAACTGCCTTGAGTATTTTGCAGGAGCGCGGCGTGCTCGCGATAACCTATGCATCGATTAGCAAGGCAGCCGGAATATCCCGAAGTACGCTCTACCGTCACTGGCCTGAAATCGAACGGCTACGCAACGACACCTTCAAATTGGCAGCGTTTCCGTCTAATGTAGCCCCCAAATCCAATGGTCCACTAAAAGCTGACTTGATCTGGATTCTAAGTATCCCGATGGACTCTCTTAATGAAACTGCCTGGGGTAAAGTTGCTCCACAAATTATTGCGGCTGCCGCGATCGATGAAGACGCGCAACTCGTGATTAATAATTTCATGAAAGACAGAATCGACAATGTTGAAGCTGTTTTCACAGCTGCGATCGATAGAGGTGAGTTGGACCCAAGAGCGCCAATTGACAACTTGGTAGAAATGGCGATAGCAGTACTGTATTTCCGAAAATACATCGCCGGATTGCCCATTGATCAGGAATGGCTAGATTCACATGTTGATTCGTTGTGTCAGTTAGCAGGCTTAAAAGGTCAGCTGAGTAAATGATCCGCTTAAAGCAGACAATCCAGTGCGAACGCTGAAGGACCACTGTGGGCCGAAAATTACCTGTGGCTGGCGATAGTTTTCGTCTGCTTACACAATGATAGTTGGTTTCGGCATACTTCATTGCTGATGTTCGTAAGATTTGGCTCTACGCGTACTTAGTCTCCACTGCAGACCAACTACGGTGCGACTTCTGAGATCATGACTGTCACTAGCTTAATTTCAAATGAATCTATCTCATGTTGAATATGTAACGAATATCCATCTTTATCATACCGCTCCCAGCAGCCATATTTCCCCAATAGTTCAATTTCTTGCTGAGCACCCGAGCTACTAGGTTCACCAAATCTTTGCTCTATTTCAGCGTTTGTTGTTGTGGATGAAATCCCAGTGTAGATAGCTAATTTATCGGGATTGTGTATAAAAATGGTTTTGATCAGTTGATTTTCATCTAATGATATTTCCCAGGAGCTATCCACAGCTGATACTGAGTCATGGAGCTGTTCACCTTCTTCCAATTCGTCACACACAGATCCGATTCCAGAGTGGTCTAATGTTTTTTCCACATCTGAAAATGTTCGGCCTATTAACTCAAATGGATTCATTTCTGCTATTGATCATCAAAAAAGAATGGCGGCTCCGGGCCGATAGCGACTATGGCTTAAACAATATTTTCGAAAGCTTTACTTATTCTAGTTTAAATGATCACTTGCAACCGACTTCCCCAACATCGCTACGTTGTGGAAATTCTGATTTAGTCTTGCTTAATAATTGAAACCTGGCTCATCTATTTTTTAAATCTCTCAGCTGATACCCACCTGGCGCGAATTTCAGTCTCATTTATTACCTGAAACCACATTATTCGCGTTTGGTTTTGAAAAATCTTTGCAATAAAGCCTGGCTTTCTTCGGCCAGCACACCCTCGGTTACAGCAATAGTGTGCAGTGCATTGGGATCGGCAATGACTTCGTTCACACTCACAACTGCACCCGTTCGAGGTTCACGCGCACCATAAACAAGCCGACGGATACGCGCGTGTTGCATACAACCGCAACACATCACACACGGCTCTAAGGTTACGTATAAAGTTGCATTCAGTAGTCGGTGATTATCAACATGACTTGCAGCATCACGCATCGCCAACACTTCCGCATGCGCACTTGGGTCACGCGCTGAAATAGTTCGATTATGCCCGCGCCCAACGACTTCATCCTCCAACACCACAACTGCTCCCACTGGCACTTCATCAGCATCCACCGCCAGCTGCGCCTGCACCAGAGCCTCACGCATAAACCCAATATCAATTTTCTCTTGCACCATCATATCCGGGGACAGTTTACTTTTTTGCAAATTCCGGGGACAGTTTACCTATATCCGAACTAAATCAAAATCCGGGGACAATGTACTTAGTTCGCTAGCCCGATATGCTGTAGCACAAATTCAACCCGCTCTTTCACAGACGATTTCGGTAAGTACACTAGCGTGTAGCCAGCATTCGCATAGTCTGTCTTGAGTCGATCATACTCAGCGCTTGCTTGTTCAAAACTGTGCCGCCGCTCCGCATCGTTTTTAAAATTCTCAGGCCACGGCGGGGCCATAAATACCGTGCGAGCGTAACGATAGTCGGTTAGTATGCGCAAATGCTGTTCAGCGTTTTCCGGCGCCAAACTTGCCAGCGCTGATATTGCATCGATTAGGGAACGGTCGAAGAACGTCACGGCAGGCGATTGACTCGCAGTATCAAACCGCTGTATCGATAGAGTCACGCACTTCTGTACAAACAGTACCGAGTCCAACCAAGGCAACGCCTGCCCCCCAGTGCTTAATTCTTCGCGAACAATTGTACGACCCGGTTCTTCGGATATAGCGAAACCCCGTTCTGCCAGTGCATCCACAAGCGTTGTTTTGCCACCGCCAGAGCAGCCCGAAATGACAAACAACATAACTGTCCTCTAGTCTCTTGTAAAGTAAACAGGAGTGACGCGCTGAACGAAACCGAGCAGCTCAGTGCGTGTATAGAATTAGGTAAACTGTCCCCGACTTGTGGGGCACGACGTGCGTGGGGAATTAAGTAAACTGTCCCCGGATAGTGGGGTTAGCCTGCCTTGAAGGGGTCAAGGCAGGCTAAGTTTTAGGGCTTATGCCGGGGTGGCAGTTTCGCCGGCTTCAACCGCTTTCATGCTCAGGCGGATGCGGCCTTGCTTGTCGACTTCGAGTACTTTAACCGTGACCATCTGGCCTTCGGTTAGTGCATCAGCAACGTTCTGAACACGTTCTTCAGAGATTTGCGAGATGTGTACAAGGCCGTCTTTGCCCGGCAGAATATTCACGAAAGCACCAAAGTCCATGATCTTCTGAACTTTACCTTCGTAGATAGTGCCCACTTCAACGTCTGC
>CALHOU010000025.1 GCA_938035945.1 uncultured Granulosicoccaceae bacterium
CGCTTAGAATTGCTTTTCGAATATAGCGCGTAAGCGATAGTCAGGTTCTAGCGTATCGCCCGACGATGGTGACTCAACAGGTAGTTGCACTTGAGCGGAGAATGTAAAACCAGGGTTTTGCCAGAACAAGCTTGGATTCAAATACCAGTCACCACGCTCTTCTTTATTTACTGACAAAGCATGAAGATCTAAGTTACCTTGCACCGACAACATCCACAGCGGTGAACCACTGGAAGTGCCAGTCCAGCCAAGGCGGCGGCCGGTTGTGAAGTCGACGCTGAGTACATCGCCCTGTTCAACGCCTGCTTCTTCATTAACAAATTGCTCGACATTCAAATCGACACCGCCGTACCACAGTCTGCCAAGGCGACCGTAAGAAAGCCCTAGTAGACCTGAACTGACATAGGCCGTGCCATCAATGTTCTCGTCTTCGTGCTCAACTTTCAAACCCGCTGAGTATGCGAAGCCGTTGTGCAAATCGGGCAAACTTTCAACCAGGCGATTTTTACCAAGCCGACCGCTTTCAACCGCCATAGCGGGTTGCGCATGGCGAAACATGTTCAAACCGAAACCATTCTCCAAACTGAATTTGGGTTTGGCTGGTTTTAAACTTAACGAAAGTTCGGTTTGGTGTTCGGCGTAGTGACGGGGCGTGATTGGCGCATCGTTGACTCTGGTGTAACGAATAGTACTGTGATCAGAACTATCGAATGTGAACGGACTTGCAGATATATCATTGCTGGCTAGTTCAAACGACTGCGCATGCGCAACCTGCACCATAAATGGCGCAAGGATACTGGCAATTGCAATAATACGTGCCATGATAGACAAGTCGTTCTCCGTTTCGAACGATTATTAGATACTGAATGTCGTAAAAATACAACACCTAGATGTTCTATTTTAACAGTGTCTTACGTCACACACCGCAACAAGTCTCTTGACGAAACAGGCCCTAATTAGATGATAGACGATGAATCGGACTTCGATGATGACAATTTCGATCTCGAGCCCAGTAAATCACAATTAAAGCGCGATGCACACGCCGTGCGCGACCTCGGATCGGAGCTCGCCTCTCTTGGAGCGGCAGAACGGGCCAGAGTTCCGTTGCCAGAAGATGTGGTCGATGCGATCGAAGAACTTAACCGAACCACTAAAAACGGTGCTCGAAAGCGCCAGCTAGGCTGGTTGGCCAAGCGTCTGCGCAAGATTGATATCGAGCCGGTTGAAGCCGCACTTGAAGGCATTCGCCAAGCTGCCCGAGCCAACACGCAAACATTACATTTGGTTGAGCAATGGCGCGATCGACTGCTTGGTGATGAAGACCAACCCAATCCAAAGCTTGCGCTCACCGAATTTTTGGACAGATACCCGCACGCCGATCGTCAATCCTTACGCCAGCTTCAACGCAGTGCGGTCAAAGAGAAAACGGAAGCCAAACCACCAAAGTCGGCCCGACTTTTATTCAAAGCGGTACGCGATGCGGTGAACTTCGAGGCTGAATCACCTCGATGACACTAACTCAATGGCTAGGTTTGATCGCGGGTTTAAGCATGCTGTCTGCCTGCCAAACACCGAAACCTGCTTTTGAACCGCTTCAACCACCAAGTTTTAATCCATTCAGCGTCGACACCGCGCAAGTCACGGGCAATCTTCAACACCCGGAGCTTAGCGAGGTGAGCGGCCTGGCCGCGTCAACTCGCCGAGCCAATCTATTGTGGGCTATCAACGACAGCGGCAACGGCGCAAACCTGTATGCGCTTAGCCCGAGCGGCCAGTCGCTGGGTAAATTTGCCATAGCCGCCAAAAACCGAGACTGGGAAGACATGGCGTCAGCTTCGATTAATGGGGAATCTTATTTATTGATTGGTGATATCGGCGATAACCTCCGAGCTAAAGACGAACATGCAATACATGTGTTGGCAGAGCCGGTATTGGATAGCCAGACCACAAACGCTTTAATACCATTGCATACCATTCGGTTCCGCTATCCACAAGCATCGCATAACTCAGAATCGATGGCGTATGCCAACGGTTGGGTTTATGTGCTGACCAAAGAGTCAATTGAGAATAACAAAAGGCAGGCCAGTGAGGTTTACCGCTTTCCACTTGAATTAAGCAACCCTAACAAATTGCTAGTGGCTGAGAAAATCGCAAGCTTGGCAATACCCAAAAACACCATGGAGGCGAGTGTTATAGCATCTCTGAGCGGTGTTGATATTTTCCAGCCAACCGCTTTTGATATTGACGCAAAGAATTGCTTTGCCTATGTGCTAACTTATCGCTCGATTTATCGCTACCAACGACAACCAGAACAAACTTGGGCGCAAGTATTGGCGCAACCGCGACAACGCGTGCACACACACTCGCTCTCGCAAGCCGAAGCCCTGGCCGTCAGCGACAATGGCGTCGTTTGGTTTACTTCAGAGAAAAAACCCGCGCCTTTATGGGCTTTACCGGGTGTGCCAGCTAACGCTCGTTGCAATTAACTGAATCTATTGCGGTTCGGGTTGCTCGAAAGGTACAAGCGTAAGTGTTGGGTCTTCCCAACTGCCAGTGAGTGTGTACTCGCGCAAACCGATGCGGTCAAAATCGATACCAACAGCTTTGAGTAAACCACCGGCGAATAAGGCACCGACACCGGCTGTTGCCCCACCGGAGATAATCCCGATAATAGGTAAGGCTGCACTGACTCGCGGCAACACCGTGAGTCGTTGATTGTATTGTTCAGTGACCAAGTTGGATTCACCGGCAATATCAATGACGCCAACCGATCCATTAAGTTGAACCAGCGGCGCGTGCGCGATGCCATTGGCCAATTGCACTTCTCCACGAATGGTTTCGTAGTCGAGCCCATCTAGTACCAGATCTTTAAAATCCAGACTAAGCCTGCGCGGAATGCTTTGTATCGCAAACAGACCCACAAGCCTTGCGGCACCAGGCTCCACTTTTAATATGCGTCCCTTTTGCATATCGATGTTGAGCTTGCCAACCAAGGACTCCAGCGAGGGCTTATATGCCGGGCCTGGCCAAACCAGGGAGCCTGCCAACACACCTTCACCTTCATGCAGCGTGCCGCCAAAACCCACATTCGCTAATAGGCTGCCAAAGTCATTGCCCTGCAAGGTTAGATTCAATTTACTCACGTGTTGGTCTGCCAAGCTGGGGTTTACGTTTTGTGGATCGCGTAATCGCCAGTAGCCATCGCCAATAAGCTGCGCCGATTGGTAGGCAAACCCGAATGTTGTAATGTCTAAGCCGCTAACCGAAGGCTTGGTACGAATGGTTAAGTCTTTTAAATCCAGTAAGTCCCAGCGCACTCGTGCCACGCGTGCTTCAATTGGCGGCAAGGTACGCGGATCCAACTCACCACCGTTGTCGGCCCTTTCAGGTGCGCTGTCCAGTGCATCAATAATGCGTTTGTCCACGCTGCTGATACGCACGATAGCCGGCATGTCTTGCGTCCAGTGCACACGCGGGTAACGCACGCTCCCGCTTAGCCATTGGTTATCGATTACACCGTTGACATAATCAGAATCAGTATTAAATCGCAGCGAACCGCCACCAATGAATTGCTGACCGGCGATAAATTTGCCGACATTCAAATCTGCAGAGATTGGCAGTATGGGTTCGGGTGTATCAGATGGTGGTAAATCATCAATAAACTGTGCAACGCTTTCTACCCAACCATCTAAGGCCAGATTGTCTATGTTGCCAGCCAGACGAATACCTTCCTCCACATTCGGGTTTGGCGCCCCACCACCGAAACGTGCTGAGAAAGATTGCATGCCATCATCATCAACACGCACCATGCTTCGCATGATGTTGCCGTAGTCGATCAACCATTCAGCGTAAGCGTTGTTTGGGTTGATCTTGCCCGACAATGCCATCTGCGTTGAAGCGCCAACGCTTTTTCCAAGTGGTTTGGGCAAGAGCATACGCGTACCGACTAAACCGCTAACGGCGGCAACTTGAATTTTTGCGTTCGACTTTGCCGGAATGCGCACACTGACATTCCAATGCGATTCACCATCAACAAATTGCGTTAACGGAATGTTGTAGGTCTTTAAAATATTGGCCGCACGCATGGGCCCCGCCATAGATATTTCCGTGACCCTCGATGTACCTCTACCTTCAGTTTTAGCATCTATTCGAACAGGCCGGCCATACATCAGCGCGTTTAAATTATTAACGCGCAAACCATTCTGATTAAAACCGACCGCACCATCAACATCGCTCAGTTCAAGCTTTGAGCGGCTAAACGCGATGTCGTTGTTTCTTAAAAATACCGAACCATTCACTTTCAAGCCAGCAATAGCTCGAGGCTTGTTTAAACTGGCCTGGGCCGATGCAATGGTGGTGAGTTTAGCTTTGCGCCGTAACGGCATACTGATGTTTAAATCCATCTGCGCACGCCCCGTGGATGACACATCAGACAGTGCCGGCGCCAGTGTTTTTTTCAAAGGCCCGGTGTTGGCAAAGTTAATCAGCGACGGCAAAGAGCCAGAACTGGTACTACTCAGTTCCATAACCGGATTTCGTATATCGGCAATTTTTGCCACCACGCTACTAAAACGCATCGAGTCTAATTGACCATCGGTAGCTGTGCCGAACATGGATACACCTTCCATGTCGAATCGACCTTGCAGCTTTGTAGCCTGAGGCCACGGCGTCAAATAGTTCAAGGTGGCATCTTCGATATCAAACCCTATTTTAAAAACGCCCTCATTATCCACAAACGGATAATCTGCCACGTTCCCAAACATCAGTAGCTCGCCGTTAGTGGCTTGACCGGCAACCAGCGCTTGATTAAGCCATTGGGTGGTTTTCGGTTTTAGCCATCTCACCGGTAGATAGCGTTTTGCTTCACTTAAATCATCGAGGTTAAATTTGCCTTGCGTGTAGAGATGCGGTGAGGCTCCGGGCTCGAGCTTGACTTCAATACGCGTACTCGAATCAAAACCGCGATCGTTAATGTTAACCTCACCTTTGAGCGATGTACGTAGGGGGTCACGTACATCAACGTCAAGATCGGCATAGAGCTTTTCCAGCTTCAGCGGCTTGGCATAGGCTGAAGGCACGTCCAAAGTCATGTCGATGCCTTGCATAGCCACGGTACCTACGTTGTGCTGCATGTCGATGGTACCGGCGATACGGCTTGCGCCAGGAAAGCCACCCGCCGATTCAAGTTCAAGATCTTTAAAGATACTGAACAAAGAGAAGTCGGGCTTACCATTAACCAAGCCAAACGATGCATCCCAGTTATATAAATCACCTTTAGGCTTTGCTTGCGCCAACCAACGTGCACGCGGCAAGTCAGCATCTTTATGGAACAAGGACAACACTAATCTGGTGGCAACATCCAGCTTTAGAGAATCCCCACTGGCATCAAGCTGCCATGCTGTGTTTGCGTCGGGTTTGTATTGATAAACCACATCGTTAACCGACGTAAGATCACTACCATTTTGGAATTCAAGAATATCGGTGGACAGTTGCCAACCCAAGGATGCGTTTTTATAAACCACATCCGCAGTCATTCTATCGAGCACTTTCTCGTTCGTGTCTAAGTCCACAAGATCGGTAGCTTGCAACTGACCGCGCGCGGTCTGCAGTTTTCCGCTCCACACATTGCCCCAAAGCTCAAGCTGCGTTGTTGCATCTAGCCGTGCTATACCGGTAGTGCTTGCGCGCAAGCCTTTAAACCGTCGGGCTTGCAAAGCGCGCCATCCATCAACTTTTAAATCCGTTGCCTTGATATGAACAGACGCCGAAGCATTACGTATGTCGTCGCTAGTACCGATCAGGTCGAGACCCATTTCTAATTGTCCACCTAACTTCTCAGGCAACTGCATATCCACTCTTAACTGGTGTAGATCGTTTTCATTCACGGCAACAATATTTAGGTTGGTGATGACCAGCTCTTCGTTATCAACAGAATCAATTAATGTGATGGTGGCATCCTGCAAGCCGACTCGATTGGTATCCATCAACCAGGCAAGTACGTCAACACGATTATTTGAAGTACCGTTTTGTTGTGTAGATTGTTTTAAGCCGTGCAACTCAAACTGCCCACCCTCACCGGCTTCCAGTGCCAACTTTGCCCCCACAAGTGTTAGCTCGTCGATAATAGGCGTGCCTTCAGAAATGGATTTGAGCACGTTCATATCGATAAGCACTTCATCGAGCGTAACTTGACGATCAGCAGATTCAATTAACGAAACACCCGTGGCACTGAGCTTTGGGCCAAATTGCTGCCAACGAAACGACAAGTCGTCGATGACAACCGGGCTACGCATGCGCTCACTCAGTCTGCTTTCTACTTGGCTTTTATAGTTACCAAGCCAGGGCAATCCTATGCGCGCTGCCAACAACAACACAGCAAGCAAGATCAAACAAACAGCGATCAGTACGGCTAACCAATTGGCTGTGGTGCCAGCAGCGGCGGCAACTTTCTTGCGGCCACGTTGCGTACGTGTGGGCGGCGCCTCACTCGGATTAATAGCGGGATTAGGATTGTGCTTGTTAAGCGAGCTACTCATTTGAGCACAACGTCGTACTGTTCGCGGGTGTACAACTGCTCACCTTGCAAACGAATCGGCACTTCAACAAAGTCTTCTAATAATGCAAGATCGTCTGAGCGCTCCTCAGTAAACCACTCAACGATGTCGGTCGATGCAAGCACAGTCACCGATTCAATATCAAACTGGCGAACCTGGCGGATAATTTCACGCGTGATTTCAAAGACCACCGTTTCTAGTGTCTTAGTCATGCCACGACCACCACACACACCGCATTCTGCGCACAACACTTGCTCTAAACTTTCCCGTGTGCGTTTACGCGTCATTTCGACCAGGCCCAAAGCAGACACATCGGAGACTTGCGTTTTAGCGTGATCTTTTTCCAAGGCTTTTTCGAGTGCACGTAGAACTTGACGACGATGATCTGCCACTTGCATATCGATAAAGTCAATGATGACAATGCCGCCTAAGTTTCTTAGCCTCAATTGCCGCGCTATGGCTTGTGCCGATTCTAAGTTGGTTTTGAATATCGTCTCTTCAAGATTGTGCCGACCAACAAACGCGCCAGTGTTGACATCGATTGTGGTCATGGATTCGGTCTGATCAATAACCAAATGGCCGCCCGACTTTAACGGCACCTTCTTATTAAGTGCACGTTCTATTTCATCTTCAATACCGTGCAAATCGAATATAGGCCGTTCGCCAGGATAATGTTCTATTCGATCGGTTAAGTGCGGTACATACTCATCACAAAACGCAATACTGTTTTTAAAAGTTTCTCGAGAATCGATACGAATGCGTTCTATCGAATCACCACGGATATCACGGAGCGTTCGTAACACCAATGGTAAGTCGCGGAAGATAACGTGACCGTGCGGCGCATTGCTTAATTGCGTTTGTATGCCTTTCCACACCTTATTGAGGTAACGCATATCGGCTGCAATGGCTTCGCTATCCACACCCTCGGCGGCGGTTCTAACAATATAGCCACAATTTTCATCGTCACGGGCCGACGCCACCATCTCACGAAGGCGCTCGCGCTCTTCTTCGATTTCTATTTTAGTGGAGACACCAATGCTGTTTTCACCCGGCATCATCACAAGGTAGCGAGAGGGCGCCGTTAAATTTGACGTTACACGCGCACCTTTGGTACCGAGGGGGTCTTTAATAACTTGTACGGCAATCTTCTGACCTTCTCGAAGCACCTGAGCAATGGATTTTGCTTGCTTCTCTCCATCGGCACCCGTCTCTGTTGCTCCGGCAATATCTGACACATGGAGAAACGCTGCTTTTTCTAATCCGATATCAACAAAGGCTGCTTCCATGCCGGGCAGCACCCGTTTAACCGTGCCTTTGAAGACGGTGCCCACCAGACCAATCTTCTGAGCACGCTCAATCCAGACCTCCGTGAGCATGCCGTTTTCGACAGTGGCTACACGCGTCTCTTGCGGCGTCACATTGATCAGTAGTTCTTCGCTCATTCAGATTCTTCCAGCCAAGCAATCCAGCCCAATATTTGACAGCAACTGCGCGCTCTCATACAAGGGCAATCCCATGACATTACTGTAGCTGCCATTCAAATGCTGGACAAACATAGCGCCTATTCCCTGAATGGCATAGCTGCCCGCTTTGCCTTCAGGCTCGCCAGTATTCCAGTAGCGAATGGCGGTGGCCTCATCAATGTGGGCAAACGTCACTGTAGATTCGACCGTGCAGCTTTGGCTCTGTTCGCCTGCATTGACGCACACTGAGGTAATGACAGTGTGTTCAAGACCTGACAAAGACAGCAGCATATCGACCGCGTGCGCCTTGTTCTGTGGCTTACCATACACCTGCCCACCATGAACAATCACGGTATCGGCGGCTAAAACAGGATGAGCCGACTCGATCGCCGCACATTTTGCTACGGCCAGCCGCTCGACCAACTCTCGCCCCGATTCATCAGCAAACGGTGTCTCATCAATATCTGCAGGCTGCACCTTGGCGCGAATACCGATTTGCGCCAGCAATTCCAATCGGCGTGGCGATGCTGAGGCCAGAATTAACGCGTTATCCATGTCACGAGAGGTCCGTTGTTCCGTTGGTCGTTCAGGCGCGATGATACGGATGGTTAATAGTGAGCGTATACGCGCGATAAATCTGTTCAACCACTAACACCCTTACCAACGGGTGAGGAAACGTCAGCGGCGATAAGCTCCATTGTTGATCGGAGCGTTGGTACGTGTGCTCATCCAACCCATCTGGTCCACCAATCAAAAGGCTAACAGGCTTACCCAGCTCTTGCCATCGCGTGAGTTGTGAGGCTACGTCGGACGTGCTCCACGATTTACCGCGATTATCCAAAGCAATGAGGTGAGCGCGCTCTGGCACACAATTAAGTAGCGCCTCACCTTCTTTGATTTTATTTTGCGCAGCACTGCCAAGATTGGCTTGCGGGACTTCGTGCACTTTGAATTGCCACTGCGCGGGCAGTCTTTTTTGATACTCGCTTGCACCGCTTTGCACCCAGTCCGGCATCTTGCGGCCAACAGCACATAAGGATAGTTGCATAGCGAAAGATGAATTGTAACGCTACGTAAGCGTTGTCTTAAACAACGCCCAATACGTTAGGTTTCTTCTCATCACTATCAGGCCCTACAGACCACAATTTTTCCAAGGCATAGAAATCGCGCTTTTCTTGTGTCATGACATGCACGATAACATCGCCAAGATCGACAAGAATCCAATCGCTGCTGTCTCCACCTTCAAAACCCAAAGGCGCATGGTCAGCCTGCTTCGCACTTTGACGCACTGATTCAGCCATTGATCGCACGTGTCGTTTTGAAGTGCCTGTGGCTACCATCATTGCATCGGCAATACTGGACTTTTGAGCGATATCAATAACGGTGATATCCAGGCCTTTAAGCGCATCAAGCGCCTCAGTGGCGAGATCGATTAGTTGCTCACTATTCATACTTGTATTTTCATTCCTAAACTAGCTGTACAGCCCGTGCTGCACAATATACTGCTTAACGCGTTCTGGCACGAGAAAATCGATACTTTGCCGATTAGCCATGCGAGTTCTGATGTCGGTTGCCGATATCGCCAACTGGGTCACGCTGTGCCGTTCAATCACACCCGCTTTAGCGCCTGCCACCTTGCGTCCATGCTGTTTAGCCTGGGTTTCAATCAGCGCTGCGGCCCATTCGCTCAACGGCGAGTCGGGGCGATCAATCACCACCATATTGGCCAACTGCAGAATTTCTTGCCAGCGGTACCAGCTGTCGAATTGCGAAAACGCATCCAGACCCATGAAAAACACCAGCGAGGCATCAGGGTACTCGTTTTTGAACTCGCTAAGTGTATCGAAAGTATACGAAGCCTTGTCGCGCAGGGCCTCACGCGAATCCACAATCAAGCTGGGGATTTCGCTGGTGGCGATTTCCAACATCTCTATTCGCTGCTCAGTTGTAGCTGTAGGTTTACCGCGATGAGCTGGACGATGGTTCGGGATTAAGCGTAAGTGATCGAGCGCAAAACTCTCGGCGAGCTCAATTGCCGGGCGTAAATGCCCGTTGTGCACCGGGTCGAATGTGCCGCCAAACAGACCTATACGTTGTTGCAAGTGGTTATTCAATAGAGAAGATTACGTGGCTTTGGCCAATTGCCGCTTAGGCAGCAACTCGCTCAAACCACGTTTTCTTCAACTGAACTTTGTCCGCTTTACGACGGGCTTTAGTCGACTTCTCATGCACTGTCGATTTACGCAATAGGGGATTTAATGCCACAACGTTTCGTTCTTTGATCGGCTGTAACTGCTTTTGCTTTTTACTTTTCTTACTCATGGCTTCATTTTACCTCTTTGAATTTCCTCTTAAAAACTGTTTACTGACAAATTATTTGTTAACGCATTTATTCGCGAATGGTACCCGTACCAGTAACAACATATTTTTCTGTTGTTAAACCTAAAGCACCAACCGGTCCACGCACATGCATTTTGTTGGTGCTTATGCCTATTTCGGCACCCAGACCATATTGTGCACCATCTGCAAAACAGGTCGCCGCATTCACCATCACAGAACTCGAATCTACCTGACGCACAAACTGCCGCGAACGCTCGATACTGCTGGTGACAATCGCATCCGTGTGACCAGAGCCGTAACGCGCAATATGGTCCATAGCGTCGTTAACGTCCGCAACCACCTTTATAGACAATATAGGGCCTAAATATTCGGTTACCCAGTCGTCATCTGTCGCTTGTTTCACATTTGAGACCAAAGATTGCAACTTAGCGCAGCCTCGAAGTTCAACCCCGTGCTGTGTGAACTTTTGACACAAATCGGGCAATAGGCTTGGCGCTTCAGCTTCGGCTACCAGCAAAGTTTCCATCGAACCGCAAATGCCATAGCGATACGTTTTCGAATTAAAAGCGACTGCCATTGCCTGCTCTTTATCGGCACCTTCATCAACATAGACGTGACAAATGCCATCCAAATGCTTTATGACCGGCACCTTTGCATCTTGCGCTATGCGGCTGACCAAGCCTTTACCACCACGCGGAATGATTACATCGATGTGTTCTTCTAATTGCAGCATGGCCCCAACGGCCGCTCGATCAGTTGTGCCCACCAATTGCACCGCCGCTTCTGGTAAGCCTGCCGCTTTTAATCCTGTTGTTATGCATTGTGCAATCGCCGCATTCGATCGGCTCGCTTCACTACCACCACGCAAGATAACCGCATTGCCAGATTTTAAACAAAGCGCTGCCGCATCAGCGGTGACATTAGGTCGCGACTCGTAGATAACGCCAATCACACCCAAGGGCACACGCATGCGTGCGATCTCCAAACCCGATGGCTGACGCTCGGTTGCAGACATGCTGCCTATCGGGTCGGCTTGGGCAGCGATATCCCTTAAACCTTTCGACATAGAGGCAATGCGTGCAGGATTTAATTCAAGCCGATCAAACAAGGCATCGCTAATGCCACTCTCTTTGGCCGCCGCCAAATCTTGTGCATTGGCGCTGAGCAGTTTGTCGCTGGCTGCATCAATCGCATCAGCCATGGCCAATAGGGCCTGGTTTTTCTGATGCGTATCAGCAGCAGCGAGTATGGCCGCACAGGCACTGGCTTGCTGACCATACTGTTCGACCATCGCGACTGGGTCTTGGGTTATTTCGGAACTGTTGGCACTCATTGTTTAATCTCTATTTCTTCCACAGTCATATTGTTATTTATACAGCTTTGCACGCTACGGAGCCATGCTTTGTGACGTAAACTAGCGTTTTTACGCCTTAGATTCACACCATGCAGCTCGTCGACTCCCATTGCCACATCAATTTTCCTGACTTTGACGGCCGTATCCCCGACATTCTACGCAATGCAGCGGATAACCAAGTCACCCACTTAATGTGTATTTCCACCAGTTGGGAAAACCAGCCAGAGGTGATTGCGTTGGCAGAGAATCACAAGGAAATTTTCGCCTCCGTTGGTAAGCACCCAACGACCGAAGGTGGGCATGAACCAACAGCCGACGACATTGTGGCTGCGGCCGATCACCCACGCGTAGTCGCTATTGGTGAAACCGGTTTGGATTACTTTCGTAGTGAAGGCGATTTAACCTGGCAACACGAACGCTTCCACGCCCATATTGATGCAGCGAAGGCGTGCAAAAAACCCCTGATCATTCACACCCGTGCTGCCGCCGAGGACACAATGAAAACGCTGAGCGAGCGCAAGGCGTCTGAAGCCGGCGGTGTTATGCATTGCTTTGCTGAAGATTGGGAAGTGGCAAAGCAAGCCTTGGATATTGGTTTTTATATTTCATTCTCAGGCATTGTCACGTTTAAAAGTGCGAAGTCAGTGCAAGAGGTCGCGATGAAGGCGCCGCTTGATCGCATTCTGGTTGAAACTGACGCGCCTTATCTCGCCCCGGTTCCGCATCGTGGAAAAATGAATGAGCCTGCTTACGTTCGCCACACCGCTGAGTATGTTGCGCAAGCGCGTGGTATTTCCCTGGAAGCATTGGCGGAAGCCACAACAAACAATTTCTTTGATCTGTTTTCTTTTGCCAAGGCGTAGACGATGTTGATCAGCGACCTATTTCAGTATCCCGTAAAAGGCTTAAGTGAAGCGTCGTTGCAAAGCGTTGAACTTGACGAGGCTTTGGGGATGGCGGGTGATCGTCGTTTTGCCATAACGCATGCGAAAAGTTTATTCGATCACGAAAAGCCTGCCTGGATTGCGCGAAAGCATTTTGCTGTGGTTGCACATAGCCCAGAGATTGGGCCGATTCATTGTCGCTATGATGTAGACACTCAACTACTTGAATTGTCGCATGCAGGCTCGGTGATATTGGTTGAAAAAGTCGGTTCGGCCGATATGGATGCAAAACTCAGCGAGGCGTTATCAAGCGTTATTAAAGACGGCCAACAAGGACCGTATCGATTGGTCAGTGCACCGCGCAAGCGATTAACCGACTCACCAACGCAAACCGTTTCAATAATGAATACCAAATCGTTACAAGCGCTTTCAGACGCCGTTGGTCAGCCATTGGAAAAGCGACGCTTTCGTGGCAATATCTGGTTCGAAGGTGATAGAGCTTGGCAAGAGCATGATTGGGTTGGCAAAGCTATTGAAATTGGCGGTGTAAAGCTTTTTGTGAACGAACGAATTGAGCGTTGTGCTGCGGTGGATGCCGACCCTGTTTTAGGCGTTAGGAATTTAAGCGTGTTAAAACAACTTAACCAATCGTTCGGTCATGTCGATTTTGGCGTATTGGCCCAAGTTGAAAAACCAGGCCTTGTTCGCACAGGAGATACCATCAATGGAATTTAATGCATCCATCAAAGATGAAGACGCGCTTGTCGCGCTCTATGGCCCCATCAATAAAAATTCCTTAGCCAAAGAAACCGATCACCTGACGGACGCCTATCAAACATGGATTGAACGTGCACCGTTTATGGCGGTGGCTTCAATTGGCGAAGGTGGATTGGATTGCTCTCCACGTGGAGACAAGGTCGGTCAGCTGTTTCGGGTAATCGATAAACGCACCATTGCCATTCCTGACAGGCGCGGAAATAATCGGCTCGATACGTTAAGAAACTTAGTTGGCGATTCTCGAATCTCATTGTTGTTTCTAACGCCTGGCATTAATGAGTCGCTGCGCATTAATGGCGACGCACTGGTGGTTACGGATCGGCAGCTGTGCGAAAGCTTCACCATAAACGGGAAAGCACCGCTAAGTGTGATTGTGGTGTCGATAAAGTCAGTTTACTTTCAGTGTGCGCGTGCATTGATGCGTTCTGAGCTTTGGTCGGTGGATGCGCATATTGCTAAAGGTGAGCTGCCGACTGCTGGTGAGATGACTAAGTCGGCTTTGCCTGAATTTGATGCACAAAGTTATGATGAGGCGCTGCCTGGGCGTCAGCGGGATTCCATGTATTAGTGAGCCATATTGACTGTCGCTATTCCTTGGCAGTAGCTTCTTCTTCACGCGCTTTTATTTGCGCAAGTTCTTCGTCGGTTAACGCGCCATACAGTTTCGGATAAGACCAACCGTAACCCCAGCGAAATGATGTGGGTAAAAACGGTGTACCACCGACTCTGACCCCAGCCAACATCAACACAGCCAGTTCTGGCTCGCCCACTCCTTCCACGCACATTTTTAATTCTTGATCTGCTTGCAAGCGTTGATCGTAGGTGCCGCCTTGCCAGTAAGCATAGTCATGTGCTGTGCAGCAACTTAGCCACAGTTCTTTTTGATTAAACGTGCCATCGGGGAAGGAACTACACCCATCGCTGGTAAATGGCTTGATCGTGCTGCTGCATGAAACCAAGAATACGCAAACGATAAGCGTTAAGGATTGTTTAACCCACGCGGGCCAATTTATTCTATACATACCGCGAAGTATAAGCGGTATTGACGCATTAGCCCAAACGCCTGCCACATGCGTGTGCGTATGCCAGACACTCTTCGACGCTGCCCACTGCCCCAACGGTGGTTGATGAGCGCAAGCTGGCAGCAGAAGCGGCGTGCGCCAGCTCTAAGCTTTGGTGTATCTCCCACCCTTCATGCAAACCGTAAAGAATGCCGGACGCAAATGCATCGCCAGCACCAACGCTACTGACAATATCTGCCGCGGGAACATCGAATGACGCGCTAATTATTGGCTCTTTACCTTTTTGAATGCAAACACTGCCTTGGGGGTAATGCACCACCACAGTATGCATTGCGCCAGCATCAAGAATTTTTGTTGCCGCTTGCGTGCAACTATTAATACAAACAACGCCGTTGGGTATGGTTTCAATATTGGCCAGACCGCCAATTTCCTGATCATTGACAATAAGTGTGTCCAGATACGGTAAACAGGGCAAACAAAGCTTGCGGTTACGCTCAGGTTGAATGGACACCAGCTCCACGTTGGTTTGCAAACCAGCAGCCTTGGCCGCTTTCAATACAGTGACCCAACCGTTCGGGTCATCACCCCATGGGCTGTCCAAGGTAGCATGTAGGCCTAGTAGCCCTAGATGCAGCATCTTGGCCGGCGTATTGGAAAAATCCAATTGCTCAGGTGTTAATGCATCGTTGGCACCGGGCGAATGAAAAAACGTGCGTTTACCTGTGGATGCAACGGTGAACACATCGGTATATGAAGTGTGCTGCTCCTTGATACGTAAAAGTCCAGTTGATTCTATTTGATTAGATTGCGCTTGTTGGAATAAGAAATCTCCCTCAGGGTCTTCTCCCAACAACCCCATACCAAACACAGGCAGATTAGAATCGAGGCTTTTTAAATCCAGACTGGCGTTATGACCTGAACCACCACCGAGTTGATCTTGCTCGATTATGCGCGCAAGCGACTCTTCAGCTGGCCATTGATCAATTATTTTGATTCTATCCAGCGTCCAGCATCCGGCGCAAATAATACCTCGTCTCATGATGTGCTTACACTAACTCATAAGAACGGGGTCAGAAATTTGAACATCATTCTCTCTCGATCTTAAAGCAGGAATACTAATATTTTCCAGATGATCATGATAAGCATTGGCCGCCTCCAATGGCGAGAGCTTTCCGGTTATTGTTTCTCGCATAAGTCTGACCAATTCCACAGGGCTTTCACTTAAATTAATTTTTCGACCAAACAGAGCAACTCGCGCACCGGCTTTTTCAGCTTGATGCGCTAACTCGAACGTATCTCTGACCGTGCCCGCAGAGCCACCTAAAATACCGACTATAAGATTTTCCGGATCGTAGTTGCACAATTCAGACATGGCGGCATGCCCATTAAATTGAATCTTTAGAAATTTCGGCGCATCCAGGCTTGTGACCCCGGCTACGGCTTTGATGATCATGTCGTTGATATAAAAACCAATCTCGTCATTGGCAATGCCAACATCGTAGGCGGGGTTGAACACTTCTAGAAAATGATCAAAATTGTGTTCGCGCGTGGCGTGTCGAAATTCTCTATAGGCATTCAAGCTAGCCACGTCAGCATCAACATCGTTGTAAAAAGTCATTGAATACAAACCAAGGTTTGCATAGGGCAAAACCGAAGGAATATCGGCGGTAGCAAATGGGATTGATGGGCTTTCGCGATAGCGCGAACCCCTGGCCGACCAGATATCGGTGGTGTCATTGAGTCTAACGGCAGGAGTAACAGCGCTTTTGGAAAATAAGTCTTTTTTATGCAGTGTTTCTGCAGAAGATGCAGACATCAGCATGATATCGACCAAGCCCGAATTGGTCATGGCGTCCATGGCGTCCAGATAGTCCTTTTTGGTTTTGATCACACCCTTTTTATCTGGCCCGGGGCATTGTGTCCCAAAAGCCATATCACCGTCTTTGGCGTCTGCTATAACAAAAGACTCCGGTGTGTACTGACCCGTTTGTATAGCTGAGAGCTTTCTATCCAGAGATTTTTCCATTAGGAAGTGTATCCATCAACGTAAAGTTTGAGAGTCAAACAGTATAGCGCTATCGACGAACGGATTACATCTGCAGTTTTATGGCAACCAGTTGGCCTTTAACAGCCAATAAACCATCTCACTACGCGAACCCCAGATGAGTCGATCATCAAACGGTTGTTGCGGGTTTGACGAATAGGCACTGACCACAAATACATTATCACGATCTGTATTCTCGGATTGCAAGCCGGTACCATCCATGTTTTCACCCATGGAATGCACAACCCACACAATTTGATTTGCGACCAGGTCTTTCTTCGCGCAATCATTGGTAGACACTGCTCTGCACAGCTGCAATTGAGCACTTAAGTTGGCAAGACCTACGGCGCTAAGCTCGCCCACGGTAAGCCAGTCGGCCAAACCCGACTGACCCAACTGCGCATGGTCGTTCACACTAACCGAATAGTGATAGGGTCGACCCCACGCATCTAACAAGCTTCCGTTAATACTTTGTTCGCCGATCAAGCCCAACTGCATTGCTGGAACACCACCACTTTGCCGTTGACACGATTCATTTTGACCAGGGCTGATTGTGTTTTGCGACAACAAGTTCACCGGACAGGGTAGACGACTGGTACTAATAAGATGACCGATAATGGCTTCACGAATTTGATTCAATTGCTTATCGGTTTGCTTGTATCTTGCGTGTTTAATCGTCTGGCCTAAGGGCGCAATAGCACCGCCGACCATGATGCCGACAATAACCAGTACGATGCTTAATTCAACCAGCGAAAAACCTCGTTGTACACCTAACAGGTGCAATCGATGATGCACACTCTTCCACGCGGCACTCATCGAGTCACGGCCTCAACGTTCGGGACTATTCGAATAATAATCTGCTGATCATCGCGTCCGATCGGCAGCAAGGCAAAACGACAATACCTTAAGTCGTGAGCAATACAGTTGTGGTCAAGCTGCAGCTCTATAAAGTCGCCCCATGCGTTTCGAACAAACCAATGTCGATTAAACGGTACGTCATCCCAAAGCGCATAAGTAGATTTGAGTAAGGTTTTATAACTCTCGCAATCACCTGATACCGGCTTGATATGCAACCAATGCAATAGCTCCTCGGTTGCACGCAGTTCACAATCGGCTAAAAGAAAATATCCAGCAACGCAGGTTGTCGCCGCCGGTTGGCTACAACGCATACGCCAGGCGGTGGCCAACTTATCCACCAACCAAGCACCTACACGCTGCATGGCTTGCTGTCGGATATCGGCGGTTCGGATAAGCGTGTAGGCAGCATCCGTTTCCATTGAGGTTTTTAGTACCGCAACCACGCCGGTATGCCCACCAACAGTGATATCACCGGTCGTTGCCGGATTAACCACCCGACTCAAAGGATTGTTAACGTAGCGGCCAGATACCTCATACAACAAACCTTGCTTTGCTCGTGTGTGAAAATGATAGCGACCACCGACCACATCCACCTTTCTTGGCAACCAACCACGTTCCACAGCATTCGCAGCGCACGGAGGATTGGGGCCATCCAGACGCCAGGCATCAGCCTGTGTACTATCGGGGTTATCGGTATCAGGGCACGGTAAGTGGCCAATACCAGCACTTTGAGCACCGTAGTGATCGATGTAGTTTACGGCGTAGCTAATGAGCGCATCCCGTGCGCGTGACAATTCCAATGTTTGATAGTGTGTACTTATCTGCTGATAAGAGGCTGCGCTAATAAGGCCTGCCCCGCCTAAGCCTGCTAAAGCAAATAAGCTAAGCAACAAGGAGTAGCCGCGCTGTTTCACAAGGACTCCACTTGAATCGTTTGCCCAATTCGAATCAGAACGTGATTACCGTTGTCGAGTTTAAGCTCTAACAATCGACCACCATTGAATACTGAGACTATCTTGTAGCGGTCTGTGTCTTTATGGGATTTGCCATTAATAAAGAAGTGATCACCTTCAGCACTGGATATAAAGCCGTTGTACTTAAATTGCACGAAAGGATTGGTGAACTTTAGTTTGGGTTTTGATGGGCTTTCAAAATCCGCTGGTAGTTGCGCAGGCACATCAACCGTTTTCGTCGACGCATTTACGCTGTCGGTGTCGAAAAATAATCTAAGCCCTTGTATTTCAGACGCACTAACGGCGACGCCTGCATTCAATATCAGGAAAAAACCAATACTGCGAATTAACACAGTGAGCACCCTAGACCTTGCTGAGAAAACGATAGACATCAATCGTGCAACTTGCGTGTAAGCGATTCAGTTCAATGCCATCGCGCCGTGCGATTGTACAAGCACGCACCTCAATGGGCCTCCAATCGGCCGCCGACTGCACGGCGTCGAACAAGCTTAGTAAGTCGGCAGCAACTGAAATGTTGGCGGATATACTCACACGCGTGGTTGAGCCAGCATCAACAATTATTGATCCATCAGACCCATTAACAGAGAGTGCCACAAGGTCTAATTGGTGTTCTTGTACAAATCGTTTTATCGATTCAATCAGGGATAGCGTGAGCTCGTTGTCTGTTAAACGCTCAGCATCGATAGCGCTAACCCAATCTGTATTTTCTGTTAGCACATCCAAAGCACGCGCCAGACGCAAGCGTTCAACCTTAAGAGCCCGAAGCTCGTCACCCGGCTGGCTCAAACCTGCAATCTGCTTTTGCAGTATTGGAATCGCGAGCGCTAACAACAGCAGGCTGCTTGGCAATATCGAACCTGAAAACGTCGCCACGGAAAAGAACTTACGCGTCATTAACACCTGCCCGGTTTAGTTGAAAGTGAAAACTGAACTTGGCCGCTCCAATTTCAGGCCCAAGATCTGCTCGACTGCTTTGTGCAGCTTGGCTTAAAGGTGTGTTGTGAAAAATCAATTGTGTTATTTGCGGGTGCTTGATTAATTCACCGGCAATCGCATCTACCGCGGCTTGCTGTTTACGCAAAGAAAGACTGGATGCTAGACGCCCATCAAGTCTGACCAACAATACTGAGCTATCACCCATAAGTGAGCGGGTAGACGAGCGAAAACGTGGGCTAAACAGGTTCTGCTGCTGCACATCGATGGTATCGCTAGCCGATTCATCGATAACAGCCCATTGCAGTTCACTCAACGCAAGCTCACGGTGGGTCGAAAGTAATTTGGCTAGCAAGTTAAGCAACGCAGCTGGCGATTCAGCGCGATTCAGATCCAACGCCGCTTTTGCTAACAAGGCCTGCGCGACCTGCTCTCCAGCGGGGCTTATAGCCTCTATGTGAGATTTAATATCACTGATATCAGTTAACAGCTCGCCCTTTTGTAGATTGATACTTTTACCGCGCTGGCGTCTATCGAGCTCAATCGATACGGTTACACCGCACGAGAGTAACAGGAGCGATACCATGGCAGTGTTTAACACACGCTTTTTTCTGCTTGTACGCAAGCGAATAAACTGTACAAGCGGAATTGTTACGCACCGCTGCGACGTATTACGAGTCAGTTGAGACGTCTGCGACAACTGTCTTGCCATCGCCACAATCGGTATCACTTCATCCGTAATAGCCAATCCACTCTTGGTTATAGCCTGATAAGCATCGTCATCTTCATACCTGGCGGTACCGTGCACAGACGCTATATCCGCCAGTGCACTAAGCGCATCCTCAGACACACCAATCGATAAAACAGCAAAGTCGCCTTGCAGCACATCTGCGGCACGCAGATGATCAATGGTTTCTATTAAATTGCTTTTTAAAGAAGCTAGTGATGCGTACGCCAACTGCCGGGTAAAAAGAGCATGACCACCCACACAGTAAATATGTTTGCAGCTACTAAACAATTGCATAATTACAATACAAGGCCTATTCATCTTGGCAGCTGTCACAGCCGCGCATTCAATGACGGCTGTATATGAGCGAACATAAAGCTGCTGGGCTTCAACCTTCGAAACGAATTTTTGCAGCGCTGGTGACATGTGCAAACGATTAACAATGAAACCATCAAAAGACACCGAGGGTGTGTAGATAATAGAATTGGGATGAGCTTCTACAAGCTGTTGTCGCAATGCCCGCTCGTTTATCCTTTGCTGTAGGCCAGATCGCGAGCGCTTTAACGGATGCAAGGAAATTTCTTCTGCTTGCGTGTCTATCAATAAATGAATGGGATGGCATTTATCAATTGGCCATGGGCATCGCGTAAATACACTCTCAGTAGCATCGTTATAACAATGCCTTACATCAAGCAGCTTCGCGCCTTGCACGCGCACCCAAACAGCGTATTGCTGACTTAAATACAGCACAAAGCTCATAACAAAGACCCGGTGCTGGCCACGGTATCGTAGATGGGTCCTAACACAGACAACACAACCCAAAGCAACAAGGCGCCCATGACACACAACAATACAGGCCCAATTAATCGCTCGAGCCTGTCCAGGCTGTACTGAGCATTAGCTTGAAGCTGATCGGCACACTGCCTTAACGATACATCCAACACGCCGGCTTTTTCGCCCGCCACAATCATGCGCACAAACAGCACTGGTAGAGTAGCTTGCGCCTGCATTGCCTCACCAATCGAATATCCGGTTAAAACCCGTTGATGCGCATCGCAAAGCTGTTTTTTCAGAACTGCATTAGCAACCAGATTTTGGCTAATGCGCATAGCCTCAGTGATTTCCACGCCTGACGCATACAACAAGCCGGCATTGCGTGCATACCGGGCTAAAGAATAGGACGCTATCACTTGACCATAAGCCCCACGCAGTAACAACAAGCGCATTCGATAGTCAATCGGGGATGAAAATCGTGATAAGCCAAGCACAGCAATGACTATGCTGCCAAACACCAGAGCGCAAGTTACGCCAAAGTGCAACACAAAGCTCGACAGCTTTAATAACCAAACGGTGTGAACAGGTAATTGGGATGTGCCAACAGATAGTAGTGGGAGCATGGCAGGCACTAAATACAATAAAACAAATAGAAAAACGGCGATCAAACACACCAACGCAAATGCCGGATACGCCAGAACGGTTTTAAACCGCTGCGCCAGACTCGACTGCCAAAACAAGTTGGACGCCTGCAAATGTAAACACTCGCTGAGCTTTCCACTGGACTCCCCTGCACGCACCGACGCTATGTAGTCCATGCCGAAAAGGCTGGGGTAATACGCCATAGCCTCACTTAATTCACACCCCTGATCAACGCGCTCAGTGATATCGGCGATGGCGCGTCGAATTCGACCACGGTTCTCCAGCTTTTCTAATTCCTGCAATGTTTCAATTAACGGCACGCCCGCATCTAGCAACTGTGCAAAGTTTTGCGTGAATAACGCTGTGTTGGATTTCGTCCAGCTCGGCAGTCGTGGATGCAGGCCCAACACATTACGCGCCCGCTGTGCAAGAGATGCTGGTAGCAATTGCCAACCGCGCAAGCGCACCCATTGTTCGAGCTCAGAAATACTTCTGGTATTCGTGTAACCGGTATGTATTTGTCCTTGGCCATCAATGGCTCGGTAATGCAATCCATGCATAGTTTTCGTCCTCTGGATTTAATAGTAACAATGGAAGATTAAATAACGGCTCCAAACACGCGTTGTAATTCCGTTTTGTTGGTTTGCCCTAAGTTAAGGCACTGTTGCGCTTGCTCTAACAAACTCAGCATGCCATCGCTGATAGCTTGCGTTTGCAATTCTGAAAATGTTGCGCCATCGACTAACATCGACAAAAATGCAGGCGTAGGTGTCAGACATTCAAACAAAGCAATACGCCCGTGAAAACCCGTTCCACTGCACGCCACACAAACATCATCGTATTGCGCGCAGACGGTGCAACGCTTTCGCACCAATCGCTGCGATACAATCCCGGCTAATACGCTGGCAATCGTCGCTCTTGATACACCAAGCTCCAATAGCCTTGCAATCGCAGAAATGCAGTCATCAGCATGGGTGGAGCTGAACACTCTGTGACCCGTCATCGCAGCACGGCACGCCATTGCGCAGCTATCCACATCACGCACTTCACCGACCAGCAGCACGTCTGGGTCTTGTCTTAGTATTCCGCGCACACCTTCGGCAAATCCAAATGCTGCACCGCCATGCACACGCGTTTGGCGAATGCCGGGTATGGGGTATTCCACAGGGTCTTCTAAGGTCATGATGTTCAGCGCCACCGCATCCAAAGATTGCAACATCGCGTAGAGGGTGGTCGTTTTACCCGAACCGGTTGGCCCACACACCAAGACTAAACCGCTGGGTTGATTGGCCATGATTTTGAGTTTGTTTTCATCGCGCGTTTGGCACAAAGCCGATAAACGTAACAGTCCACGCTGTTTATCCAATACTCGCAACACCAGGTTTTCACCTGTTCGTACAGGAAAACTGGCGACTCGGAAATCGATGCTGCGCCCGTGAATATTTCGGCTCAAGTGGCCGTCTTGCGCTAAACGCGTTTCAGCGATGTCCATTTCACTGAGCACTTTAATACGCACTAAAATCGCTGGCCAATAGCGAATGTGCAAACAGCAAGATGGTTGGAGTACGCCATCTACCCGGTATCTGACTTGTACATAGGTGTATTCTGGCGACAGGTGAATATCCGATGCACGTTTAATCAAGGCATCTTGCAAAATAGCATCTACCAGAAGAACAGTCGTTGCCTGCGCTGTAGTATTGTTGCTGTTAACGTTGTCGTGAAGGTGCGCACCGCTACTTGCAACATGTAGCTCAGTCAACACCTGCTGCAAGGAGTGGTTGCGACCGTAACATTTGTCCAGCGTTTGCTTTATATCTGCCAGGCTCGCTTGTCGGTATTCAACCGAAATAGTTGGCGCTAGCTCGCGACGCAAGGCATCTCGTGTGGTTACGTTGTTCGCATCCGTAACCGCGACCACCAGATGCTGTTGCGCATGGTCAAACACCACCGGCAACAGGCAATGCTGTCGCGCAAGGGCTTCGCTGACCAACTCAATCGCCACAGGATTTGGCACAAATTCGTCGCTGTTGATATTGATCGGTATCGCGCCACCCAAATAGGGTTCGAGTATGTCGGTGGTCACAAAGCCCGTTTGCAGCAAGATAAGGCGCGCGGGCACGTGTTGCAGGCTGGATTCAATGGCCGCCACGCGCGCTTGATCGATACTGATCAATCGATCGTGTTGTAGTTTTTCAAGTAGCTTATCCATAAGCGCATACAAAAATTGAATTAGTTATTCACAGCCTTGGCAGAATTTTTTGAATTTAAAACCGTGGGCTTGAGTACAATCAACAATTCGGTTTGCTCAGTGTTTTTACGCTGCTGCCGAAACAGGCCGCCCAACACAGGGATATCGGCAAGCCCTGGCAATGATCGATCACTGCCATCCTGAACTTCTTGCATTAGCCCACCAATAATGGCCATGTCGCCGCTTTTAACTCTTAGCATCGACTCCATTTCGCGCACTTGTATTTCGGGCACGCTGTTTTTAACAGCAGCGGATGCTAACTCCGGGTTAGGGTCATCAACAAACCCCAGAATTCTTGACAAGGTAGGCCGAACATTGAGCATCACTTCATCTGAACTATCAATATGTGCTGTCACGTTCATCACCAAGCCGACCGGCACGGTGTGAATTTGCGTTTCTGTGGTTACCTCGTCTTTGTTTTCCGAACGTTGACGCTCCACATTAACGGTGAAGTACACCCGGTTGTCTACCACCTTTAGAACAGACGTCTGATTGTTCAAAGCGATAATGCGTGGCTTTGACAAAATCCGCACATCACCAAACTGCTCTAACAAATTTAATGTCGCCGTTATATTCCCCAGCTTGCTACGTTGCACCAGGCTAAGTAAACCGTTTGGCGCTGTGATTCGGTCTACCGAATTTGCATTCACTGGCGGTGAACCGGACAGCACTTGCGCAGCATTAACACCGGTTGCCTTATTGGATAACAACTGCCAATCAATACCAGATTGAAATTTGTTTGATAGCGCAACCTCAACCACCGTCGCCTCAATAAGCACTTGGCGTTGTGCGTTGTCGTTCAATTTGTAGAGGTAGGTCTCCAGTTTTTTATGCAGCGGCGCACTGGCCGTTAACGTGACCATGCCGGCATCTCGATTAAGCGTGTAGTTAGCCTGTTGCGCTGAGCTGTAAACTAGCCCATCAAGATCTGCCGCCAGACTGTGCCAGAAGTGATGATCAGCTGAAGTTTCTAATAGCGTTTGCGAGCTATTAGATACGCCTCCACCGATCTCATCCCCACGCGCGTTGATCGTCCCCACCTGCGTGGCCAAGCCCACACGGCTGCGCGTTGAACGATCGATATTTAAGTAGTCAATCGCATAGCTCTTAGTAAAAACTTGATCACCCCACAGTTGAATAGCGCCATTATCGATTTCCCAATACAGCGGAACCTGTAGCGCGACTTGTGCAAGCAGCGCCTCTAGAGGCTGCTGATCGGCCAGCAATGTAACCGTACCAACCAAAGCTTGATTTAATTGCAGCCGCAATTGTGCATCGTATGCAAGTTGATGCAGAACCTGCTCAACGGGTGCGTCGATAAGTTGGGTTGTAATAAGTGGAGGCTTGTACTGGATAGCCGGCGGCTTTTCAGCCAACTTAGAACCCGGCGACTTTGGGAGCTCAGTTAGCTCAGTTTGTAATACCGACCAATCAGCCAGTTCATTTTTTAAATCGCTGACCGGCGCAAACGTTGCCTGCGCATTCGGCGTATCAATCAAACGCGATAGCGTTAGATCGTTTTGCGCATACGCCGCGCACCCACAAAGCTGCACAACACTGAGCAGTGAAATGATAAAAATAAAACGTTGAGAAAAATAACGCATCAACAAGTTCCATTTGTTGCAAAGGCAAAACACGCCTTCAAGAAGAGCAGCTCCTGCCGCTTGAACTTCAGTCTACACCGATGATGCTTGGAAATGCAATGATGATTTTTTTACACAAGCAAAGCAATAGCAATGGCCATAGAAGCCAACACGCCACCACCAAGCAAGCCAACAACAACACTTCTGTGTCGCCATAGGAAACCGTGTGGGTCAGGCTCTTCTACAGGAGCAGGTAAACCTGCAGTCAGTAGATGAGACATGGAAATACAATCCGCATCTTCAAGTCCTGCAATCATGAATGCGTTGCGCGACAGGGTGTTGATGGAGCGAAATACGCCTTCTGATCTGTCGGCTATGAAGTAGGCCATCTCACGCGTAAACACATCGCGCTGATTAAAATCGAACAGCATCATGTGATGACGTAAGTAGTCACTGATTTCAGCCAGCGTCAAACGTCGTAACCAGTAGTGATCTTCAGCAGGTTGCGACAATGAGTCCGATGCAATCAATCTACTCGGCTTACCCGTGTGATCGCCCGCTTCGGCGCGCTTGAATAAAACGATTTGAATACCGGGTTTATCTTTGGCTTGTGTGTTCGCCAACTGTTTGAGTAAGCGCAGGCTCGCAGGGTTGATGTCCGCTTGCGAATCAACCGTGAGCAAATAGGGTTTGTGCCCTGGGGATGTACCCTGTAGCGCCTTGGTTAAGCATTCAAGACCTTGTTTGATTAATGCTTGAGATGCGCCTTCACTGGCTTGGTTAGCACTGATTAAATCAGCCTGACGAGGGCAGATCTCAATCAGCAAGTGCCGCAGCATTAAAGCTGTCGACATCAGTGGTAAGTCGTAGCGAATGATGTTGTAGCGATGCTTTAAACGATCAGCGAGAACCAAACTGAGCATGGTTTTGCCGCTGCCACGCTCTCCACAGACGCTCATGATCGGATCGCCCATGCGCAAAGAGCGAATCATTGTCTCGACAATTTCCGACCGGCCACCACCGCCAAAGAACATAAGAATGTTATTCGCGTTATGAAACGGCCCTTGCGATGAAGAGTAATAATGCCTTTTATCAGCACTGATACTCTGTTCGTTGATATTCATACCAAACTATTCCCGCTCACTCACCACATCGTTTTGGTGTATTGAGTTCAGCAATGAGAATGCCACTTAACCCCGGCAGCTATAATTAAGGTAGTTTGCAAGTGGCCAGTCGGCAAGTTTTGTGCGCCAACTGGTTTTCAAGCAGCACCACTGAATCGTTCTGCTGTGATAAAAAGACAGCCCTCACCACCCTAGTGACAATTTACTGCCACATGTTCCATATAGTGCTTTACGAACCGGAAATACCGCCAAATACCGGCAACTTGATTCGGCTGTGTGCAAATACAGGTTTTACCCTGCATTTGATCGAGCCACTCGGATTTTCGGTGACAGAGAAGGCTTTCAGGCGTGCCGGGCTTGATTATCATGAGGCGGCGAGCATGCAAATACATGCTAATTTGGATGCAGCTTTGGCGGTAATTTTACCCAAACCCGAGCGTGTGTTCGCCTGCACCACAAAAGGCTCGAGCAACTACGCAAAACTGAGCTTTTTACCCGGCGATGTTTTATTGTTCGGCCCCGAAACCCGAGGCTTGCCGGATGATGTTTTAAACGATGAACGCGTCGGCCATCGCGTCAGAATCCCCATGCGCGAAGGCAGCCGGAGCTTGAATCTATCGAATGCGGTTGCGATTATTGCGTTTGAGGCATGGCGCCAGAACGACTTCAAGGTCGAATGAGTACTTTTATACCCGAGCCATTGCGCGCTGTTTCCATCCCTTGCGCAAAATCGTCCAATGCCAGCTCATGAGACACTATCGCCGATGGATTCACTTTGCCCGATTCGATGAGTTGAATCACGTCGGGCCAAATGTTTGGGCTACCCAGTGCACCACTCACGTGCAAATCGTTGATCACCACTTGATCAAGATCGAATCCTGTTAAGGGTTGACCAGCAAACAACCCTTGAAAAACCACGCGACCACCAGGGCGCACTGCATGCAAGGCCGTGTAGGCCGCATCGGGTCGACCAGTAGCTTCCAACACCACTGTGGGCAATTCACCGGCGCCAGCCCGGGCAAGCTCTTCAATAACATTATCCGCTCGCGCATCGAGCACCAGGTCGGCGTCCAATTCACGCGCCTTTGCCAGTCGATGATCGCTGGCACCGACCATCGCAACTTTACTTGCACCAAATGCACGCGCTACCTGCAACAGCAATAAACCTATTGGACCGTCACCAAACACAACAACATAGTCCTGTGGCGACACTTGTGCGCGCAGTACGCCATTGAAGGCAACGGCTGTGGGTTCAACCAAAGCTGCTGAGGCGATGGATACGGATGAATCTATTTGATGTAAGTAGTGTGCTGGGTGGTGAAGGATTTGGGCAAAGCAACCTGGGCGATTCAAAATACCGGTTTCAGTTCGATCAAGGCAGCGATGATAATTACCTGACTTACACGAGGCACATTGTGAGCAACCTAAGCTGACTTCACCCACCACATGCATACCCGGTTCAAATCCCTGCACAGCCGATCCCGTAGAGAGCACCTTACCGACCCACTCATGCCCCGGGACAATCGGAAAACTTGCCATGCCACGAGTGAAATACACCATGTTGCCTTCGAAAATTTCAACATCAGTGGCGCAAATGCCGCAACCCAATACTTCAATGCGTACATCACCTTCAGCCAATTCTGGCTCTGTGAGGTTTTCTAAACTTAGTTGCTCAGGTCCACTGATTTGTACCGCGCGCATGCATGTATCCACTGCCATAAAGAAGGATTGAGGATACTACGACACTGGATACACCGCCAAAGAGCCTGGCGATTAAATAGGCCTAGCCGGCGCTGGCCAAATCACTGATTTGTAGTTTGTCGGCAATTTCAACATTGGTTGCCAGCATCGAATACATCCTGCTTTGCGACTCTTCGACATTGCCTTCACTGATAGCCGCAGCCACTTTAGAATGTGCATTCGGTTCAAAGCGCTGGTTGGGCATTACGATGGCACCGGTTGAATACGAAAACGTTAAAATCGCATGCATAAACCCTCGAAACTGCTTAAGCATCAAACTGCGCGATGCATCGAGCACCGTTGCGTGAAATGCAAAGTCAGCCGCAAGCCGATCTTCATTAATTGCACTTTCAGCTTCAACCGCTTCGGCCGACATTCGAATTAGCTCACGCTGCATCTTTGTTGCGTTGGCAGCCGCTAGCGCTGCGGCGTTGGGTTCTATGAGTAAACGAAATTGCGTTGCATCCACAAATATGCGCTGCGCCATTGGCGAATTGGGCGCATGCCAACCAATAACATCAGGGTCTAATAGATTCCACTCATCGATATCACACACGTGCGTACCATATCGGCGAGCCGTTCTGACCAAGCCTTTTCCCGAGAGCACTTTTATCGCCTCGCGCACAACGGTGCGAGAAACACCATGCTCAGCAACCAATTCAGGCTCCATCGGCATGTTCTTACCGACGGCATATTGGCCGTTCGCGATACGTTTTCCTAATGTGTTGACGAGCTGTTTAACAGCGCCAGTAGGCAAGGAAGAGAGCTGTAGTTCAGGTAGGATGAAGCCGTTTTTATCTTGAAGAATCATATTACTTTCGGTTGTGGTTATCGCGAATTAACGCTTTACGTTATGAAAATCCAATTCCACAACTGGCACTCACAACCGCCAGTGTTTCAAACCGCAAGTTTAAGTGGATACCACTACCAAGCTCTTTTAAGACCCGGAAACACACCTACTAACTTACGCAGAAGCCATCTATCTCCTGTCTAGAAAGTAACACATCTACATCTTATTACACGGGCGATGCAAACATCCAAATGGGTAGTAGCGGTTTCAAATTACCCTGCTCCGTCGCTGTTTTTGCGGCTGTCAGCCAATCTCCCCGCGCTTATTGAGCCCGCAACGAACTGTTAAACCTATCAAAATTGAAAGAATTGCCAGGTTCATACGACTGCGCCGTAGACCGCTAATAGGGGTGCTATTCACGATCTTTTGGATCTTTGGATGGGCATTCGTGTCCCAAAATTGCAGGTATAGCTCCATGCGAAAAAACACTGCTCTAAGCACCGTCCTATTTTTTAGTCTCTATTTGATCGTTGGGATTGCAAGCGCTGCGACCGTCTCTTCTCCCACCGTGGTTAACCAGTTAATAGAGCTTGATATTGAGGGCCCCACCGCGAACGAAGCGGACTCAAATCCAAACCCATTCTTGGATATTCGTTTTGATTTGTTTTTAACATCACCTTCAGGGCAATCATTCACTGTGCCTGGGTTCTTTGCCGGGAATGGCAAAGGTGCAGGCGATGGCAATGTTTGGCGAGCAAGATTCACAGCCGATGAAATTGGTAGCTGGCAATACACGGCAGCTTTATATCAAGGCAATAACGCGGCTGTGGCAGATGATCTTGAATTACTGACTAACATCTCACCCGACAACAATACGGGGACATTCAACGTAGCTGCAAACACAAACACTGACGAACTCGTTAATCGCGGGCGGCTGGAATACGTGGGAGAACACTACCTAAAGTTTACTAACGGCTCTTACTGGATTAAAGGCGGCGTAGACAGTCCGGAAAACTTCTTTGGCTATATTGGTTTTGATAACACGGTCAATCAAGATGGTGGTGTTGGTGAAGCACAACTGCCTAATGGGCTCCATGCGTATGCCGACCACATCGCCGATTGGAATGCGGGCGACCCCTTATTCAGTTCGGCTGATTCGGGTGTTGATAGCAAAGGCATTATTGGAGCTGTGAATTACTTAGCCTCAGAAGGCGTTAACTCGATGTATTTCTTGTTGATGAATTTAGGCGGTGACGGCCGCGAAACCTATCCTTTCATTGGCGCCTCAGGAAGTCATAACGACAACACACACTACGACGTTTCAAAACTGCATCAATGGAATATTGTTTTAAAACACATGCAAAGTAAAGGCGTGGCAGCTCACTTGGTGCTAGGGGAACAGGAAGAGGACAACAAGCTCTGGTTAGACAACGGCGAGCTCGGTGTACAACGTAAATTGTATTACCGCGAATTGGTTGCACGCTTTACTCATTTACACGCTTTGAAATGGAACATCAGTGAAGAGAGCCGCTATGGCGATGCACGGCATAAATCATTCGCACAATACCTAAGCGTCTTAGACTGGGCGCAGCATCCAATCGCTGTGCATTCTTTCGTCGATGCACCGGACAAAGCCTATAACGCTTTGCTGGGCGATGAGCTGTTCAGGGTGTCGTCAATTCAGTTCAGCGCAGAAAACGCCGATCAATTTACTGAATCCTGGCGACAACAATCAGCCGACGCTGGCATACCGTGGGTGATCGATATGGATGAAGTGGGTCCGGGCAGCATTGGCTTGACCGAAAGTAATAGCGAACAAATGCGACGCGACGTGCTGTATCCCGTGTATTTTAGCGGCGGCAATATCGAATGGTATTTTGGTTTTCAAGGCGCTGATATTCGAACTGAGAATTTTCGCACCCGCGAGCCGATGTATCGATACATGCGATACGCCCGAGAATTCATGCAAACTCACCTCCCCTTTTGGGAAATGCAACCAATGGACGACGCCATAAGCGGCGGCCACAGCAACGACCAAGTGTTCGCCAAACCCGGCGACACATACGCCATCTACCTAAACCAAGCCAGTACCCCAACTACCCTAAGCGTGCCACCCGGCGACTACACCATCGCCTGGTTCAACCCAAGAACCGGCACCCTCTCACCCCCCACCCCCGCCATATCCGGGGACGCACTATCCGGGGACAGTTTACCTATTAGCGGCGTACCTTCAGAGCCCGAACAAGATTGGGTGGTGCTGGTTAAACGTGCAAGCGACCCAACGCCAACGAATGGTACAGACGGTGGACAAACGGGGTCAGATAACGAAGGGGAATCGACGGTAGAGCCACCCGTCGATGTTGAATCCAATGAAGAACCGCCACTGGCCGCGGCGAATGAGGCACCAAGCGGTGGTGGTTATACCAACGCTTGGTCTTTAATACTGATACTGGCTTTGTACTTGAACCGACTACTGTTCAGTTTCAGGTGCAGGCGCGTTTTGACGGTTTTGTTCAACATGCTGTGCGTAGAGCGCATCAAAATTAACCGGGTCGAGTAACAATTGCGGGAAGCCGCCTTTTTGCACCAGCGAACCGATCGCTTCACGGGCAAATGGGAATAACAAGTTCGGGCAGAAGCTACCCAACATTGGCCCGAGTCGTTCTTCTTCAAAGCCTTTAATTAAAAACAAACCCGCTTGCTTGACCTCAGTTAAGTAAGCAGTTTCCTCACCCAACTTAACCGTGGCCGTAACGGTTAAAACACTTTCAAACAAATCGTTTTCAAGCTTGGTGCTTTCAGTGTTTAAATGCAAAGACACCTGCGGCTGCCAATTTGTGTTTGTGGCAAACACCTGAGGCGTTTGTGGCGATTCGTACGACACATCTTTTAAATAGATTCGCTGAATCTTAAACAGCTGCTCCGCAGCCTCAGCGCCAGCGGCTTGGGTTTCGGTTTTGTTTTCTTCGTCAGCCATTAGAGCGGTGTCCGTAATTGTTTAAGTAGAGTCTAGTCGCGAATTTACGAGTTGTACAAGGTATCCAACTCGCCGTTTTCTTCCAGCTCAGCCATATCGTCAAACCCACCCACATGTGTATCGCCAAAAAAGATTTGCGGTACTGACGTTCTGCCAGTGATGCTCTGCATCTCTTCACGCAACGTTGGATTACCGTCAACAACCTTGGCTTCGTATTCCCAACCTTTTTTCTTTAAAAGGCGTTTCGCCGCCATGCAATAGCCACAAATGCGCGATTCGTACATGATGATTTCTTTTGCCATCGTTCTTACTACCTTGGTTTTACTTAGTGACTAACGGCAAGTTCGCTTTTTCCCAATTCGCCAAACCACCAGCAATGGTGTTAAGTTTTTGGAAGCCTTGCTTTTTTAGTTTGCCGTTCATACGAGAAGCACGCATACCGTTGTCGCAATAAACGACCATGTCGGTTTCTTTATATTTCTCGATTTCGTGTATGTGTTTGTCCAGTTGGTTAACGGGAATGTTCCGCGCACCTTTGATATGCCCGGCTTTGTATTCCTTTTCTTCGCGCACATCGACAAAAACGGCCTCGCCATCATTAAGCAGTTGCGTGGCTGCAAACGGTGCAAGATTGGGCACACCTGAGAAAAATCGGGTGTATTCGGTATAGACCAACATGCCAAAAACGGCGAAAAACGCCGCGATCAACAACGGGTGATTACCCATGAATTCGAATAATTGCTGCATAAGAACGGTTACTGCGTTGGCTGGCCAAAAAGCGGCTATGGAACGTGAATTGTAGCGGCTGTTACTGAAACTGGGGTAGATTCAATCGAATAACAAGCTCGCCGGTGCACACGCTTGAGAACGGCTTGGCTAATTTGCTTTTGCACTTGGAAACGGCGCTGGAGTACAGCGCCGTTTTCGGTATTTCAGTGCGAATGAGACAACGGCACTTCAGGCCGGTCAGAGGCCAGTCAGGTGCTGAACGGCTCGCTCGATTTCTTCATCAGATAATGAGCTGCCACCACGTGCTGGCATCGCGCCTTTACCGGCAATCGCACTTGCGACCAAGGCCGCCAGACCCACTTCATTACGCTTGCCCCAGTCAGCGGCATCGCCCAGTTTCGGTGCACCAGCCACCCCAGCCGTATGGCAAGCGGCACAGGCTGCAGCGTAGAGATCTTCGCCCGACTTGGGCTCGGCTGACACCGCAGCCGTCTGGATAGCCGCCACTTCACCTTCGGCTTCAGCCATGGCAGCGGTGCGGATTTTACCTACCGGCTCAATACGCTCCATGAGCGCTTTTCTCATTACTGTGTCAGTTGGATCGGCTGTGTGACTGCCGAGAATACGAGCCATGAGCATGCAGAACAGTGTAAATATGGTCAACGCCAATACGACGAATCCCATCATTTTGTACATACCCGAATCGCTGGTTTCGGTCGAACTCATTACTCTTCTCTCCTAACTGGCACGGCAGTGCCTGCGTAAATCAATCTGTGCCACCGGTAGAACCGGTAAATTCAATCGCTAATTATATCAGTGTGGAGGCTTGCTTCCCCACATTTGGCCCAACACAGCGTCTTTTTTATACAAGTGATGCAACAAGGCCGCCAACACATGAGCGCCAATCAGGCCAAGTAACAGCCACTCCCCTTTTTCGTGCCAATTTGCGGCCCGTTCCAACTCAAGGTAATAGTGCAAAAGACCGGTCAATACCATAAACAACACCAACGCATAAAATGCCCAGTGCATGCCCGAGGCAAGCCAGCGCCAAGGCCCGTGGAGCGTACCTGCGCCCACAGGTACTGGTCTTTGTACGCGCAGCCATAAACGATAGACCATGATCGCGCCCGCCGCAGCGCCTCCCCAAGTGTGAATGGTGGTTACCAGAAAATCGACCGCGCCCAGGGTTTGATTGCGCTCCAGATTCGCCATAGCCGCGCGCATGGGCACTTGCAGCAGGTATTGGCTACTAATCAGTAACACGACAACCCAATGCAATTTCCGTTGAACTGCGGTGTATCGGGTAATATTGTTCAAAAGTTCTATTCTCAAAACCATCGTTGCGGCAGTAGTATTATGCCGCCAAGCCAGCCCGACATAGGGAAATCGCCGAGTAAGATGAACACTGAAGTCCATGACCCTGTTCGCCGCACCGCCGAACTAATCTGCCCAGAGTCGCCTGACGAGCTCGAAGTCCGACTCAAAACCGATATCTTCTCCAGCATCGGTCGGATAAAGCCTGCGGTTATCGCCAAAGTCGATTTTGACACCGAGGTCATGTCTGGCCAATTTTTTGCCGATTTGCCGGCCCCCTTGCAAGGCATTGCGATTGCCCGTTGCGAAGGCGCACTGGCATTTTATAACCGAGTCGGCTGGCACAAAGAATATTTAACGACCGAATTGAGTATCTGTGTGCCGGCAGAAGGCATCGAACCTCTGAGCGAACGCTATCACGCGAAAACGCTGCACGATTTAGCTTATGTTCACCCAAAGCATTTTGAAAAAATGCTGGGCAAGCCTGGTGCTGCATCACTGTGGGAATCACTGAAACGATTTAGCCAGTACCACACTGCTTGAATGGGGTGAATCAATATATCGAACAATCCAACATCGCGGTAGACGCGAAAAATGTTTCGCACGCGTATAACCGCGCCACGCAAGCGCGCAACATAGTTACCGATTTAAATCTGCACATAGAAAAAGGTGAAACCGTTGCGGTGGTAGGCAGAAGTGGATCTGGCAAGTCAACGCTGCTTAATATTATTGGCGGACTAGAACCACTGCAACAAGGCGAAGTGCATGTGTTGGGAAAGAGCCTTAACGGCTTAACCGATAGTCAACGAACCGCTTTGCGTCGAGATCATATTGGTTTTATCTATCAGGCGTTTAACCTTATTCCAACATTGAGTGTTGCTGATAACATTACGCTTCCTTTGGCCTTGAAAGGCGTTAACACAGCACAACGTCAACAAACACTTGAACCCTTGTTAGAAGCCGTTGGGCTTGACGGACGTGGAGATGATTACCCCGATGTGTTATCCGGTGGCGAGCAACAACGCGTTGCAATAGCCAGAGCCTTGATTCATAAACCCGCACTGGTGCTAGCCGATGAACCCACAGGCAATCTGGATGCACAAAGCGGCAGACAAATACTCAGCTTGTTGGAAAACCTGGTCAGTGAACACAATTCTTCATTGATATTAGTCACACACAGCTTAGAAGTTGCAGGCATTGCAGATCGCACGATGATAATGACCAACGGTAGCTTAGAACCTGCGCAAGTCTCCCATTTGAATGGCACGCTAGCGTGGTAACACACATTCTGCTGCGATCGAGTTTGACGTTTTATCGTCAACACCCACTACAACTTCTATCCTCAATCATTGGCATAGTGCTTGGCGTTTGCATTGTGACCGCCGTTTGGATTACCAATAGCAGTTCGAAACGCGCGTTTGCATTATCCACTGAAGCTTTATATGGCCGAACCACGCATCACATTGTTGGCGCGCAAGGCGTCGATCAAGCTTTCTATGCGCAACTGCGAAAACAATACCCCAACTTATTAATGAGCCCGGTTATTGAAGGCCATGTACTACTGGACAACGAAGTATTTTCATTAATTGGTATCGACCCTTTCGCTGAGAGTGCTTTTGCCCGCTTAACCAATCAAGCGGACACGAACAGCATTAACAATTTAGCTACAAACGGATTGGTCATGAGCGCTGAGTCCGCGCAACGACTTAACTTAAACGCAACCGACACCATCACCGTAAAAACGGCAAACGATTTTATCGACGTGCCACTGATTGGCAAGCTTAACAGCGCCAACCCGGCTGCCAGATCAGGTTTGTTGGTTGGTGACATTAGCCTGGTTCAGAACATACTCCAACGCGGCAGACACATCGATCGCATTGATATGATTTTAAATGACGAGCAAACCCTGCTTATACAAGAGGCCCTACCAACAACGCTTAAATTAAATAACGCCGCCTCTCGCCATGAAACCATGCTAGCGATGACGCGGGGCTTTCAAATCAATTTAACCGCTATGAGTTTACTGTCCCTTTTAGTGGGTGCGTTTTTAATACACAACACCATGAGCTTTACCGTGCTCCAACGCCGAGAACTCTATGCGGTCAAACGCACACTGGGTATAAACAGTCGGTCCCTGTTTATCTCTATATTGATTGAAGCTGTGCTAATCAGCTTAGTCGGTTCTATTATTGGCGTGCTGTTGGGCTTAAGCCTGTCCCAACAATTAATAAAACTAACCACACAAACCATTAACGACCTGTATTTCGTATTGCACGTACAGCAAGTGTGGTTCACACCCGGCCTGTTCTTTGGTGGCATAGTGCTTGGCGTTGGCGCATCGGTAATTGCCGCCAGTTTAAGCGCAATGGATGCCGCGAAAACCAACCCTGTACAAGCGCAACAACGTTCAGCGACCGAGGCTCAAACGCGTAAAATATTACCGATGCTTGCGTACTTGGGTGTTGTGATTATGCTATTCGGATTAGCATTAGCCACAACACCCACGCAATCATTACTACTCGGCTTTATCTCTTTAATGCTGGTTATCGTAGGCTATGGCTTATTGATTCCAGTCATTAGTTTTCATGCATCGCGTTTACTTAAACAAAGCCTGGCCGGCATCAGCCCTATGCTATCCATGGCCGCCGGCAGTATCGAGCGCAACATAAGCCGAACCGGATTGGCCATAGCCGCATTAACCGTTGCCGTGTCTTCAACCTTTGGTGTTGATGTGATGATCGGTAGCTTTCGTAGCTCGGTGGATAACTGGCTTGGCGACACACTGCAAAGTGATGTGTATGTGTCGGTACCGGCAGCTGTCTCCACACGTGCCGACGGGGCTTTGGACAATAGCGTACTCAACGCGATTAAACACAATGGCGATATCGCCTCAATCAGCACTGGACTCAAACTTAAAACGCGCACAGCACTTGGAGAGTTCGACACCTTGGCCTTGTCACCACACGAAAACAAGCCCATTGGGATAAACATACTCGATGATAATCGTGATGCAGTTTGGCAAAATTTCACGACCACAGAATCGGTTTTAATCAGCGAACCGTTGGCCACTAAATACGGCTTAAAGTCGGGCAGCGCATTGAGCATCTTTACCGAGCTAAAAGGTGACGTGACTTTCTCGGTCGCCGGTATTGTGCGTGACTACGCATCAAGCCACGGACAAATAACCATGCACCGGAGCACCCATAATCGCTATTGGAGTAACCGATCAGTGTCGTCGATTGGCATTTTATTCAAGAACAATGTCAACGCGATTGATGCGAGCAATCGATTACGTGAACAAATTACCGGCACCAATCAAGCCTTGAGAATTCAGCAGAACAGTGAAATACATGCGGACTCCTTAGCCGTGTTCGATCGAACGTTCGAAGTCACGCGCGTTCTTAGATGGTTAACTGTCGGTGTTGCATTCGTTGGTATTTTTAGCGCATTGCTGGCATTGAATCTTGAACGCGCACGCGAGTTTGCCGTGCTTCGCGCAACCGGTTTTTCCCGACGACAACTGTTGGTTTTAATTAGCAGTCAAACCCTATGGATGGGGGTATTGGCAGGCTGTTTAGCCATTCCTTTGGGCTGGGCTATGTCAGAAATTCTAATCCACATTATCAACGTGCGCTCCTTTGGCTGGAGCATGCAAAGCTTTATTCCATCCGGCACCGTGCAATCAACGTTCGTACTCTCGTGTACCGCCGCACTGTTTGCCGGGCTTTATCCGGCTTGGCGATTAAGCCAATCAAAAATTGCGCGTCAGTTGCGTGATGAATAAGTTAAGCGCTAACTTCATATCAGCTATTCATCCTGTGATGGCCTTAAGCCAGTGTGTTAATACAATCATCCAACCAGCTCCAAGCGTCGCCAACTGAACTGTTCACGAGTACGTAAGCACGACGCGTAAAGACCGGTGCTTTAGTTAATGCGAACAACTCACCCTGCTCGATCATATTCGCTACCATGCGCTGAGGCAAGTAAGCACTGCCTTTGTTCTTTGACAAATACTCAATACCCAGAGCCGCTGTATTAAAACTGATGCGCGCGGTATCTGCATCACTGTAAGCGGCGGCGTGCTCACGACCAAACTCTTCCCCGGCTTCTACAAACACATAGCCCGGATCAAACTTAATCGGTGAGTTTTGTTCTGTCGATACAAGAATAAGCGTATCTTCAAAGCTTGCCACAATGCGTTGATGTTGATTGGTGTTCGGCCAATACGATATGACGATATCAACCAGGCCATCGTTTAACCATGTGCTTAGTTCGGATTGCCCGCCAACCGATACCGACAAAGCAATGTCGGGCACAGTGTTTCGCACAAACTCAAAAACCTGTTCGCCGAATTGATGCCAAAGGTCTGGATGACAACCTAAATTACACACCGAATTCAAACCATCGGGCAAGGCCGTTTCTTGCCGAGCCTGTCGCCAAAGATCGGAGATGGTTGCCGCGTAGCGATGTAACTTCACTCCAGCTGCGGTTAAAGACGCGCCCGACTTTTGCCTACGCACCAGAGTTTGGCCAAGTTCAGTTTCCAAAGACTTCAATCTGGCCGTCACGGTTGATTGGGTGACGTTCAGTTGCTCCGATGCACGCACTAAACTGCCGGTTTCGATGATGGCCAGGAAAGTACGCAGTTCGCTCAATTGCATGCTCGCCTCAATTCAATGATTTCGAATATTAAGTACAATATTATTCAATATTCGACATTATCAATAAAGCATACTGTCAATGCAACCGCTGCGAATCGGCGCCGCGCTTCTATTCATAAACCAGTAATCAGCTTATGGCCAACATACAAAACTATTCCATGCTCATCGACGGTAATTGGGTCGCAGCCGCCGACGGTGCAAGCTTCGAAAGCTTTGACCCTGCCACCGGGGACACTTGGGCCACCATACCAGCGGCAACCGAGGACGATGTTAACGCCGCCGTTGCAGCCGCAAGCCGAGCCCTGGACGGACCCTGGGGTCAGATGACACCAACCCAGCGCGGCAAGTGCTTGCACAAGCTGGGTGATTTACTCGCGCAAAATTCAGAACACCTAGGCCGTATCGAAACTCAAGACACTGGCAAGATGTTTAAAGAAACCGCATGGCAAGCCACCTACATTGCTGAGTACTTACACTTCTTCGCAGGCGCTGCAGATAAAATCCATGGTGACACTTTGCCGATCGACAAACCCGACATGTTTGTCTTTACCGATCGCGAACCACTGGGTGTTATTGCAGCCGTTGTACCTTGGAACTCGCAAATGTTTTTAAGTGCAACCAAGATTGGTCCGGCGCTCGCTGCAGGCAACACCATTGTGTTGAAAGCCTCTGAGCATGCATCAGCACCGTTGTTAGAGTTTGGCAAATTAGTTGAACAGGCAGGCATTCCCAATGGCGTGGTGAACATTATTACCGGTCACGGTGAGCCGTGCGGTCGCACACTGACATCACATCCGGATGTAGCGCGCGTAGCTTTCACTGGCGGGCCAGAATCAGCTCGACACATCATTAGAAATTCAGCTGAAAATTTTGCCGAAGTCTCGCTCGAGCTTGGCGGTAAGTCACCGTTTATTGTGTTCGACGATGCCAATATAGAAAGTGCTGTTAACGGATCGGTTGCTGGAATTTTCGCCGCCACCGGTCAAAGTTGTGTGGCAGGTTCTCGTTTGTACTTACACAACACTATCGCCGATGAATTTCTTGAACGTATGGTGGGCATCGCCAAGAACATCCAAATTGGCGACCCACAAGCCGACGAAACTGAAATGGGCCCGTTGTGCACACAAGGTCAGCTAGCACATATTGAAGCGCAAGTGGCCTTAGCCGAACAAGAGGGTGGAAAAATTTTATGCGGTGGTAGACGCGTAGAAGCGAAGGGCTTGTACTACGAGCCAACCATTGTGGAATGTCCAAAACAATCGATGAGTCTGGTCGACACTGAGCTGTTTGGGCCTGTGTTGGCTGTGCAACGCTTCGATACCGAAGATGAAGTTGTGGCACTGGCAAACGATACCAAGCATGGTTTGGCCGCCGGCATTTTTACGCGCGATAGCGCACGTTCGCTGCGTATGGCAAAGCGCGTTAAGGCAGGCATTATCTGGGTCAACACCTATCGCGTGATCTCACCCATTGCTGAATTTGGCGGTATGAAGAACAGCGGCTACGGTCGTGAAGCCGGGATGCAGGCGGTCTATAACTACACGCGCCCTAAAACGGTATGGATGAACTTATCCGATGAACCTTTAGCTAATCCGTTCAGCCCACGCTAACGCCTGGCTTTGTATTAACCGTTCAACGCAAACGAACTAAGGCCCAACAAAATGAAATTTCATATCGCAATAAACCTTGAGCGCATGGATGCCAATACAGATATGGCAAGCGTTCGCGACCATACTTTGGAAATGGTTCAAATGGCGGATGCGGCAGGGTTTGATATCGCCTGGGCAGCCGAACATCATGCGTTGGAAATGACGATTGCGCCAAATCCATTTCAACTGCTGACCTGGTGGGCAACGCATACAAAAAATATCCGACTCGGTTGCGGTGTCGCGAATGCGGCGTATTGGCATCCGATCAATATTGCAGGTGAAGCTGCCATGTTGGACTTACTCTCAAACGGTCGATTAGAAATGGGCTTAGGTTCAGGTGCCTATCAACGCGAATTTGATCGCATGAAACCCGGCCTACAACAACCTGACTCATGGAAGTACATGCAAGAGATGCTGCCACTGGTTCGAAAACTGTGGCAAGGCGACGTTGAGCATGACGGTGAGTATTGGCAATTTCCCAAATCAACGTCAGTGCCAAAGCCTGTGCAAAAAGAAGTGCCTATGTGGGTGGCTGCACGTTCACCAATTACCTTTGACTATGCCACAGCCAACGATTGCAATATCATGTGTTGGCCGTTAACACTGCCCATGAGTGAGGCGGAGAAGTACAAAGTGCAGCTTGATTCAGCCATTGAAAAAGCAGGCGGTTGGAATCGCAACTTTGCACTCATGCGCCACACATCGATTTACGAAACCGATGCTGATCGGCAAGCATCGATAGATGCGATTCGTCATGTGCTTGGTAAGTTTGGCAACCTGATGATGAAAAAAGGCGATGTGATCAATGGTTTTACCGAGAACGTGCCTTTGCAAGAACTCGAAGGCAATGTGCGAGTTGAGCCTGGCATGCTGGAAGAAAACCTTTTATTTGGCGACCCGGACACCGCGATTGGTAAAATCAAACAATATGAAGCCATAGGTGTTGACGCTTTTATTTATTATGCCTCCATGGGCTTGGATAGGGACGTGCAAAAACGTTCTCTGCAATCTTTTATTAATAAAGTCATGCCGGCTTTTGCTTAAAATTGGAATAATACTCACATGCCTACCGACATTCGTCGCACCATACTCAACATCCAAACCACCATTGAAGAAGGTGGTAAAACCGTCGACACGCCAACTAAGTTGGTATCGGCTATCGCCATTATTAAAAACCCCTGGTTTGGTCGAGGTTATGTTGAAGATCTAAAACCAGAGATTCGTGAAAACGGCCCTATCCTTGGCAAACTGCTCACCGATATGATTCTTGATGTGACTGGTGATGCCATTGAAGGATATGGCAAGGCATCGGTTGTAGGCATGGGTGGCGAGAATGAACATGGTCAAGCTTTGACGCACACATTGTGGTTTGGCAATCAATACCGTGAAGCGGTGGATGCAAAAACCTATTTGGTATTTGCCAACACGCGTGGCGCTGCTGGTACCTCCTTGGTTATTCCGTTAATGGATAAACACGACGGCGGCCGTCGCTCACATTATCAAACCATTCATTTAAGTGTGCCTGATGCACCGGCCGAAGATGAAATCATTATTGCCTTGGGCGCATCAGTTGGTGGTCATCCTAACCACCGCATTGGTAACCGCTATGAAGACCTAAAAGAAATGGGTCGCGATGTAGATAACCCTGCCGGTGTCTGATACCACCTTAAGTGGTGTGTCCGCCGATGGGACCGCTTATGATTTGAGCGGCCCCGAAGGCGCGCCGGTTATTGCGTTAATACACGGCCTTGGCTTGTGTCGCGAAATATGGAAAGAGCACATACCGCACTTTGCCAAACGCTATCGCGTTTTAAACTACGACCTTTACGGTCATGGTGAAAGCCAGCCACCGCCCAGCACCGCAAGCCTTAGCGTTTATTCTGATCAATTGGCATCCCTGCTTGAGTCGCTCTGCTTATCGAACGCAACGGTTATCGGATTTTCCATAGGCGGCATGATTAATCGACGCTTTGCCTTAGATCACGCGCATCACTTAAATGCGCTGGTTATTTTAAATTCACCACACGATAGAGGTGAGCAAGCACAGGAACAAGTTGAGCAACGCGCCGCTAAAGTGCGCGAGCAAGGCGCGATGGCTACGCTTGAAGAGGCGTTGAAGCGATGGTTTACACCAGACTATTTAAACAAGCTTGAAGGTATTCAACGTGTTCGCGATTGGCGCGAGCAAGTTGATGCAGACAGTTACGCGCAAGCTGCCTGGGTTCTCGCTAATGGGGTACGCGAACTCATCAAACCCGAACCTGCCGTCGAAGCGCCGACTTTGGTCATGACCTGCGAGAACGACAGCGGCAGCACGCCTGCGATGAGCCATGCGATCGCCGCCGAAATTAAAAACGCGCAAATCATCATTGTGCCGAAGCTGCAACACCTTGGCTTGTTAGAACAGCCGGATGTATTTACCCAACCGATTTTAAAATTTTTAGACGAGCAGTTAACATGACAACACAAATGTCCGGTGGCGCTGCTGCCATCGCCGCACTTGAAGCTGAAGACACCAAACATGTTTTTGGATTAATTGGCTCTGCCACCATGGAGATGTTTGATGCACTTTATGACGCTCAGGGCATTACCTTTATTGGCGTGCACGATGAGCGCACAGGCACCCACATGGCCGATGGCTACGCACGCGCATCGGGCAAAGCAGGCGTTATTCTCGCCGGCCAAAACGGACCTGGTGCAACTAATTTAGTCACCGGCTTATCGCAAGCAAAAGCGGCATTCTCTCCCGTGGTATCAATCGCTGGCGCTTTGTCGTCCGGGCATGTTTATCGCGACGCATTTCAGGAAGTTGATCAACAGTCTTTATTTACACCAGTCACGAAAAAAACCTGGACCGCACCCTCGGTTGATCGCATACCCGAATTATTTCGTGAAGCATTCAGAACAGCGCTCTCGCCTCGACAAGGTCCTGTGCAGTTGAACTTACCGCGTGATGTGTTATCGGCACAACACGACTTCGAGCCAATGCAAACACCTTCACACTACCGCAATCAGTCACTACCCGCTGCCGGCGAAGATCAAATAAAACAAGCAGCCAAACTGCTAAGTGCTGCAACGCAACCGGTGATCATTGGCGGCGGTGGTATAAAAAACACCGGGGCGCATGAAGCTGCACTGGCCTTAGCAAGTCAGTTGAATTGCCCCATCGTCACATCCCCAGGACACGGCGATGCAATACCGTTTGAACATAAACTCAATGCTGGACAGATGGGACCGCGTGGTAACCCGGTCGCATCGCGCCTGGTAAAAGAGGCCGATGTTATCCTGGCCTTAGGTACACGGCTTGGATTTAATTCTACGTTTTATACCTACGACAATATAAACAAAGACGCGAAAATCATTCAAATAGAGCTTGAGCCCACCGCCATTGGACGGTTTTTCCCAGTTGAACTTGGCATTTGGTCTGACGCCCCAACGGCTGCAAAACAATTGCGCGCCGCATTGATAAAGCTTGAGCATAAGCAACAAGCCGACGCCTGGACCCGTGCATTTCAAGCTGAGCGCGCAAGCTATTTGGCCAAACGTGACGACGATGCACTGATGACGCACCCTACTCAACCTTCAGGTTTGTTTAAGGCTTTGCGCAGCGTACTACCCAAAGATGCCGCAATCACTATGGACGCAGGCACATTGTGCCTACAAGCAACCGATGCGATGAACTATTGGACGCCGAAAAGTTTATTCACGCCGTTAGACTTCGGCCTGGTTGGTTTTTCCTATGCCTGTGGCTTAGGCATTAAGCTGGCCATGCCCGAGCGACCGGTCGTGAGTTTAATGGGTGACGGTGGTTTTGGCATGACCTTGTCTGAGCTAAGCACGGCGGTTGATCACAACATCAACACAGTCACCATTGTTATGAACAACCAATGTTGGGGTGCAGAGAAGGCCTATCAACGCGACTTTTTTAATGGTCGCTATATCGGCGCTGATGTGTCTAGCCCTCCATTTGACAAAGTCGCTGAGCTCTATGGTGCACACGGTTTTAGCGCCGATAATCTAAACGATGTTATTCCTGCCATAGAAGCGGCATTGGCATGCAAAGGCCCAGCGGTTGTAAACGTGGCAGTGGACCCAGATGCCTTGTACAGTTTTCGTCGTGATAGTTTTAAACATCGTGGGGGTTAAACATGCTAACTAAATACGCATTTTTTACAGGCACGGTTAAGCCTGGCATGGAAGACGACATGCGTCGACACGTTGAATCAGTATTACAACCCTTATGGGAACAATTCCAACCTTCTGAACAAGTGCGTGTGCTTTATGGATTCGAACAAGAACCCAATGGCCCAACTATACCTCTAGCGTTAGCGGTCACTTATCGTGATGAAACCGCAATGGCCCAAGCGATGGACAGTAAAGCACGTCACGATGCAAAAGCGTTGTTGCCAGAGTTTCAGTCACGTTTTTTTGATGATGTCACGCTGTGGCATTACGTTTTTCAACACTGATTTTATGGTTCTGTAGCTTTATTACTCCAGCTTTTGTCCATTCACCGACCATGATAGTGGTCTGCGGCTTGCATGCTATTCGTGACATATAAGCACCTATCTGACCGGCGAATTGAAAACTATTTGCTGTTTTGTGAACTGGCTGACAACACGCGACTAGCGTGACGCTGGCAAGCATGGTGTTATAGGGAAACAGCCTTTGGCGGTATTTTCAGGCTGTTTTTGCGTCACTGATTTAGAGCTGTAATTGCAACATGAACAAGCCAACAGACTACCCAGTACAAGCTGATAAAAACAAAGCCAGCGATGACACTTCGTCTGCGGATATCACTTACGCCGTGTTACGCGATCGCGTGGCAGCGAAAAAGCCGGTAACCGATGAAATGATTCGGATTGCGCGCACCAAGCTTGAAACGGCGCATGCCTCTAACAAAGATCAATCCAAGTTTACACTTAGCCGCATTCGCGATCGATTTAAACAGAGCTAATTCGGTTTGGCTGCGCGCTACTTAATCGCGCCAGCCTCAGTCAACATAGCCGCAATTGCTTTGGCCAGTTCGCGATAACCCTTCACGTTAAAGTGCACGCCGTCTGATTTCATTGCAGGCTTGCGTAACAAAGACGCCACCACTTTAGACTCGATAGGCAACCCATGTTTTTCAGCGAGTTCCTTATAAAGTTCGGCGGTATTTGAAAACAGTTGCTTTCGCGGCACGCCCACTAGCGCAACTTGTATGTTACGTCGTTTGGCCATGCCAATCATCTGATCAAGGTTTGCTTTGGTTTTATTCAAATCATGATTTCTGAGAATATCGTTACCACCTTCAAACAAAATCAACAGCGCTGGATTCTCTGCATTCAACACAGCGGGTAAGCGTTGCAAACCCTCTTCGGTTGTTTCGCCAGAAATGCCAGCGTTTATGACTTTGAATCCAGTGAGCTCAGAGAGTACGGCCGGATACGCGTATTCCGTGGTGACCCCTTTGCCGGCGGTGAGGCTGTCGCCGAAAGCGAGAATAACATCTCCAGAATTTAATGCACGCAGCGCAGAATCACCACACCCACTGAGCAGTAAAGAGATGGCGATCAGCCATACTTTCATCATGTTGTTCTCCAAATTGCTATAATGGATTCAACGAAAAAACCTGCAATAGTCCTTCCATCAAATTCTCAATACGTAAAATTCTTGGCTTCGCGCTGCTGTTATGTGCCTACGGACTCCTCGTCCCAGGCCTAACCCAGCCCATGTTAAGTGTGTCGGGCACTGTTGAAAAAACTAAACTGGTAGAGGTCGGGCAAGACATATTCAGAAACTATGAGGAAATACCTGGCATTGTCCGGGATTTGGTTGACCCGCTGATCGATAGCGTTGAAGTCAGAGGAACCGTACCGGCCTTCGATAAAACCAATAGCATTCTGAGTACGGCAAGCGAACTCTATAACAACAACCATGTACCGGTTGCGGCACTGATTTTAATCTTCAGCGTTGGCATACCGCTACTTAAAGTTTTATTACTTATAGGCGCTCACTTACCGTTTCGTGAAATCATAAAACAACGCTTACTGTGGATAAGCGCTGTATCGAGCAAATGGTCTATGGCTGATGTGTTTGTTGTGGCTATTTTTGTAGCGTATCTTGCCGCAAACGGCATACGCGAAAGCCGTGCGCTGGTTGATTTCAAATCTGACCTTGGCCCAGGCTTTTATTACTTCCTGGGCTACTGTGTGTTGTCGATCATCGCCACACAGTTTTTAACCGGCTCAGTTACCTGGAATAAAAAGCCGGTTGACGCTAAGTGGTAGCGTAAATACGCCAACTAAAACCATTGCAGCGCATAACTGACCCATTCGCACTCGACTCCGCGTTTTGCAGAGCGCTTCACATTAAATCCATGACTCGATATTAACCTTTTCGACGTTTAACCCGAAATAGCAGTCAACTGCTGCGTCTACGGCCGATACAAGTAGACCGAATCAGTAAAAGCAGGAATTGGTATGTCGGCTCTCATGCAGTACAAACGTGCGATGCTCGTTAGCGTCTTCGTCTCAACAACACTCTTAACCGCGTGCGGTGGTGGTGCTGGCGATGAAAGCATGCCAATCGACGAATCCGATGTGAGTGTTCCAGGTGCAGCCCTGCCAACGGATACAAACAATCAAATGAGTCAACCCGAGCCGCAAGCACCGGCTGTGCCTGAGACTGGCACGCCAATGATTGCGCAACCTGAGCCGGAACCAATTCCAACGCAAACCTTCATACCAGTTTCAGCGCCGGAACCCACTCCGGTTCCTGAAACTGAAATCATTGTGCAGGTTGAGCCAGAACCGATTGAAATTGACGTAACGCCTGCACCAGCGCCTGAAGTTATACCCGATACAGAACCAGAACCAACGCCCGAGCCTGCACCAGAACCAGAACCAGAACCAGAACCAGAACCAGAACCAGAACCAGAACCAGAACCAGAACCAGAACCTGAAGTCGTGGTTGAGCCAGAGCGCCCACCGAGCACAAGCTGCACTGGCGCAGAAATTAATATTCAGGAAAGCACTTTATTCTTGATCAATGAAGCGCGCGCGACCGAACGTATGTGCGGTGATACGCTTTTTGCGGCCACCAATCCACTGACCTGGAGTTCGATATTAAAAGACGCCGCACAACTTCATTCTGCTGACATGGCTGAGAATAACTTCTTTAGCCACACAGGCAGTGATGGCTTAAGCTCATCGCAACGTGCAACCAATCAAGGTTACAACTGGCGAACTGTTGGTGAAAACATCGCCGCCGGTCAACCAACCACCGAGGTCGTTATCCAAGCCTGGCTTGATAGCCCCGGACACTGCGCCAACATCATGAATCCAAACTTCGAAGAAGTCGCCGTGACCTGCGTTGAAAACAACGCATCCGACTACCGCCAATACTGGACCAACGCCCTCGGCGCCACCTTCTAACCCTAACCGGGGACGCCATATACGGGGACAGTTTACTTAATTGTCCCCCAGTTGAGTCTGCGGTGACTGGACAAGTTCATTTGATTGATTTCCAAGCTTTAATAAAAGCTCAAGCTAACTCATCACGGATTACCCAAATTAGCCATCAATTACAAAATCCCACCGCCGATAACTGCGGTGTGTTTGTAAAATAAGGACTCGGTATGTCGGCTGGTAAAAAGCAGCGAAACATTACTGTGTACAGCATTATAATTTCAAGCGCATTGCTCATCGCTTGCGGTAGTGGAGCAGGAGATGGCAATGCTTTGACCCCGCAGCCAGATGCGGGTGAAGCGCTTGCCGCCCTACCCGAGGATACGATAGAGCCAATCCAATCACCACAAACACCCGTCCAGGCAGGCTCGCCACCTCCCAGTGCTAGCTGTAGAGCATCTGCCAGTACGATTCAAGACAGCACTTTGTTTTTAATTAACCAGGCGCGTGCCAGCGCACGTAATTGCGGCACTCAGTCTTTTGCTGCTACGACACCATTGACATGGAATTCGTTGTTGCAAAGTGCTGCGCAAATTCATTCGAATGATATGGCACAGAACAACTTCTTTAGTCATACCGGAAGTGACGGCTCCAGTTCATCGCAACGCGCTACCAACCAAGGTTACGAATGGCGCACCGTTGGAGAAAATATTGCAGCCGGTCAACCGACGACCGAATCCGTCGTGCAAGCCTGGCTAGACAGCCCCGGGCATTGTGCAAATTTGATGAACCCCAATTTCAAAGACGTTGCAGTAACCTGTGTTGAGAACAACGGCTCCGACTTTCGGCAGTATTGGACAAATGCACTGGGCGCCGAATTCTAGCCTCCCCCCATCCGGGCCCCATATCCGGGGACAGTTTACTTAATGACTGCACTTTATCGACACCAACGCATAGACGCATATAAGTAAACTGTCCCCGGATAGGCGAATTAAGTAAACTGTCCCCGGATTGTTTTCTTGAGATGGCTCATGCTCGCTTTTCTTGCTGCGGTGTTTTTTCTGTTGATCACGCCTGGGCCGGGGGTTTTGTCCACGGCAGGTGTGAGTGCGGCATTTGGGGCTAAGCCTGCTTATCGATATCTGACAGGTTTGTTTATCGGCACTAATCTGGTTGCGCTGGCGGTAGTGACGGGCGTTGCTGGGCTTATGTTGGCGCACCCGGTTATCCGGCCGGTGCTGCTATACGCATCCATTGCGTACCTGTTTTATCTGGCAGCGCGAATTGCGCTGGTGGGTTCAAAAATCGCGTTTATCGAAAAGCAAAGTCCACCGGGGCTTATCAATGGCATTGCGCTGCAAGCGATTAATCCGAAAGCTTACGTGGTCAACACCACACTGTTCACCGGATTCCCGTTTGCCAGTATGAGTTCAAGCACCGAGATCCTCTGGAAATTTGTGTTGGTAAATGCGATTTGGATTCCTATTCACCTATTGTGGCTAGCCGCAGGCATCAGCTTGAAACGCATGTCATTATCTGAGCCGGCACAAAGACGCATCAACATCCTCATGGGAGCATCACTCTTGATGGTGGTCGTTTTAGCCGCAATTTACGGCGCCAACTAAAACACACGGTTTCCACCACAGTACGATTTTTACATCAGGACACAAATGCATGGCCGTTTTGCAAGCGTTTGACGTGGACAAGCCAACAACCGCGCCAGTATAGTTGCGTCTTAAACCATACAAGGAAATGAAATGCATAAGCTTGCGTTCACTGTATCTGTTGCCCTCATTGGCATCAGCGCATGCACCAACACTGATAACCCCCAGCTAGCCATGTGTCAGGCGGTCACTAAACAACTCACTGGTAATAGCGTATCCAGCTGGGATGCCGATACGAAAAACGATGCCGGCAACATGGTCAATGTGAAAGTTGACTACACCAATTCCAGTGGCCAAGCAGGCTCTATGAAGTGTGCATTTAAGAAGCAAGGTGACGGCACTGTCGACACAGCCCCTACCACTGTTGTCATGAACAACCAGCCAGTGGATAGAAAAACACTGATAAAAGCCGGTACAGAAGCTTCGAAAGAATTGTTAGCTGGAACCTACAAAAATACAGTTAAGCAGTCAGCCATAGTCGCAGAACAAGCAAAAGAAGTTGCAGGTGATCTGGCAAACAAAGCGGCCGATGCAGCCGTTGAAGGTGCGAAAGCCCTGCAAGATCTGCAAAAGTAAAGTCCAGCGCGCAAGTCCCCATTGCGCGCCCAGTGAACAACCGATGGCATCTAGCACCCGGATGCCATCGGACTCATCTGCTGCAGTTACGCTACACTTGAGCTAATCAAGCCCAGCAAAGTGCGAAACAACCTGTGAGTGACTCCGACTCGAACCCTTGGAAAACACATTCCATTGAAGAACGCTACGACAATCCTTGGATAACGGTCACGCACCGTGAAGTCACGGCCCCCACAGGCAATGCTGGCATCTATGGATTAGTCCATTTTAAAAACACAGCGGTTGGCGTGGTGCCCATCGATGACGATGGCAACACATGGTTGGTCGGCCAACATCGATACACGTTAAATCAATACATGTGGGAAATTCCTGAAGGCGGTGGCGCACCCGGTGAAGATAATCTTGATGTGGCCAAACGCGAATTACGAGAAGAAACCGGCATTAGCGCTACACAATGGACGCAACTTTTAGAACTTCACACGTCTAACTCAGTAACCGATGAATATGCAGTCGGCTTTGTCGCTCAAGGATTAAGCTTCGGCGACTGCGAACCCGACGACACAGAAAGTTTAGAGATAAAGAAAGTGCCCCTGCAAACCGCAATTGACATGGCAATGGACGGACGCATCACCGATGGCTTGGCAATGGCGTGCTTATTCAAAATCCAACTCTTGATCAACCGTGGCGATTTAGTACTTTAATAAAACCATGAAACGATCTGCCCTGTTTTTCGTGATTGGTACAAGCGTATTGTTTGTATCCATATTTGCACCGTTTTTCACCCTACTCGCGTGGCTAACATCAAGCTCAGTCACAACGTTTTTAACCATAGCCGCCCTACTTAGCGTTCCTGCGTTCTACTCGTTTTGGTACACCTTAAATAATTCGAACAACATGAACATTCGCTGGCTATGGATGCAAGCCTTAGGTGCTGGCACCGTGCTGATGTCCTTGGTGATTGTGGGCTCATTACTCATTTTGTTTTTAAACCCAGTGCACGTCGGGATTATTGTATTAATCGCCTGGATAGGCTTATCCGCATTTGCCATTTCACGCGCGATTAAAATCGCGCCTCGGCATTTACATTTCCACGCACCTCAATTGCCAAACCCGCTTCGCGTTGTACAAATCAGCGACGTGCATATCGGTTCGCGCTCAGCGGCATTCTTGCAAAGGGTGGTAGATGATGTAAATCAACATAAGCCCAACATCGTGGTTATCACAGGTGACTTACTCGATGCCTCAGCTGTGAGCACAGAAGACTTAGCAGCGCTGGCAAATTTAAACGCCCCGACTTACAAGTGCATTGGCAATCACGAACGCTACGTAGACTTAGACAAAGCACTGGCTTCGATCACAGCACACGGTGTAACCGTTTTAAGAGATGAAGTAGTCACTGAACAAGGGCTACAGATTATTGGCATTGATGACCGCGACAGGCCTGACACATTACCCGCAACGCTTAACGCTATGAGCTTGAATGAATCCTTGTATTCGATCTTGTTATATCACCGACCGGACGGTTGGCAAGCGGCGCTGGATAGAAACATCCACCTAACTCTGGCAGGCCACACACACGCAGGACAAATGTTTCCGTTTGGTTTTTTAGTTAAACGCCAATACCCCAACATGGCAGGCTTGTTTACCGAACAAGGCAAATCGTTGTATGTGTCTATTGGCACAGGAACGTGGGGCCCTATATTTCGCTTAGGCACCCAGAATGAAATGACTGTGATCGACTTAAGCAATGAGCCTAAATAGCTTAGTTGTCTTGCAACTTACCCACATAATGGTATTTATCCGAGAAAAGAAATAAGCGGTCTCTAGCTTTAATTTCTATCTTGTCGCCCATTGTTAATGTTTCGCCAAAGCTTGGAGTTGTCTATTAAGTTAAAGAAATATCAACCCATTCATCGTCATCATCGTTGTCGTCGTCGAAATCTTTATCGTAACGGTCTTTATCCATGCCGGTATCATCATCCAGAAAATCAGTAATTGCCTGGTTGGCGTCCATGTCCACATTGGATTCATCGTGACTAAATTCTTCATACGGACGTATCACATTTGGCTCGTCCATTAAAACTTCGTCCAGGTCACTTGTTGAATAGTGACTGGTGTTGAAGTCATCATCATCTACGTTCGTTTCACTTTGCTCAAGCGACGTAGTATCGTCTTCAGGCAAATCACCCTTGAACATAACTTCACGCTGAACCTGCGCGCTTTGTTCAAGCGTATCGTCCGAATCAAACACCTCAACACGCGTTGTGTCTAAGGTGTGATCGCCACTTTCGGTTAAGTCGTACTCACCGAAATCGAAATTGTTCTCGTTGTCATAACCTAAGTCGATGTCCGTCTCATCATGCACGGATAACTGAGGCATTTGATTCGTTGAATCGATGGTACCGTTTTCAAGCGTGCTATCACCATAAGTTGCATGGGCACCAGCGGCAGCCATACCGCTCGCCGCTGCAATTTGCGCAGGTGTTTTTGGCTCAATCGGACGAAGCCATGGTTTATCTGGCGGCACACCAGCATATCCATAGGCATTGCCCTGACCCATCGAATAAGCACCTTCCTCATCTTCATCCATCGCATCGACCGACACCAGATTAATCTGGCGCAGCATACTGATAGGCAACGCGATAAAAAATATCCAGTACAGCTCACGATTGACCAGGAAACGCGCTTCACTAAAATTACTTATGAGGTATGCCACAACAAACGCAAGCACGAACAACACTCCCACTTGCTGGCGCTCATATTGGCAATAGAAGATTTCAATGAGCTGCTGCGCCACCATCAACAAAGCGATGCAAGACAAAGGCAAGCCAATTTCAGACGCAACTTGTAGAAAGCCATTGTGCGCGTGGTAAACCACCCAGGTAAAATCGGTCAGACTTTGCTGAATCCACAAAGTGGCATCGTTAGGAAACCAGATCGAACCATAACCGTAGCCGGTCAATGGCTTATCCATAATCAGCTTCCAGGTTTGGCGCCACACCTCTCCTCGTCCAGTTAAATCACCCGATCGTCCAACGATTTCAGCAGTATCGATGTTTGAAAGTGCAAAGGCCACCAAACCTCCGAACAGTATGGCCATGACCGCCATGCGAATAAACCCGAGCTGGAAGCGAAAGGCGATGTATAAATATAAAGACAAAGCGCCAGCGACTACCATGGCCACTAATGAGGTAGCCGATTCACTTTTAACAAGAACAAATAAAGAAATGATGGCAAACACATAACAAACGAGCTTTAAAAACAAACTCACTGTTGATGCACTGAGTGTGATGTATAACAACACCGCAACCGATGCCCAAAACCCCAATGCGTTTTTAGAGTTAAGAATTCCGCTCCAAACAATCTTACCTTCGTACTCTTGCATGCCAACCGACGGCATGGCAATGGCTGCACCTAAGCTTGCGAACATGACCACACCAAGCACAACAGCGGTCACGCGTAGCGTGGTTAACAATGGAATCATGAAACCTAAATAGATGGCCAAGACCGAACAACCCAACAAGTGCACAACGCGCTCGGCTGAAATCGCAGCATCTAATGACCACGACACCGATATGGTGGTACCGAGCAGCAGAATCACTAATAAAATGCGGTAACGTGCTAACCAGGAAATCCAGTTGATTCCGTGCCCAAACATCAGCCCCATAAAAGCGGCCACATAGGTCAGTAGCCATAGCACGGCAATGCCGCTGTGCAGGCTCGGCGCGAAGTGCGTCATAAGCGTGTGCAGGGCGCTGGTGCCCAACACAATCGTGAGCACGAGCACACACAACGCGACAAAGGAACCGCGAGGTGCCATGCTGGGTTGTGTGTAAGTTGCTACGCGCACAAACTATGGAAATGCCGGTTAAGGGCGGATTGAGCAGTCATTAAGTAATGATAGCTAATGCGCTGTGCGCTTGCTGGCGAATGGTCGTAATTTAATGCAATATTTTGCTGAGCTTACCCATCATTAGCGGGATCAATAGCCAGACCAATGTGCGCGGATTATCAGTCCGCGCCCGTCACCCGCCAAATCACGTTGCCCACATCATCGGCAACCAGCAGGGAGTTGTTCGGGCCAATCGCCACCCCCACCGGACGGCCGTAGGACACCTTTTCATCCGGCGCTAAAAAGCCAGACAATATATCGCGCGGCGGCCCATTGGGCTTGCCATCAGCAAATGGCACAAATACAACCTTGTAGCCGCTTAGGGTGCTGCGATTCCATGAACCGTGCTGACCAATCACCATGCCATCGGTATCGAACCCCGGCAAGGTGCCCGCCGGCATCCAACACAATCCCAAAGACGCCGTATGACCACCAAGCGCGTAGTCTGGGTCGATGGATTTGGCGACCATCTCAGGATTCTGCGGCACGCGATCATCAACCGTTTGATGCCAATAACAATATGGCCAGCCATAAAAGCCACCTTCCTGAACCGAGGTTAGATAATCTGGCGGCACTTCATCGCCAAGCCCATCGCGCTCATTAACCACTGTCCACAACGCATTTGTGTTGGGCTCCCAAGCCACGCCCACCGGGTTGCGTAAACCCGAAGCGAAGATGCGTGAGGTACCGCTTTCCAGATCAAGCTCATAGATGGCCGCCCGGCCTTCTTCGGCTTCCATACCAACTTCCGCGATATTCGATTGCGAACCTACGCCTGCGTAGAGTTTTTTTCCATCTTCACTGGCGATCAAACTGCGCGTCCAATGCCCACCGGGTTTAAAGTCAACCAGCTTTCGACCTTCACCGTTAATACGGGTGTCGCCTTCAGAATAGGGAAACGCAACCACGCCATCGGTGTTGCCCACATAGAACGTATCGTTAACCAAGGCCATGCCGAAGGGTTTGTTTTGGTTTTCTAAAAAGGTGTTGCGCTCATCACCCACACCATCGCCATTGGTGTCACGAAAACGGGTGATGCGATTAGCCGATACGCCAAGGGCTGCTGCACGCTTCATGGTGCTCACAATCGCGTAGTCGAACGCAGATTTAACCGGACCGGTATCAGGCATGGCTTCAGCAACCAATACATCATCGTTTGGCAGCACATGAATCCAGCGCGGGTGAATCAAATCGCCTGCAAACATGTTCACTTGTAGCCCGTCAGCGGCTTTGGGCTTATCGCCTTCGGCCCAACCCTGTGCGGTTGGCATTTTTAAGGTTGGAATGCCCTGAGGGCTTGCCTCTGGAATAACAGGCTCGGTACCAAGCACCGGCTGGTCGGTGTCTTTACCCCAACGGCGCATAAGAATAGCTGCACCACCGATCATGGCCACGATACGAGAAAATAAGTTTGCGTTGCTAATGCTGGATTCTCCGGTAGATGCGCCCAATGGTAAATACATACGCACAATTAAAAAGTCGGACGTTACATCTTACGCATTTGTACGCCTTCAATGGCGTGATCTGCCCCTTTGTGCAGAATAAGTTTTGCTCTATTTTTGGTAGGTAAAATATTCTCTACCAGGTTGACATCGTTGATTGTGTCCCAAATGGTATTGGCCGTGGCCGTGGCTTCTTCGGTATTTAATAGCGCATAATGACTAAAGTATGCACCCGGCTGATTAAACACGGTCGAGCGTAGCGATAGAAATCGATCAACATACCATTGACGAATATTTTCCGACTTTGCATCAACATACATCGTGAAGTCGAAGTAATCCGACACAAACACGTTTTGCTCGCCAAGCTTTGCACCGCGCGTTTGTAGAACGTTCAAGCCTTCAACAATTAAAATGTCTGGCTGATCTACTTCAATATATTCATCCGGTACGATGTCGTATTGCAAGTGGGAATAAACCGGCGCTTTCAGATTGCGTTTGCCGCTTTTAACATCAGATAAAAACTGTAATAAGCCAGGACGATCAAAACTTTCCGGAAAACCTTTACGGTGCATAATGCCACGCTCTTCCAATGTGGCCGTTGGCAACAGAAACCCGTCGGTAGAGACAAGATCAACTTTTGGGTGCTCGGGCCAACGTGCAAGCAGGGATCGCAATACACGCGCAACCGTACTCTTCCCAACAGCCACCGAACCTGCAATGCCAATTATATAAGGCACCTTGCCCTGTTCAATTTCCAAGAACTGACGAATACCAACATTAAGCTCTTGGGCCGATGCCACATGAAAACTTAGCAAGCGTGATAACGGCAAATAGATTTGCTCAACTTCAGACAACGAAACACGTTCGTTCATGCCGCGCATTTGCGCAAGCTCGTCTTCGGTTAACGGCTGTGGTGTGTTGCGCCGAAGTGCCGCCCACTCTTCTATTGAGAAATGGCGGTACGGGGATAGATTACGCTCGTCCATCTTTATGACCAAATTTGCGCTGCAAAGCCTGTGAGAATAAAGGGTTACATCTGACCTTCAGTATACCGAATCAGGCACTGGAGTTCTTTAGAGTTGCTTTTGCTGTGCTGACTGATCGGACAACATTTGCAGGGATGCGCGCATTTTCATCAGTGCCTTTCTAGCGCGCACTTCGGTCAATTT